>JAJZQR010000044.1 GCA_021806765.1 Chloroflexota bacterium | reverse complement strand
GATTCCAGGGCGACAAGTCTACCGTGTCAGCGTACTAGGGCCAGGGCCAGGATGTTCAGATCTGTCCACTGGCCCCCGTATGCAAGAACTCGGCCGGGGCCGGCCCTGAGTTATTGAGAAGTTACCTATCTCGGTAGCGAGTTGGATGGCTAGGACAGTCCAATCTTCTCTGGCAACTGCGCAGGAGTAGGGCAGTCCAAATATCTCCGGCAATAGCACCCGTATAGTCCAGTCCAATTATCTTTGCGAGCAGTCGGCCTGGTAGGCCAGTCCAATTAACTCCGACAGCCAGTAGGCCAGTCCAATTAGCTTCGGAAACGGGTCCAAAAAACTCTGGCAATAAAGGGCCGAAATGGAGGCCCCCAGCCCAAATGACTTTGGGAACCTACGTTGCTTCGGATCGGAGATCAGTAGAGGCGGGCAACTTCTTTCACCGGTATGTAGAGCCGGTACGGCTCATCCCGAAAGCGCCGGAACTCGAAGGCCTCGTAGAAAGCCCGTGCGCTGTCATCCTTGGCATCCACGACGACGGCGAGGACTCCGATCTGCCGGCTTAGCTGGTAGCACTGACGCAGAGCGTTCATCAGGAGGTCGCCGCCGTGACCCTTGCCCTGGTGATCCCGATGGATTGCCAGACGCCCGATGAGGATCGCCGGATAGGCCGGGTAGCGCGGCAACTGGCGAGCCTCCTCGGCCGCAAGGTTCTGGGGCAGTATAGAGAGGGAGGAGAGGGTGTAGTAGCCGATCACCTCTCCCGATTCGGCGTCCACCATGACGTAGGGCATGGACACCGAGCGGCGCCGTTCCTGGTTCGCCTGCGTATAGAAGTAGCGATCGAGCTCCACGATGCCGCAGTTGAAACCCTCGCGGTGATGGTGATCGTGGAAGGGCTCGACGCGGTATCGTGCCTCGCTACTGCTCACTTACTAACTCGCGCTCCCGCCTGGCGTATCGGCGCATCCTCTCGGAGGGCTCTCGCGGGTTCTCGATGGCATCGACAAATGCCTGCGTGTCCTGGGCGCTCAGCCGCATGATCTGATGTCTCTGAACGGCCTGCTCGGTCGCCGTCTGAAGGGCACGCACAACGAAATCAGTGAAGCTGCACCCTTCGAGATCCGCTGCCCAAGTCCAAAGCTCCTTCTGTTCCTTCGAGACTCGCGCCTCTATTCGGTCCGTCCTTGCCGACGATGAAGTTGTACCTCTCCTCATGGCCATCTTTATGCTCCCATGCGCCCGAAGACTCGATGCTGCTGACAGCGTACGACAATATGCCGTACGCTGTCAAGCGGTGGCAACTCCAGTTCCAAGAGAGTGAGGTGAGCTTGTGGTAGGTTGAAGACACAGAGCCACGGAACTTGCGATGGGGTTCATGGAGGTGATCCCCATTCGTGAGTTTACTGGAGGACGGAAGGTATCTGGTCGTGGAGTACAAAGGCGAGGACCGCTGGAGCAACGAGGACTCTGGCGAGAAGCGCGATATCGGGGCGGTATGGGAAGCCCGTAGCGGAGGAATGTGTTTGTTCATTATGCCGAAGGGCAAGGACTTCGCGGCCATCGACGCCAGGATCCGCAAGGGTCGGACCGCCAGCTAACCCATGCAGGGACCCGAGTGGCGGACTTCAAGACCGGCGTTCAACGCGGACGAGTCACCACGGAGAACAGGCCACATTTGGCACGCCCAAGAGCCAAGGACGTGAAGCTGCCGGCGCTTCCAGCGCGAAAGGTGAGTAGGAGGAGCGGACGGCCGCTCGCGTGTTGTCAGTGCAGCATCTAGCGCATACTATTTGTATGCGGAGCGTGTAGCATTGCCAACCTGTCCGTTTCGGTGTACCCTTCCGCTAGGAGGTGAAGTGGACATGAACGACGCCGACACCCGCTACATCCCTAGGTGGCTCGCCGCCATCGTCCAATTCTTAGAACTAGAACAAAAGAAGCTGGTAAGCGTGGACGACGTTCAGTACCTTCGCCCCGTCAGCCGAGCAGCAGCTCGTCATGCCATCGCGACCCTTGTTCGCCTCGGCTGGCTGCGACCGATTGGAGTGAGGGGAAAATACGAGTTCATTCCCGGTGCCGCCGCCGGTCCCTATCCTTCAGGTGATCCGTGGCTCGTCCTTCGGGCGGAACTCGAACGATGGCCCGACAAGTTTCACGTGGGTGCGACCTCGGCCGCGTGGCTGCTGGGATATGCTCAGCGTGCCCCCAGCAGACACATAGTAGTCACGACCCCGGACTTCCGCGCCCCTGCGCGCCTCAAATCCGTCTACGAGGTTCTCTCGACGGAACCAGCTCCGGCAAGCAATAAGGTCTCCGGGCTTCCGGTGCCAACGGCGGCGGAGCTCTTCGTCGAAGTAGCCCAGTTGGCGCCGCGCCTCAAGCTGGATTCGGCCCAGGGCTGGTTGCGACGTGTGCTTTCCGATGCAGCCCCTGAAGAGATTAGCGCGGTCCTTAGAGATCGCGGGAGCAGCACGTGGGCTAGGGCTGGCTATCTGGCTGAGGTCTGCGGGGCCGCGGATCACGCTAAGGCCGTTGCCGCCCTCGGTCACCCGGGCCGTGGGCCCTTTTACACGGGCCACCGTGGTACCGACGGAACCTTCTCCCCCCGCTGGAGGGTCTACGATACCGGGGCAGTCGCGTGATCTCCGAAGGCTATCTGCGACGCCACATGGACGCTTACAAGGTCGATCGTGAGGTAGCCCTTCTCGACGTTGCCCAGGAGTACATTGTGCATCTGATGAGCCGGCAGCGGTAAGCGTCTGCGCCCAGGTCCCGTGGCTACCCCCGGTGACACTGAAACCACAGCCCTTCCAGTTCCTCGATCGTGGACTGAGTGAGGAGTTCGT
Organism: Chloroflexota bacterium; assembly: GCA_021806765.1. The sequence goes on along the minus strand of JAJZQR010000044.1, from coordinate 24,022 downwards.
TCGCTCTCCCCTGCCGGTTCTCGATCTTCGAGAGATCGCCGCCGAGAAGATCGCGGCCTTCTGGCGACGCCGGAAGGCTCGTGACCTCTACGACCTGGAGTATCTGGGCAAAGTCCTTCAGGCAGAGTTCGACGGACCCACCTTAGCTTCCCTCGCGGCCCTCAAGATTTACTTCGACGTGGTGGACGAGGGGCTCGGCCGCCCTCCCACCGAGATCGAGCAGGTCTTCCAGTGCATGGTCAAGGAAGTGGAGGGGCTCGAAGACCTCGGCTACTTCGGCGCGAGGAGCGCGGACCCGAAGTCACTGCTTACCTGTTGCGCGCAGCGGTACGGAGCCCTCTTCGAGATCGAGGACGAGCTGCGGCGGATTGTGAGCACTTCTAGCTCCAGAGACCGGTACCACGCGCTCAAGCTCAAAGCGGCTCTCCTGGAGCAGTTGATTTCGAACTCCTGACGGCATCAGCCTATCGGAGATCAGTAGAGGCGGGCAACTTGCCTGCCTCCTGCTAACGACTTGCGCAGCGCCAGTTACCTAAGCATAAACTACCTATTCGTGCTTAGGTAAATCGCGATTAGGTAAATCACGGTTAGGTGAGCAGCGAACGATTCTCTCGCAGCAGCGTCAACACCCGGCCTCGTGGGGAAAAACGAACCCTAAGCATCTGGCCTGAGATCGGGTGCACAACCAGATCGTCATGCCCGCGAAAGCGGGCATCCAGGGTGCTTGCCGCGCAGTGGCGGCCTGGACCTCCGCTTTCGCGGGGGTGACGAAGGGCAGACTATCTTGGGCCATGTGCTTAGTTATTTGGACTATGGCCACAGTTACTTGGGCAGCTCTACTGCGCCAGAAGACACCCACCTGCGGGTGATGCAGCTAAAGTTTACGGAGGGGGCGGCGAGTCGAGTAAGGATGATCACTTCGCCTTCCGCGACGCCTTCCAACGTGCGGTCACGGCTGATCGGGCATCCTGCGCCAGGCGGTATCCGATCCTTGTCGCTAACTCCAGCGACCGGTTGGAGAGATCTGCCAGGGGAATAGTGATGCGGGCCAGCACCATCCGGTGGTTTATCCCGGAGTGCGGAGCCACCGACGCGTCCCAGCCGTCGACGTCACGAGGATCGACGCCAAGATCGGCGAGGATCTTCTCCCACTGTTGTCCCTCCGGGACGTACTCCCCGGCAATCCCCTCCATGGAGTTCTGGATCTGCGTCGCCGGCATGGTGTCCAGGGCCGGCGCCTCCACAGTGCAGTTGACCTGAACCAGATCGGCGTCGACAGGAACGAATACCTGAAGGTATCTGGTTTCCCCCTTCATCTTGCCGTGGGATGCGAAGGATACCCTCCACTGCGGCCTGGTTCTGGCATCGGTGGTATCTCTATAGCCGGCAACACCCAGGGCCTGCAGAGCCGCGCCTATCCTGTTGCGAAGATCATCAGTCACGAGTTCCCCTCCCACAGTCTCGCCCATTTCTCCCAGATTGCCCATTGTAACTCAGAGCGTGTGACTTAAGTCGCAGCGCTCCCCACATCCCTCTGTTATAGTTATTTCTGACAACAACGAGCGAAACTCACGCTCAGGGAGGTAGGAGCATGCAAGCCAGTGAAGTGCTGATGAACGAGCACCGGGCCGTGGAGCGGGTGCTGAAGGTGTTGGAGAGGTCCGCGGATCGCCTGGACGCCGGGGAGGCTGTCCCGGCCCAGATCTTCGAGGACTCCCTCGACTTCCTGCGAAACTTCGCCGACAAGTGCCATCACGGCAAGGAGGAGACCGCCCTCTTCCCGGCCATGGCGAAGGCGGGGGTCCCCGTGGAGCGAGGCCCCATCGGGGTGATGCTGGCAGAGCACAACGAGGGGCGGGGCTACATCAGGGCCATGGGCGAGGCCCTGGAGGCATACAAGCGGGGCGACGAAACGGCCCGGCGGCCTCTGGCTGAGAACGCCCGAGCCTACGCCAGCCTCCTGGCCCAGCACATCCGGAAGGAGGACGATATCCTCTTCCCCATGGCGAACCAGGTGCTCTCGGATGCGGAGCAGCAGAGGTTGATCGCCGAGTTCGACCGGATCGAGGCCGAGCACATCGGCCCCGGCGTTCACGAGCACTACCACCAGATGATCGACGAGCTGGACCGGCCCGAAGCGGCCTAGCTCCACGCCACACTGTCTTTGAGGTCGAGGAATCGAGGCTTCAGCCGGACGCGGCCATGGGCACCGGCTAAAGCCTCGACTCCCTCGACATCGGAGTCTCCGTGTCGGAGCGCTTGCTCCCTTCATCCCTCGTGAGAGGTCACCCTGTCTTCTCAGACTGGACGGCTCCGTCGACGCCGAACTCCCTAAGCCGCTGGGCGTACTGCCGCAGCCTGGTGTCCACCAACTGGTGGACGGTGCCCACGGGATAGCGTCCGTCCTCGCCCTTCGAACCCGCCGGGACGCCCGTCAACAGCTCGATCCCCTCGTCTATGGTCCGGGCCGACCAGAGGTGGAACCTTCCCGCCCGCACGGCCTGGAGGATCTCCTCCTTCAGCATCAGGTTCCGCACGTTCGTCGCCGGCAACACCACACCCTGCTCGCCGGTCAGCCCCTTCGCCTTGCACACCTCGAAGAAGCCCTCCACCTTCTCGGTCACACCCCCCACGGCCTGCACCTGGCCCCGCTGGTTCACCGAACCGGTTACCGCGATGCCCTGTCTCAGGGGCAGTCCCGACAGGGAGGAGAGGAGGGCGTACAGCTCGGCGGAGGAGGCGCTGTCCCCGTCCACCTCGTTGTACATCTGCTCGAAGGTGAGGGTGGCCGAGAGGGCCAGGGGATAGTCCCGGGCGTACTTGCCGGAGAGATAGCCCGTGAGGATCATCACCCCCTTGGAGTGCAATGGGCCTGAGAGGTTGATCTCCCGCTCGATGTCGACCAGCCCGCCGCTGCCGGGAGAGGTACGGGCGGTGATGCGCGAGGGGGTGCCGAAGGAGTAGTCGCCCATCTGCGCCACGGAGAGGCCGTTAATCTGGCCCTCCTCCGATCCCCCCACGTCGATCATTATGATCCCGTCCTCGATCATCTGCCGGATCCGCTCCGAGGACTGGCTGGATCGATACTCCCGGTGGGCGATTGCCTGGTCCACATCCGCCGCCATCACCAGCTCGTGGCCGTTCTTGCCGGCCCAGAAGCTGGACTCGGTGACCAGGTCCGCGATCTCGGAGAAGCGGGCCGTCAGCTTGGTCTGGTCCTCGGCCAGGCGAGAGCCCTGCTCCACGATCCTCGCCACCCCGCCCCTATGGAAATGGCGCAGCCCTCGCTCCCGAACCTGCCGGCTGATGAAGCGGGCGTACCCGAGAACGTTCTGCTCCAGGCGGTCCATGTCGGGGGCGAAGTCGGCCTTCACCTTGAACAGCTTCCGGAACTCCTCGTCCTGGCCGTAGAGGAGATAGTAGACGGCGGGGTTGCCCAGCAACACCACCTTGACCCGCAGGGGGATCGGCTCGGGACGCAGGGTCGCCGCGGGCACCGCGCTGAGCTGCTCCCCCATGTTCTCGATCCTCGCCTCCCTGGTCTGCAGAGCCTTTTTCAGGGAGTCCCAGACCATGGGGCTGGTGAGCAGGTCTCCGGCTTCCAGCAGCAGGTAGCCGCCGTTGGCCCTGTGGAGGGCGCCCGCCTTGATCTGCCGAAAATCGGTGGTCATGAGGCCCATGCGGGACTCGTACTCGATCCGGCCCATCAGGTTGTAGTAAGCCGGCTTGTACTCCTCCACTACCGGCGCGCCGCAGATGCCGCTGTTGTCCACCAGCACGTTCACCCGGTAGCGAGCCAGCCGCTCCTCGCCGGAGACCGCCTGGCCCTCGGGAGTCGGGACGGGTTGCCCCTCCCTCTTGCCACCCCGGAAGTCCTCCAGGTGCTCCGGGATGTCCTCCTGAAGCTGCTTCAGGTACTCCAGCACCGCCGGCTGCTCCTGGTAGCGCTGCTGCATCTCCTCGAAAAGGTGCCCCACGGCGAAGAGGGCCACCTCCCGCTCCAGCTGGCGCAGCCGCTCCTGCCCTTCCTTCTCCAGCTTGTGCCCCTGCCGTACCACCTGCTCCACCCGCTCCTGGACCTCTTTCCCCTGCCGCTCCAGCCCTTCCCGGGTTTCCTTGGGCAGCTGTTCGAACTGCTCCGGGGAGACGCTCTGGCCCTCCACCACCGGCACCACCGCCATGCCCGAGGGGGTGATCTCTATGGTGAACCCCCGCTCCCGAGCGTCCTCCTCCACCCGGCTGTACAAGGTCTGCTGGCGCTGCTGCAGCCGCGATAGGACGTGGCTCTTGCGCCGCTCGTAGTTCTCGCTCTCGAAGGCCCTGGGGATCTCCCTCAAAGCGGCGGCGATCAGCTCGTCCATCCGGCGCGCCAGCTGGCTCCCCTCGCCCGGGGCCAGGCTGATCGCCTTCGGCCGATAGGGATCGGTGAAGTTGTGCACGTAAACCCAATCCTCGGGCACCGGCTGGGTGCAGGCTATCCGCTCCAGATAGCTTCGAGCGGTGCTTCGGCGGCCGGAGCCGGTGGGCCCCACGATGAAGACGTTGAAGCCGCCGTCGCCGATCTCGATACCGAACTGGAGGGCGTCGAGGGCCCGCCCCTGGCCAACGGTGCCGGTCAGCGGCTCTACCTCCTCGGTAGTCTCGAAGGGTAACCTGGAGGGGTCGCAAATGGCGCACAGCTGCTCGACTGGCACCGCCAGAGTCTCCATGACCTCTGCCATCCTGAGGCCCTCGCTTTCTTCTAACTGATCCAGGACAGGGATGATACGAATGTATAACCTGGAAATAGCCCGACCCGGAGTCGCGATTATATCACCTGACGTTCTCCTCCCAGTAGAAGTCTAGCTTCCAGGGTGCGCCCCAAGATTCCGAGAGAGCGGGCCGGGAGCCTCAGATCGTGTAGGGGCCGGCGCCTCTGCCGGCCCTCGTGCCACATCTGGTGATGCCACTGTCCGAGGTCCCAGGGCGGGCACGGTGGCCCGCCCCTACACCAATCTATCCATCGCCCGCTCCTTGCCTGCGGCTGCCCGGAAACGCGAGCCGTGCCCGCTTGCAGTAGGGCAGGATCGCCCCTGATCCTGCCCGTCGATCCCTCGCCGCAGGGCATCCTCTTACCTCATGAAGCTACGCGCACCCACAATGAAGGTTAACAACCTGATCGGGTAATGTAGGGAGGTTCGCGAACTGCCCTTACGGGTCGCGGAGTACCACCCCTACGGGTCGAGGAGTGGAGGCTTTAGCCGGACGTTCCCCGACACCGGCTAAGGCATCGATTCCTCGATATCGGCGGCGCCTGTCGTAGTAACGACTTCAGTCGTTCGGTCTCCTTACCTCGGCAAAGGGACGAACGGCTGAAGCCGTTACTACTCTTATCCCGGCGCCCTCAGGATTACCCGCACTCGGGACGGCCTCCTGCGTGTAGGGGGCTCAGTGCACGGAGCAGGAGATGCAGGGATCGTAGTTGCGAACCGCCACCTCGCATCGCAGGGTGACTTCCTCTGGGGATAGGTCCAGCAGCCGGGGCAGGTACTCCCGCAGGTCCGCCTCGATCTGCTCCTGGTTCTGGGCCGTGGGAGGGATGATGTTGGCCCACTGGACGATGCCCCGCTCGTCGAACCGGTAGGAGTGGTAGAGGGAACCCCGCGGGGCCTCGGTGACCGCGTACCCCTGGCCAGCCCTCGGCTCCACCTTCAGGAGCGGCTCCGGCCGCCGGTAGCTCTCGACGATCTGCGCGGCCTCGTCGAAGGCGTGGACCACCTCCACCATTCGGGCGACGATGCTGGTGAAGGGGTTGGCGTTGGGGAAAGGGATGCCGCTGTCCCTGGCCGCGCGCCGGGCATCGGAAGTGAGCTGCTGGAAGTTGAGGTTAACCCGGGCCAGCGGTCCCACGAAGTAGGGCCCTCTTCCCTTCAGGAGGTAACGCAGGGCCGTGCTGTAGGGGAGCTGCCGCCACTCTAGCTGCTCCTCGAACTCCCGGACGTCGACGTTCAACCCCTTGCTGGAGACCAGCCGGCCCTCGTTCATGGCGTACTCACTCGGGTGGGAGAGGGCCACGAACTCGACGTCGCGGCTGAGATCGGGCAACGGCAGCCTGGCCAGATGGGAGACGGCTTCGATCGCCTCCTCCCTGGCCCGTTTCAGCGGGTCCAGCAACCGCCGAAGCTCCTCCTCGGTGGGGACACGGCTGAACCCTCCCACCGCCGCCGAGACGGGATGGATCTCCCTGCCCCCCAGGAGGGCCACCAGGTCGTTTCCCAGCCGCTTCATCCTCAGCCCACGCTGCACCAGCTCCGGGTGGTCCGCGGCCATGGCGAAGACGTTGGGATAGCCGAGGAAATCGGGGAGGGCGAGGAGGTAGACGTGGAGCAGGTGGCTCTCTATCCACTCGCCGCAGTACATCAGACGTCGCAGCTTCCTGAGCTGCCCCTCCACCCGGAGGCCGAAAGCGTCCTCGGCAGCGTGGACGCTGCTCATCTGATACGCGACGGGGCAAATCCCGCAGATTCGGGCAGTCATGTCGGGGAGTTCCTCGTAGGAGCGCCTCACCAGGAATGCCTCGAAGAGGCGAGGCGGCTCGAAGATGTTCAGCTGCAGCCGGAGGATGCGGCCATCGGAAAGCTTCACCTCCAGTCCGCCCTCGCCCTCCACCCGGGCAAGGTAGTCCACCCGGATCTCCCGATCCCCCGGCTTCGTACTCATGGTCCGGTCCCCTTGGACGGCTTCCTCATGTACCTCGCCGCCCCTCGGATGAAGGGCTCCTTGCCCGCCGTAATCTCCTGAAAGCGGCGGACGATCTCGTCGGCGGGAAGGCCGCGAAGCTCGAACTCCCTGGAGAAGCGCTCCGGCTTGGGATCGTCCATCGGGCCGAAACAGCCGTAGCAGGCCCGGTCGTAGCTGGGGCACAACGCCCCGCATCCATCGTGGGTAACCGGCCCCATGCAGGGTAGCTCCCGAGCCACCAGAACGCAGACGTTTCCCTTCCTCTTGCACTCCTGACACACGCTGTGGGTGGCCAGCTGCGGGGGGGCACCCAGGAGAAGCCGGGCCACCACCTCCAGGATCTGCACCCGGTTAGGAGGACACCCCTGGATCTCGAAGTCCACCTTCACGTGAGCCGAATGGGGGGTGGAGGTGGGGAGCATCGCCACCAGGTCGGGATCGGGGTAAACCATCCGCTTCATCCGCTCCCCATCGGCGAGGTTGCGAAGGGCCTGGATCCCCCCGGCCGTGGCGCACACCCCGAAGGCGACGAGGTAGCCCGTGGCCGCCCGTATCTCCTGGGTGCGCCGCACCTCCTCCGGTATGCTGACCGATCCCTCGACGAAGGCCACGTCGAAGGGGCCGGAGCCGAGGTCGCTGCTCGCCTCGGCGAAGTAGACGATCTCCACGGCCCCGGCCAGATCCAGCAGCTCCTCCTCGCAGTCCAGGATCGACAGCTGGCAACCGTCGCAGGAGCTGAACTTGTGGACGGCGAGTCTCGGCCTGGGGGAGACCCTCAACCGATCGAGCATCCTCACACCCCCTCCCCCCACAGCCCCTGAAGGTCGGGGTAGCGGAAGACCGGCCCGGCCTGGCACACGAACTTGGGCCCCAGGAAGCAGTGGCCGCACTGGGCCACGCCGCAGCGCATCCGCCGTTCCATGGAGAGGAAGATGCGCTCCGGGGGGAAACGCCGCTTCAGGAGATCGATGAGGGTGAACTCCATCATCACCTCCGGGCCACACAGGAAGACGGCGCTGCTCCCCGGGGCGAGCCTTGCGACCGGGAGCAGCGTAGGCACGACGCCCACGTGCCCCTTCCACGGCTCGCCGTCCGCCCGATCCACCGTCAGCAGCAGCTGGACGTCCCGCTGCGCCGACCAGCGGTCGAAGTCGGAGGTGAACAGCAGGTCCCGGGGCGTCCGAGCGCCGTATAGGAGGGTGATCTCGCCATACTCCCCGCGGCGCCGGAGCGCCTCCTCCAGGGCCGAGCGCAGCGACGCCATGCCCGTCCCACCGGCGATCAGCAGCAGATCCCCGCCCGACGCCTCCTCCATCGGCCAGGGTCTGCCGAAAGGCCCCCGGACGCCCACCACGTCGTCGGGCTGCATCCTCGCCAGGGCGCCGGTCACCCCGCCCGCCTCCCGAACGGTGTGCTGGAAGGCGGCGCCGGCGCCGGCGCCGGGGTCCGAGCTTAGAGAGATCGCCGCCTCTCCGAGACCGGGGAAGCCGACCATGTTGTACTGGCCGGGCCGAAAGCTGAAACCCCGCTGCAGGGCTGGGTCCTTGAAGGCGAGGGTGTAGGTACGGGTGTCGTCGGTCTCCCGCCGGATCTCGCGGATCACGGCCTCCACCGGAAGCCAGGGGTCCCGAGAGGCTCCTGCCACCCTGCCGGATCTGCCCGCGGATCTGGAGGCCCTCCTCACGGCTCTTCTCCCCGAACGGTTGTGGCCACCTGGGTGATGTCGATGCCGACGGGACACCAGGCGATGCAGCGGCCGCACCCCACGCACCCGAACACCCCGTACTGCTCCACCCAGTAGCTCAGCTTGTGGACGCACCAGTGGCGATAGCGGTGCTTCAGCTCATCTCGCGGGTTGCAGCCGTGCATCTCGGTGAACTGGCGGGTGAAACAGGAATCCCAGACCCTCTCTCGACGAACCTTCCTCAGGGTCAGATCGACGTAGTCCCGAAGGTCGTTGCAGAAGCAGGTAGGACACACCATGGTGCAGTTGGTGCAGCCCACGCACCAATCCTTCATCGTGTCCCAGTAGGGATGCCCCAGCTCCGACCGCAGGATCTGGGGCAGGTTATGGGTGTTGAGGGTCCGTCCCATGCGGGGAACGGCGTCGCGGATCAACCGATCGGCCTCCTGCATCTCGCCGGAGGTCGCCGCCCTCGCCGGTAGTCGAGCCAGCGTGCTCGCCCCTCGGTCGGTCCCCGGCTCCATCAGAAACCCCGCGTCCAGCTCGGTCAGCCTGAGGTCGTACCCCTCCTCCACCCTAGGACCGGTCCCCATGGAGGCGCAGAAGCAGAGGTCCCCCGGCTCGGTGCAGTTGATCACGGCGAGAAAGGCACCCTCGCGGCGCGCCCGGTAGCGTGCATCCACGTTGCCGCTGAGCAGGAAGGTTCTGTCCAGGACCAGGATACCGAAGCAATCGCAGGGATGGATGCCGAAGAATGCGTAGGGGCGCTCCGGCTCAGCCCGGGGGGAGAGGGAGAAGCCATCCGTGGTCCACTCGCCGATGAATAGGGTGAGGCGGCCGGGGTGCAGGTAGCTCTTGGGGGAGTGGGGGCCGTTGGCGTAGCCGAACAGCCTACCGTCGCCGGACTTCTGGAGGGTGTAGTGGCCCGGCCGCTGGTAGTCGCGGTAGCCGGTAGCGACCTGGTCGGGGGAGCTTATCCGCTCCAGCACGATGCTCCGCCCCTCCGGACTGTAGGTGGGCGCGATGACATCGTACTCCTCCATGAGCAGCGATAGGAGAGCCGGGAGAGCTGCCGGAGGGAGAAGGGCGGCCCCCGGCACCGCCCCAACATCCCGCCGTCCTCGTCGCGAAGCCCGCTCGCTCATGCCGCTGCCCCTCCCAGGGGAAGGGAAGAAGACCCGCTAGGACACTGCCCTGGCATCATCAATCTCCACACCCTCGGAGGAAGGTGGTTGTGCAGGGCAGACCCGCAATTGTGGTGCCAGCAGAGAGTAGCTGTTTTTGTATGCGAAACTCTTAACTTGGTATACTTTGCTCCAGCGCCCCTTTCTCGGCAGGGCTGCTGCAACCCGCTACAGGACATCCGGTCCCCCAAAACGAGGAGCCTACCATGCTGCCAAAGTCCCGCATGATCGCCGCCTTAGAGCACAAAGAGCCCGATCGAGTCCCCATCGGCGAGATAGGGGTGGACTGGGAGGTCACCGATCGAGCCCTGGGCGTTCAGACCCTCTACCGGGCCGGATGGCGGGGCTATTCCGCCCTCTGGGAGGGCCGGCGCGAGGAGATCGTGGAGAGCCACGTCCACGACCTGATCGGCCTTACCAGGAAGTTCGAGTGGGACTTTGTGGTGGTCCCCCTGATGCCCCCCAGACGGGGAAGCTACCGCAAGCCGGAGATGCTGGGCGACTACAGCTGGCGAGACGAAAGGGGGCGGGTTTGGCGCTACTCCCCGGATGGCGGCAGCCACGCCACGGTAGTGGAGTCCCCACCCATGACCATCGACGACCTGCCGGACCCCGAGACCCCCGTCCAGGTGGATAGCTCCCGGTTCGAGGCCGTCGAGCGGGTAGTGAAGGAGCTGGGCGGAACCCACTTCGTCTTCGCCAGGGTCCCCGACGCCACCTTCCCCTGGGAGGGGGTTCTGGGCATGGACGCCTACCTGGAGCGGATGGTCACCGAGCCGGAGTTCATCCGCAAGGCGGTCGCCCTCTATACACGGCGATCCATCGCCTACATCGAGGCTGCAGCGGTGATGGGGGTCGACGGCGTCCAGGCGGGAAACGACTACTGCGACAACCGGGGGTCCCTGATGAGCCCCCGCCTCTTCCGAGAGCTGGAGGTCCCCGGCCTGGTTGCCACGGTGCAGGCGGCCCATCGGAAGGGTCTCTTCTTCCTGGAGCACTCCGACGGCAACACCTGGCCCCTGCTGGATGACCTGGTCGGGGCCGGGATCGACGGTTGGCAGGGGATCCAGCCTCGCATCGGGATGGACCTGAGGCTCCTGAAGGAGAAGTACGGAGAGAGAGTCACCTTCTTCGGCGGGGTGGACTGCGACACCCTGGTCGCCGGCACCCAGGAGGAGGTCGAGGCGGAGGTCAGGTACGCGCTTCGGCACGCGGGCCGGGGTGGCGGCCCGGTGATCTGCTCCGGCAACACCCTGATGCCCGGGACGAAGTACGAGAACTACGAGGCGATGCTAACCGCCACCAGGAAGTACGGCCGATATCCTATCGAGGGTTAGGCCGGACAAGCGAGGTGTGAACGTCATCTTCTCCCACTGGGAGGGGAAAAGAGAGCCAGAACTCGTCCAGGGCTTCGCCCGCACGGGAAGTCGCTAGAGACTGTGGTATGCTGGCGAGTGGCGTAATCCGCGACCCGGAGGTCGACATCTCATGTTTCGCCGGCATCTGCTGCTCGTCATCGCCGCGCTCCTGGTCCTTTTGCCGGCCCTGTTTGCCTGCGCACCGGCGCCGGCGACCTCCGCCTCGGTGGTCTCCCCCTCGGATCGGGAAAAGTACGCTACCGAGGCCACCTGGGCCCCGGGCCAGTTGCAGGCCCACTTCCAAAAGCACCCGGAGGGGTACAAGACTGTGGAGGAGTACGATCGCGGGGCGCGGGACACCATCCGCCGCGGGGTGGCCTTCACCTACGTCGACCGGGAGACCAACGAGCGCCGCCTGGGCTTCTACGATCGGGACACCAGCCGCTTCACCGCCCTGACCCAGGACGGCCGCCGCATCACCACCCACTTCCGGCCCGACCAGAGGGAGCAGTACGTACGGCGGCTACCGGGGTCCACTTACCGATGAGCGGTGATTCCCCGACCCCGACCTCCGTCATCCTTCGCCGCCTTTTGGCCGAGCGAGGCATCCATCGCTTCGCCCTCTTCTTGGTCCAACAGGAGGGGAGGATGCTCCCGGACGGCGTGGAGGCCATCTCCGGGTTCGTGCTGACCGACAGCGATGTCTACGGTTTCTGGCTGGATTGGGATGAGGGTCGGGGGGATTTCGCGCTGAATCCCTGGTATCGGGTCGAGGATCCCTCCCAGCTCGCCAGCGATCCAGAGTACCAGAGGGCCGTAGCTCAACTGAGATTGAACCAATAGGAGGTCTTGTGCAGGTGACGCAGGAGAGCAGGCAGTTCGACCTGTTGCTGACCGGCGGACAGGTCATAGATCCGGCCTCGGGAGTCAAAGGGTATTTCGACGTCGCTTTCTCCGGGGACAGGGTGACGGCCATCGAGCCCCACATCGACCCCTCTCTGGCCAAACAGCTGCAGCCGGTGGACGGGGCCACGGTGGTCCCCGGTCTCATCGACGACCACATCCACGTTTGCGATGGCATCGGCGAGAGCATCACCCCGGATCTCGTGGGCATTGCTCGAGGTGCCACTACGGTGGCCGACGGCGGCAGCTGCGGGACCGGCAATTTCGGCGTCTTCAAGGCGATCATGGCCGCGAACAAGACGCGGATCCTCGCCTGGCTGAACATCTCCGCCCTGGGGCAGACCGATACCCGGATCGGAGAGTGCATGTTCCTGCCCTGCTTGAACGTGGAGGAAGCCGTCGACATGGCCCGAGGGAACCCGGACACCATTGTCGGCTTCAAGGCCAGACTGAGCAGCTACGTGGCGGGCAATACGGCCATGCCAGCCCTCAAGCTGTTGCTAGAAGCGGGAGAGGCCGCCGGCCTGCCCGTCATGATCCACGTAGGAGACACGGGAGAACCGCTGGGGCAGATCCTGAACATGCTCAGGCCCGGCGACGTGGTCTCCCACTACCTGACCAGTCGAAAGAACGGTATCCTGGGAATCCAGTGGCAGCCGGGCGCCAGGATCATCCCTGAAGCCTTCGCCGCGCGCCAGCGGGGAGTCCTTCTGGACATCGCCAGGGGCCGTAATCACCTGGCCTTCCCGATAATGCAGGCCGCGGTCGAACAGGACCTCCTACCGGACACCCTGAGCACCGATCTCACCAGGTTCTCCTTCACCGATCCCTACTTCAGCCTGCCGATGCTTATGACCCAGTTCATGTCCTTCGGCGTCTCCTTCGAGGATCTTCTGCCCTGCGTCACGGTGAACCCTGCCAGGCTGCTCCGCCGCCCGGAATTGGGCAAGCTTCAGGTCGGGGGCATTGGCGACGCTACGCTCCTCGAGATCGAGAACGGCGCCTTCACCCTCACCGACGTGGACGGTCGTACTCGAAGGGCGGACAAGAGGGTGGTAGCGGTAGGGATCGTGCGTGCCGGCAGCTACACGGCCATCACGCCGCCCCCTGCCGGTGACTGACCGAAGGCTCTGCTCTATTGGCCCCAAAGAAAGCGGGTCCAGGGCACGCAAAGCTGCCCTCTGGCAGGTTTGCGGCCTGACGGGGTCTGGGGGTGTCCCCAGAACTATCAAAGACTTCTTGATACCTACCTACATGGGATCCAGGTGGGGGGTGGAGTAGGCGCCTCGGCGCCCCTGGCTGCGGATGTCCAGCAGATCCTTGAACATCCGGAGGGAGTCCCGGATCAACTCCACGCTGCTCTGCTCCCCCAGATAGAGGAAGTAGACCGGTAGCTCCACGATCCGGTAGCCCAACAGCCGGGCGATGTGTATCACCTCCACGTCGAAGGCGAAGTCGTAGGTGCGGGTACGGCTGAAGATCTCTCGAGCCACCTCGCCCCGGAACATCTTGAAGCCGCACTGGGTGTCCTTGACTCCCAGCCCCAGCAGAGCGTTGGCGATGAAGATGTAGGCCCGCCCCACCAGGTAGCGCTGGTATATGTAGGAGAAGTGTCGGGGGTTCAGGGCGAAGAGGGTATCGGGGTGGGAGCGGCAACCGATGGCCACTTCGGCATCCCCCTCCAGAGCAGCCATGAAGGGCTCTGCCCCTTCGATGGGGTAAACCAGATCGGCATCGGTGTAGAGAACGAACTCCCCTCGGGAGTGGAGGACGCCTTCCTTCACGGCGCGCCCCTTTCCCCCGTTCCTGCCGTACTGCACCAACCGGAGGCAAGGGTGCTTCCTCATCATCCCCTTGATCACCTCGGCGGTCCCGTCGCGGCTGCCGTCGTCAACCACGATCAGCTCGTTCTCGCCTCGGGACTCCAGGTAGGAGGCCACCTTGGAGATGGTGGTGCCGATGACCTTCTCCTCGTTGTAGGCGGGGATCACCACCGAGAGCTGAACGCTCATCTGGTGCAGGCGAAAAGGGTGTGCGGATAGGGCAACAGGGTCGGCAGGTGGACCACCTGGACATCACGGAAGCCCACCTGGTGCAGGAGGCGCGCCGTCTCGGTGCAGGAAAAGAAATGGAGGTGGCTGCCACCCATGGTCAGCCCTACGCTGGTCATCAGCACCTCCTGGAACCAGGCCCACCGATACTTCCATATCGGGTGGGTGTCGTTGGTCTTCAGCACAAGCCGTCCCCCTGGCGCCAGCAGATCGCGAACCCGTTGGAGAACCCTCTCCTTCTCCGGGGGCGGCAACAGGTAGAGCACGTCCACGATGGCAACGGCGTCCAGCTCTCCCTCTCGGAAGCCGTCTATGGTCCCCTGCTTGAACTCCACGTTCGGCAGCTTGCCGGCCAAGCGAGCGGCCATAGCGATCTTGACGGGAGAAGGGTCCACCCCGATGATGGAGCGCTCCGGCGAGGACACGGCCATCAGGGCGGAGAACAGCCCATGGCCACAGCCCAGTTCCAGGATGCGCCCCCTGGCGGGTACGTGTCGCTCGATGGCCGGCATCGGACAGAGCAGGTGGCGGGTGCGAACGAAAGCCCGAATGCCCAGGGGATAGTCGTCGTACAACCGCAACGCCTGGGCCATCGAGCTGGAGGGCTTACTGGTGGACAAGGTGGCTTCCTTGTGGATGGCTAGCTGTGTAATGTGTCGAGAGTATACAATGCCGAACTGAGCAGCCACAAGGCAGCAGGGGTAAGGATTTACGTTGCACTCACTACTGATCGTGAACGCCGACGACTTCGGCATCAGCCAGGGGGTCAACCAGGGCATCGTCGAGGCTCACCTCAAGGGCATCCTCACCAGCACCACGGCGATGGCCAACATGCCCGCCTTCGACCATGCCGTCCAACTCAAGAGGGAGCACCCCACCCTGGCGGTCGGCGTTCATCTGAACCTTACCGCCGGTACCCCGGTCCTTCCCTCGGAGAAGGTTCCGGATCTGATCGACCGGACGGGCCGATTCCTGAGAGTTGACCGGCTACTGCTGGGTCTAACCCTGGGGAGGATCGATCTGCGGCAGGTGGAGGCCGAACTGAGCGCCCAGGTGGAGCGGGCGATCCGGGCCGGCCTGGACCCGGGCCACCTGGACTCCCACCACCACGTCCACTGCCACCCGGCGCTCCACTCCGTGGCGGTGCGCCTCGCCCAACGGTACGAGATCAGCGGGATGAGATGCCCTGTGGAGCTGAGATTTGCACTCCGCCCTCCAAGTGCTTCATTCCGCAATTCCGATACTGAATCCGTCATCCCCGCGGAAGCGGGGATCCATCGGTCAAGCGAGATGCTGGATTCCCGCTTTCGCGGGAATGACGATATCACCGCCCGGGTGGCGGGGGATAAACCCCCGCCCTACGGAGGCGCCTCAAGGAACGGCACACCTAAGAGGTCCCGTGTAGTGGCCTACCTCAAGACCGTGGTCCTCAGCGGCCTGGGGAGAATGCTGCGACTGAGGGCACGCCGCGCCGGCCTCTCCACTCCCGATCACTTCCTGGGTCTGGCGCTGGGGCTCGGCTTCTCTGCAGCGGGGCTTCAGGAGGCACTCCGGCAGCTACCGGAGGGCACGACGGAACTGATGTGCCACCCGGGCCATCCGGATGAAGAGCTGGCGGCCACTACCTCTTACGCTGCCGGCCGGGACTCCGAGTTGGCGGCCCTGCTGGACCCCAACGTCCGGCGTTTGCTGGATCGATCGGGAGTGCGGCTGGGTGGCTACTCCGACCTCTCCCGTTGACGAACCAGGGTCGCCAACCCACCCTCGGCGATGCCATCCGCAGGGCTTTTGAGGATGTTGACCTGATGAGGGTAGGGGATCTCGATCCCCTCTCGGTCGAAGCTCTTCTTGATCAGGGCCCGCAGCACCCGAGCCACGGTCCACTGCTGGAGCGGCAGGGTCTTGACCAGCATCCTGAGGGTCACCTGATACTGGGCCAGCGCCTCGACGCCCAGCACCTCGGGCCGCTCCAGGATCAGTTCACCCACCTTCTCGTCGGCCAGTAGATCGTCACCCACCTGCTGGAGCACCTCCAGGGCCCGGTCCACGTCCGCCTCGTAGGAAATCCCCACGTCCATCACCACCCGCGACCACTCCTTGGTCAGGTTGGTGACGGCGCGCACCTCACCGTTGGGGATGACGATGACGGAGCCGTCCAGGCTCCGCAGCACCGTCCGCCGCAGGTCCAGCCTCTCCACCAGACCCGAGTGCTCCCCAACCTTGATCACGTCGTCCACGGAGTACTGGTTCTCCAGCAGGATGAAGAAACCGGCCAGCCAGTCCTTGATCAGGTTCTGGGCACCGAAGCCGACGGCGATACCGGCGATGCCGGCACTGGCCAGGAGGGGAGTGACATTCAGCCCGCTGAGGGAGAGCAAGGAGAGGATGGCGATGGTGAAGATCACGATCCGGCCGGTGGTCTCCACCACCTGGGAAAGGGTCTTGGCCTTCTGGGCTAGCTCCCTGGCAGGCTCCTTGTCCCTCTGGAGGACTCCCCTGGCCACCCCTCGCACCGACACCCGCAGCAGCCTCAAGGCCAGGGCAGTGACAACCACTATGAAGGCCATGGAGGACAGGACGGCCCAATCCACCTGCAGGGCAGACTCACCCCTGGATATTATGGCGGCTAAATCCAAGAAGGTGCCTCCGTGATGAGCTATCGGCCGTCAGCGGCCGGCAATCAGCTTCTTCGTCGTGCCGGCGGCAGCAAAGGAGCCGAACGGCCGAGGTGGAAACTTTCGTTCCACCTCCAGCAATGATAATACATTGAGAGGTATTCGTCCCGCAGGAGCAAGCCCCTACGCGCTTCCGTACCGGCTTCGGGCCTCCAGAGCCGCCTCCAGCAACTCTCTCCTGGCAACGGGGGGAAAGGTACAGCCCGGCGCGATCAGGTAACCCCGGCCGTCCGTCTCCTCTATTCCCCGAGCCACCTCCTGCGCCACCTGCTCGACGCTCCCCGATTCCAGGGTACGGGTGTGGCTCACGCCACCCACCACCATCTTGCCGAACCTGGCCTTCCCCTCCCGCAGGCTGGGGTTGCCGTGCACGGTGGCATCCCAGCTCAGGGCATCCACCGGGTAGCTCATCAGCCTGTCGAAGAAGACATTGTCGCCGCAGAGGTGCAGCAGGTTGAATCCGGGACGATCCTTCACGACCGACAGCAACTGCAGATCGTAAGGGGCCCCAAACTCCTGGTACTGCTGCTCCGTCATCATGTCGGTGGAGGCCAGCTTGCCGGGAGCGAAGAAGAGGCCGCTGGCGCCCGCGTCGATGCAGGCCTTGGCGAAGTTGGCGAAAGTCTCGGTTATCGCCTCCAGGGCCCCGCGGAGTTCCTGCACCTCGCCTTCCATCGCCTGGGCCAGCCGGTCCTTAGAATGGCCGGCCAGCCGGTAGGCCACGGCCAGGGGGGAAAAGACCGTCTGAAGGAAGTAGACGTTTTCGTCCTGCAGTCCCTCCTTGATCAACTCCAGTAGCACCAACTGCTGCTTCAGAGGATCCGATTTCCAGATGTCCAGCACCCCTATCTTCGACCAATCCCCCCGGTCATGGACCACGTGGCTCATGCGGGTGGGCGGGGTGTGAGGATCGTCGGTGTACTGATAGCGGTTGCCCCAGGCCTCCGTGTGGTAAGAAGCCCTGGGGTTGACCTTCACGAAATCCCACTGGAACTCTCGCTGGAAAGCGAGCAAGGCATCCGCCAGCAGCCCCGGATCCCGCTCCTGCAGGTAGAAGTGGCGCCAGAAGCTGATGGGAACTAAGTCGACCGCCTCCCCCTTCAGGGCGGCATCGATCCGTTCTTTCTTGGTCATGCTCCGCATGGTCGTCCCTTTCTCTCGACAAGCCCCTAGGGCCGCTGCCGGCGACGGGCTACGCCGGCCTCTGGGCGGCCCTGCCTCGTATAACAGCAAGCCGCAATCCAGGCCCATTCGAAAGACGGCGCCGGTATGCTCACTGCTCCCAAGCTCATCGCGATGTTGTGTGATGTCTCGGCCGTTTCACACTTTGTCGCGAAGAGACTGCTCCCACGGCAGGTTGGGCTTCCCGAAATGGCCGTAGTTGGTCGTCTGCTTGTAGATGGGACGAAGCAGGCCGAGCCTTTCGACGATCGCAGCGGGCCGGAAGTCGAACTGCTTCACGAAAGCCTCCGCGGCTCGCTCGTCGCCGGTCCCAAAGGTATCCACCTTGATGGAGACCGGCTGGGCCACCCCGATGGCGTACGAGACCTGGATCTCCACCCTCTTGGCCAGACCCTGCTTCACTATCTGACGGGCAACGTACCGGCAGAAGTAGGCGGCACTGCGGTCCACCTTCGACGGATCCTTGCCGCTGAAGGCGCCCCCGCCGTGGCGCGAGGCGCCACCGTAAGTGTCCACGATGATCTTCCTACCGGTCAGCCCGCAATCGGCGGAAGGTCCGCCCGATACAAAGCTGCCGGTCGGGTTGACCCTCACCCGGATCTCCGAGTTGAACCAGGCTCCGAGGGCCCGTGGTAACAGCTCCGTTCGGATGTAGCTGTGGATGCCCTCTTGCGGCGTGTCCTGAGAGTGCTGCGTCGATACAAGCGCGTCGGTGACCGCTACCGGCCGAGTACCTTCATATCGCACCGAGACCTGGGTCTTGGCATCCGGGCGCAGCCAGGGGTACTTGCCGCTCTTCCGGTCCTCCGCCAACTGTCTCGCGAGGCGATGGGCCAGCAGGATCGGCAGGGGCATCAGTTCCGGAGTCTCGTCCGTGGCGTAGCCGAACATGATCCCCTGGTCCCCAGCACCTTGATCCCCTTGTCTATCGACACCTTGGGCAATGTCCCGCGGCTGTCGGGTGATCAACTGCTGGACGAACAGGGTATCGGAGCAGAAAGGCTCCCCTGGGTCGGCATAGCCCACATCTCGGACGGCCTGCCGGACGATGGAGGCGTAGTCCAGACCGACGCTCGAAGTGATCTCTCCAGCAAGGACCACGATGTTGCTCTTCGCCATGACCTCGCACGCCACACGGCTGAGAGGATCGGTAGCGAGGTGGGCGTCGAGGATGGAATCCGCGATGTAGTCGCAGACCTTGTCGGGATGGCCCTCGGAGACAGACTCGGAGGTGAAGATGTAGCTGTCGCTTGTCGCCATGCTGTGGCTCCTCTCTTTCTTGGAGCTATCCAGCGCGGCGCAACGAAAAACCCCCGCGCATTGGGGGGGTGCGCGACCCTTGGTTCCCTTGCGGGCCTATCTCCCCAGGATGGGGACGGGCACCTCGGCGGTCGCCGCCAGGTTGCCGGGCGCATCGCTGCGCCGCTCTTGATAGCTCAGTATTGGTTTGTGAATGTAGCTTACCAGCAGACTGGGGTTGTGTCAACAGCGGCACATGAGCTCTGTTCCTCGAACTCGATTCTGCGCCAGACATCACTATCGCCGTCCTTCGGACTGACGTTCAACTCGCACCCCTTTGGGAGGGATCCTGTGCTTTGGTCAGGCTGCCTGCGCTGAATCCATTGCTGCGACAGCTTCGTGAGCCAGGCGTAGGAATTCCGGGTTCTTCTGGGTCGCGGCGATGGTCCTGCAGCTCGCGAGGAACATCTCGAGGGCGGCCTCCCGGCCCTCGCTGCCCAGTGCCGCCATGATCTCCTCGACGCCCAGTCCCGTCTCGTCGGCCAATTGGGAGAAGCTGCTCTCCCCGCGCCGATAGCGGGCAACTGCCCAGTCGAGCAGGACTCGATGGGCCATCTCATCCCCAGCCTTCCCGAGGAAGGCGCCCTGCGACTGCCTGGTCAGGCCGGCCGCCCTCTCCAGCCTGCGTGCCGCGTCAGGGTCCAATCGCACGGAAACGGTTCGCTTCTTCATCTCTCCTCAGTCCCTCCCTTCTCCGACAGCGACCTCCCCAACTGAGCGAGGGAAGCCGACAACAGGTTCGGACTCAACGTCTGTAGCGAGGCCAGCCGGGCGAGAGTCAGCAGCGCCTGTCGGGCCGTCAGGGTGCCATCGCCGAAGAACGCCACTACGAGTACGGGGGTGCACAACACCTTCATTCCAAGACGGACCGCCTCGTGGAATGGCCGCTGATCATCCATCAGGAGCATCCAGTCCTGGTGTTCCAGAGCTACGTCTAGGGCGGCTCGCTCGCCACTACCAAATCCCTGCACGTGTGTAGATCTCGGCGCAACTTCCACGACAGCCCCCTCCCGTGCCAGTCGCCAGAACTCTTGACCGCTCGGAAAGCTCTCCTTCAGTTCCGCCGCCACGGCCGGGGGATACCCGAGGTGGTACCTCGCCAAGACATGCGGCAGCAGCCCCGAACGATGGGCATTGATCCAGAAGGAGCTGTCGAATGTTGCATTTTGCTTCACCATCCAATCATACCCCGCCCTGCACCGGCCTGCAACGGAGAGGGTCCGATCGTCCGATCTTAGCGCGGTCGAACTCACCCTGCGCGGCGGATGGACAGGGCCCACTCTCTCCCGGGTGGTATAATCGATTCGACGCGCATACCCTGTTAGACAAAGGCTAGGACCATGAGAATCCTGCTGTACACCGGAAAAGGAGGCGTAGGCAAGACCACGACGGCAGCCGCGACGGCGTTGCACGCCTCCCGGTTGGGATATAGGACCATTGTGCTCAGCACCGACGCTGCCCACAGTCTGGCCGACTCTTTCGATCTGCCCCTCGGACCGGAGCCCACCCCCATCACGGAGAAGCTCTGGGGCCAGGAGGTGGATATCTACCACGAAGTGGAGAACCACTGGGGCACCATCAAGAAGTATCTGGAGGCTCTGCTCTCCTGGAGAGGCGTCGACGGCATCGTAGCAGAGGAGCTAACGGTGCCACCGGGGATGACAGAACTGGCCAGCCTGCTGCAGCTGGTGCGGCTCCACGAGAGCCGCCAGTACGACCTCATCGTCGTGGATTGCGCCCCCACCGCCGAGACCCTGGAGTTGCTCACTTTCCCGGAGATCGCCCGCTGGTGGATGGACAAGATCTTCCCAGTCCAACGGAAACTGGTCCAGGTAGCCCGACCGATAGTCAAGACCGTGACCGGCATGCCGATGCCGGGCGACGAGGTGTACGACGCCGCCGAGGGGCTGTTCCGCCAGCTGGACATGACGCAGAAGCTGCTGACAGACCCCTCCCTGACCTCGATCCGTCTGGTGATCAACGCGGAGAAGATGGTGATCAAGGAGGCGATGCGCACCGCCACCTACCTGAATCTGTATAACTACCCCTGCGACCTGGTGGTGTGCAACCGGGTGATCCCCGATCTGGTAACCGACAGCTACTTCGACACCTGGAAGGTTTCCCAGGCCAAGTATATCCGGATGGTGGAGGAGGGCTTCGCCCCGACACCCATCCGCTACGTACCCCTGATGGATCGGGAAATCGTGGGCATCGAGGCCCTGGAGGAGGTAGGGGCAAAGCTGTTCGGCGAGGACGATCCTACGGAGGTCTTATATCGGGGCCGCAGCTACGGCTTCGCGAAGCTGGAGCGAGGCTACCAGCTGCTGCTGCCGCTAGCCTTCGCCAGCAAGGACAATCTGGACGTGCGGCAAGTGGGGGACGAGCTGGTGGTCCAGGTAGGCAACCAGAGGCGCACCCTGGTCCTGCCAAGAGCCCTGGTGGGGATGGAGATTCAGGGCGCCAAGCTGGAGGAGGACACTCTCAAGGTTCGGTTTGCCCCGCCGGAGGGATAGTTCACCACGGAGGCCCGCATGTCCCGTATCTCCGTGGCTCAACAGTCCGAAAGATGCAGGCCCGGGGATTGCACAGTCTCGTGATGAGGGAGGTGCACCATGGCAGAGAAGAGGACGAGAGACGTCGACCTGGACTACGACGAGGAGAAGGTGTTGACCCTGAAGATCAGCCTGGAGGGCCCGGCAGAGCTGGTTTCCTGGATCCGGGAGAACACCCCGGGGATGATGGGAAGGCGTCTCACCGACCTCGTGCCCGGCGAGTTCCGGGAGCACATGAGAGCCGCTCGGCGGGAGCAAATGCTGGCAGTGCGCAGCCTTCTGGACGCCATGATCGGCCGGATGGAGCGCGAGGAGAAGCCTCGCCGCCGGGCCACCAAGGTCGAGGTCGAGTAGCAACGGAGCGACGGGGAGATAAGGAGACGGAGAGAAGCCGGGAGCCTGAAGTAACGACTTTAGTCGTTCGTTCTCCTTCTATCGGCCAAGAGGCGAACGACTGAAGTCGTTACTACTCCTAGCTCAGCAGCCTCAGGATTGCACGCTTCGGGACAGTTCCGAGAAGAACGGGATAGACAGGATAATCAGGATAAGAGTTGCGTCTGATCCTGCGTATCCTGTCCATCCTGTTTAGTCTTCCTCCGCGTCTCCCTTTCTCCCCGTCACCGCATCGAGATCAGGCGGGCGCCTGTTCGATAGTTATACGAGCCCCGGAGGGGACGCTCCGGAATCGCTTCGGGTCTCCCTCCACCTTTCCGAAAACCGTGACCTCGCTGGCGGGGCGGATCTCGTTGCCCCGACTGGCCGGCGTGGGACCGAAGAATATGCAGAAGGCAGTCCCCGGCGCCCAGTAGCCCAAGGCTCCCAGTTCGACCACTTCCTGACCCCGCTCCGTCCCTAACCGAACCGGGATGGAGAAGTAGATCTCGTCCCCCCAGGTGCTGGCGCGGGCCTCGATGGGCAGGGCCGACCAGATGGCCTCCGCCGTCTTGGTGTCGTTCAGTTCGGCGGTCGCGGTGACGTCGCCCGCCTTGATGAGGATCTTCTTCACTCTCTCACCCTCACCCCAACCCTCCCCAGAGGGGAAGGGGGATTTGAAAAGCGATTCTAGGGACACTCCAACACCCCGGGACTGAGGACTGAGGACTGAGGGATCGGCACCCAGCACTCAGAACCCAGAACTCAGAACTCAGCGCTGGATCATACGTTGAACAGGATGTTCATGATGTCCCCGTCCTGGACTGGGTAGACCTTTCCCTCCAGCCTCAGAAGCCCGTGCTTCCTGGCCTCGGCCATGCTGCCCCCCACGCTCATCAGGTCGGAGTAGCTCACCACCTCTGCCCGGATGAAGCCTCGCTCCAGGTCGGAGTGGATAACCCCTGCCGCCGCCTGAGCGGGAGTGTTCCGGCGAATCGTCCAGGCCCGAACCTCGTCGGGACCCACGGTGAGGAAGGATGCGTAGTCCAGCAACTGGTAGGAGAGGGCGATTACCCGATCCACCCCCGGCTCGCTGACCCTCATGGCCTCCAGGAACTGCCGTCTCTCCTCCGGGTCCAGTTCCGCCACCTCGGCCTCTACCTTGCCGGCCAGGGTGGTGAAGGCCGTCTTCGGCACGGAGTAGCCTCGGCTCACCTCGGCCTGGATCTCCTCGGCTCGGGGGAGTTGATCCTCGTCCACGTTCAGCACGTGCAGCAGCGGCTTGGCCGTGAGGAACTGGAATGCCTTGATGGACTGCTGCTCCTCCTCGGTAAGCTGCTGGGCGCGGATAGGGATCTCCTTCTCCAGATTAGCCTTGAGCCTGGCCAGCAATTCCATCTCCCGCTCGCCCGCCTCCCGCTCCTGGGCCTTCACCTTGTGGACGGATTCCTTCAGCCGCTCCATCCGCCGCTCGATAATGGCTAGATCCGAGTAGGCAAGTTCCAGATCCATGGTGGCCACGTCCCGAGCGGGGTCTACCGAGGTCTCTGGATGGGGCACCGACTCGTCCTGGAACACCCGAACCACGTTCAGCAGAGCATCGGCCTTGCTGATCTGATTCAGCAGCCGGCCCGAGATCCCCTCCTCCTTGGTGGTGCCCTTCACCACACCACCGGCGTCCACATACTCCACCACGGCGTGGACGACCTTCTTGGGCTTGAAGATCTTGGCCAGCTCCTCCAGACGAGGATCGGGCACCTGGACGACGGCCACGTTGGCGTCGGTAGAAGTGGAGTAGCCACCGGTCTTGGCGCGAGCACCGGTGAGAGCGTTGAACACGGTGGTCTTGCCCGACAAAGGCAAGCCCATGATGGCGATCTGCACGAAGCGATACCCCCTGCTAGTCTAACCTCAATAATAGCACAGGGGGGGGCAGCCCGAGGCCGTAGGGGCATGGTTCATGGGGACGGGTAGTTGGAGTTACAGTTTAATGCAACGTCACCCCCGCTTGCGCGGGGGTCCAGACGTCCCCTCTCCTCGTG
>JAJZQR010000367.1 GCA_021806765.1 Chloroflexota bacterium | reverse complement strand
GGAGGGCCGCGAAGACCGCCCCCGACATCCCTTCGATGGCCGGGGTGAGCACCAGTTCGGCACCGAAGCGAGCCAGCAGCCGCCTCCGTTCCTTGCTCATGTCCTCGGGCATTGGAGGCCGGCGGCGCGGGTTCAACAGAGATACCTTAGTTCGTCGATAGGGAAACTCGACAATTATTGGTGTCATTGTAATGCGCTGATCGGTTGGGCGCAACCCTGGTGGCTTAGAGCGCGCTGAGAGTTTGCCTCCTTGCTTCGAAGAGGCTTGACACGGACTCGGGGCGGTCTATAATTGATCCCGCCTATTGTCTAGTATTCAGCGCGACAATATCAAGTATTCGTCCGGATCGGATGGGAGGGTTTCCCGGCAAATGAGGCTTGCCATACTCCTCACCAGCGGCTTCGAATCCCGGGACTGCCACACCGTGCTGCGATTGGCCGAGGCGTCCCTCGGGCAAGGGCACGCGGTGAGTGTCTTCCTCATGGACGACGGCGTATACAGTGCGCCGCAGCTGGCTTCGCTTTCCGAACGAGGGGCCCTGGTGGTGTGGTGCAGCCACAACGCCCAGCAGCGAGGGCTGGCCGAGCCGCCGGGAGTCCAGGGTGGCAGCCAGTTCGAGTGGGCGGCGATGGTGGCCGGGGCGGATCGGGTGGTGAGCTTTGGCTAGGAACCACGATATCGGAAAGGGGCTGCTGGTGATCCTTCGGCGCCCTCCACTGATCAGCCGGAAGGGGGCGGAGGGGCTGCGAATGGCGGTGGGACAGAGCATGACCAACCGGGTCACCGTGGTGCTGGTCGACGCGGGGGTGTGGCTGGCTGGCCCCCTCAAGCCGGAGCTGGTGGCTGGGGGCGAGGCTGGCAAGCATCTGGGCATGTTGCTGAGGTTGAAGCAGAGGGTATGGGTCGAGGCCGAATCGGTGGCCCGACACGGTCTCGACGTTCAGCTTCTCCACGAGGGGGTCGAGGTGGTCGCCCGCGAGCGGATCGACCGGGAACTGCTGGCTGCGGACGCCGTGGTAGTGTACTGAGGTATCCCCATGAAAGTCCTTCACCTGTTGAGATACTTGGACGACGAGCGGGCGCTGGCGACCGTCCGGACCCATGCTGCCGAGCACCCCACCAGCCTGCTGCTGCTCCAGGATGCCGTCCTGGACCGAATACCCGCTTTCCAGGGCACTATCTACGCTCTTGCAGAGGACGTGGCGGCCCGAGGCAAGGTGGCCGACTACGAGGAGATCGACTACGACGAGATGGTGAGGCTCATCTTCAGGCACGACAAGGTCATCAGTTGGTAGGTGACGGGAATTAGATTGGAGGGCTACCTTGGCGACGATACTGGCGGACTACAGCCACCGGCCTGAAGGCTTCGCCGACCGACTCCGGACCCTGAGGAACAGGGTGTTCGTGGAGTACTGGTCATACGGGGCGGCAACCCTGGCGATCGCCGTTCTGTACATCTTCGAGTTTGGCTTCACGGGTAAGCCCTGGGGCGTGACCACCGAGTTCACCCGCTGGGGCGGCCAGCTGATGCAGCTCTTCGGCATCGACGCTGGCGATTGGCTCTACTTCAAGCAGATCGGCCTCGAGGGGATGCCCTGGGATCGGGGCACCGGCTGGATGAACATCGGGATGTTCGTGGGGGCGCTGATCGGAGCGCTCCTCAGCACCAACTTCAGGATCCGGATGCCCAGGCGGCGGATCCGGCTGGTCCAGGGCTTCGTGGGCGGTGCCATCGCCGGTTTCGGCGCCCGGCTGGCCATGGGCTGCAACCTGGGATCCTTCTTTAGCGCCATCCCCCAGTTCTCCTTCCACGGCTGGATCTTCATGGCCGGGCTCTTCCTGGGCACCTACCTGGGGACGAAGATCGTCCTGCTACCGGTGTTCCTGGGCAAGCCCGAGCGCCGCAGGAGCAAGCCGGTGGATCTCGCTGAAGGCACCCCTGGCAAGAGTATCCAGCCTCTCCTGGGGCTGGTGCTCCTGGCGCTGTCGGGAGCCGGGGTCGCCTACTACGCGGTGGCTGGCCGATGGACACTGGGGATCTGGCTGCTCTTCGGCCTGGCCTTCGGCTTCGCCATCGAGCGGGGCCGCATCTGCTTCACCTCGGCCTTTCGAGAGCTGTGGATCACCCGCCAGGCCGACCTATCCCGGGCTCTTGCCCTCAGCATGATGGTGGCCACCATCGGGATAGCTATCTTCACCTACGCCGGCCGCACCCCGGAGGCACAGTTCGCCAGCCCGGGCGCCCTGCTGGGGGGCATCCTCTTTGGGATAGGCATCGTCGTCGCCGGCGGGTGCGAGACCGGTTGGATGTACCGCTCCGCCGAGGGCTACGTGCAGTTGTGGATGGCGGGCCTGGGTACCATCTTCGGCGCGACGCTGCTCGCCTGGTCGTGGGGCTCCCTGGGGCTGTACCATACCCTGGTGGAGGGCTGGCCCAAGATCCTGCTGTTCCGGGCCATCGGGTGGCCCGCCGCAATCCTGGCGACCCTGGCGCTGCTGGCGGGTTGGTACCTCTTCGTGACCTGGTGGGAGTCGCGAGGAGCCATGGCGATCCCGAACCCCGCTGCTTTCGAGAAGGCAACCGTAGAGGAGAAGGTAACCGCATGAGCGATACCAAGATCGTGGCCGACCGGATTCTGGACCTGCGGGGAGAGAGTTGCCCCTACCCACCCATTTACACTCTGCAGGCGATCGCCGAGATGAGGCCGGGGGAGACCCTGGAGGTGGTGGTGGACCATCCCCCGGCAGTCACCAACGTGCCCAAGGAGGTGATCAAGCACGGCCATCGGGTCCTCGGGGAGCCGGTGAGGCGCGGGGCTGTCTACCACATGTTCTTTCAGGTGCAGTAAGAGTCACCTACATCGATCGTGCTCTTTGGGATGCAAGCGAACAGAGGTAACCACAACCAATGATCCCACGAATCCTTGTGATCGACGATGACCCTAGCGTGACCAGTCTGCTGAGGCGGGGCCTATCCTACGAGGGCTACCGGGTGGCGGCCGCCGCTTCGGGCAGAGATCGTACAACTGCGCGAAGACCGGTTGCAGGAGGACGGATCAGCCAGACGCGGAACCGGCACGACATCGCATGACGGAGAGTCTCCCCACGTTGGCCAGTCTCACGAACTGTGAGACATAGGCTCACTACCCGTGAGACCCTCCCTGCTTCGTTCTCTTGTTTCTTATGCAGAGCGTTCATGTCCTGGCGGACACCACCAGGGTTGTCCACTGGTATTCTGCCCCGAATAGCACGAACTCCCGGAGCACGTGCGAGATGCTGCCTACGGCTAGCAGTGCCGTCATCTCCGGGGAGTCACCATGAATCCGACCTCGTTGGTCGACAGCGGCAGTACTTCGATTTCCAGATTCCTCTTATCAAGTTTGGGGTCGAGACTGAACTCGTCCATGCTTCTCAGGTCCAAGTAGATGTAGTACTTTCCGGCCTTCACATTGAAACGTACTTCTCCGCGTTCGTAATCCGTAACATCGCACCGGGAATCGAGAGTACCCTGTGCCCCCAGCCTAGCCCCAACGCACACTCCAACACCGCCCAGCTTCTTTGCGCCGTCGTCTATCGTCACCACTATCCTGCTGTCCCCGCCGATGTCCGCGATTCGCGCACCCTCTCCCGGCTGATTGATTCTGGTAGACAGGAGTATGACGGCAGCCAACAGGAGTACGACGGCAGCCGAGAGTGCCATTACCAATACAACATGGAGCGGAGCCACTCCGAGTGTGGACATACTCCGTCCTTGCCAACCCCACCCCCCCTAGCCCAACCGGGCAGCCTCGAGCCAGGTGGCTATCTCCTGCTTCGAGGGGATGCGGCCCGCCGCCAGCAGCTTGCCGTCCACCACCAGACCGGGGGTGTGCATCACCCCATAGGACACGATGTCCTTGTAGTCGGTCACCTTCTGAAAGGTCGCCTCCAGATCCCTCTCCAGGGCTACCTCCTTCACCAGCGCCTCCAGCCTCAGGCAGTTGGCGCAGCCCGAGCCCAGGATCTTGATGACCATCGCTTCCCCTCCTAAATCACCAGGTTGAACAGATATCCGGTGATGACTATGCCGATCCCCACCACCCCAACGAACAGGGCGATGAGCTGGATCTTCAGCACCTTCCGCAGGATGATCATCTCCGGCAGGCTGAGGGCGATAACCGCCATCATGAAGGCCAGCACCGTCCCCAGCGCCGCCCCCTTCTCCATCAGCGCCTGCACGATGGGAATGATCCCCGCCGCATTGGAGTACATGGGGATCCCCAGGGCGACGGCGGCGGGAACGCTCCACCAGGCATCCTTCCCCATGATCCCCACCATGAAGTCCTCGGGCACGTATCCGTGGATCGCGGCCCCCAGGGCGATCCCCGCCATCACGTAGGGCCACACCTTCCCCACGATCTCCTTCACGGCCTGGGTGGCATAGCCTACCCTGCCCTCGAAGGTCAGCCTCTCCTCCAGGCCGGAGTCCCCCACCTTCACCTGGTAGACCCACTCCTCGACCCACCCCTCCAGGTGGAGCCGGCCGATCACCCAGCCCGCCAGAATGGCTATGATGAGCCCCGTGCCGACGTAGAGGCCAGCTACCTGCCAGCCGAACAGGCCGAACAGCATCACCACCGCCACCTCGTTGATCATCGGCGAGGCGATCAGGAAGGAAAAGGTGACACCCAGGGGCACTCCCGACTCCACGAAGCCGAGGAAGAGGGGTACCGCCGAGCAGGAGCAGAAGGGGGTGGCGATCCCCAGCGTCGCGGCGAGAACGTTCCCCACCCCTTCCCGCTTCCCACCAAGGAGCTTTCGTGTCCGCTCCGGACTGAAGAAGGAGCGGAGGATCC
>JAJZQR010000366.1 GCA_021806765.1 Chloroflexota bacterium | reverse complement strand
CCCCCCCGGGGTCTTTCTTCTTGACAGCCACTCAGCAGCGGTATACCATGGCGCCCGCACCAAATATATGAGATATGGTGCGCCGCGCATCGAGTAGTTCGACCCCTTGCGTAGCTAGCTTCAGATCCAGAGGCGTTCCCATGGCGAAATCCGCTCTGCTCGTCAACTACCCCGACCTGGGGGAGAAGGTCTACGAGGCCATTCGAGACCAGATCGTCACCTGTGAGCTGGCCCCCGGCAGTTCGCTACCCGTGGTGGAGTTGGCCCGCCAGTTGGGGGTGAGCTTGACCCCGGTGCGGGATGCCCTCAACCGGCTGGCAGCCGAGGGATTGGTGGAGGACGTGGCCCGCAAGGGCTACTTCGTGGCGAGGCTGGACCCGGAGGACATCGCCGACCTGCTGGATGCTCGCCGCCTCATCGAGCTGGCGGCTGTGGAAGAGGGTATCGACCTGGTGGAGTCTGGCCAGGTGGAGGAGATGCAGCGGCTCCTGGAGGAGATGACCCAGCTCTTCGATGAGGAAGGTTGTTGCCTCGACTACGCCGAGTTCAGCAAGAGAGACTCCCAGTTCCACTTGCTGGTGGTCGGCACGGCCAATAACCGGCATCTCCTGCAGATCTACCGCGGTCTGAGCGTCCATCTGCACATCTTCAGGACCAATCTGGCGGCTCAGGGGGGGTATCGACGGCAGCTTGCCAGCGTGCAGGAGCATCGTGCCATTCTCGAGGCCTTCGAATCCCGAGACCTTCCGGCTCTGAAAGCCGCTCTCAGTGCTCACGTTCGAGGGGTCGTGGCGGAGTTCGCCCTGGATAGGATCGGTTCCAGTCCTCAAGAGACGTAGGCAGCTGGCCGGAGATCGGGTGGTGTTCCGGCACGTCATTCCCGCGCAAGCGGGAATCCAGTTTGTCTGTCGTTTGGATGCCCGCTTTCGCGGGCATGACGAGAATTTCCTGGTTAGCGTGTCCCTGCGCCGCCTCCTCGCCCGTGAGGGTCAGGGGGTGGCGCATCTCAAGAGTCTCAATTCGCGGCGGGTATGCTGGTCATCGTAGTAGTGAGGAGGAACAAGGTGGCTCCAAAGGCTAAGACCGGGTATCGGATCACGGTCAACCACAACTACTGCACGGGCTGCGGCAACTGCGTCGAGTACTGTCCCATGCACGTGCTGGCAAAGGACGCCAAGCTGAACAAACGAGGCGTGTATGCGCCGGTGGCCGTAGCCCTGGACAAGTGCACGGGCTGCAAGCTGTGCGAGATGTACTGCGGCAACTTCTCCATCGCCGTGGGCGCCAAGCCCAACGCCAACGAGGAAGGGACGGTCTAATGGGGAATCCTAGACTTCTAACGGGTGTGCATCTGATGCAGGGCCAGCAGGCCTGCGCCGAGGGTGCTCTGGCCGCGGGTTGCAACCTCTTCGCGGGTTATCCCATCAGCCCTGCCACGGAGATTGCCGAGGCCATGGCCAGGCGGCTCCCCCAGGCTGGAGGCATATACCTGCAGGGCGCCGACGAGTTGGACTCGCTCACTATCGTCATTGGCTCGGTGTGGGGCGGCAGTAAATCGATGACTGCAACCTCCGGCAACGGCATCTGCCTGATGCAGGAGAACATAGGCTACGCCGCCATGACGGAGACCCCCTGTGTCATCGTGGACATGATGCGGGCGGGACCCGGCACCGGCATTGCCACCAAGAGCGCCCAGGGTGACATCTACCAGGTTCGCTACGGCAGCAACGGCGACTACTCCATCATCGCCCTCGCCCCCGAGTCTCCCCAGGAGATGTTCGACCTCACCGTCGAGGCATTCAACCTCTCCGAGGAGTACCGTGTGCCCACCTTCATTCTGGGCGACGAGATACTCTCCAACCTGCGGGAGAAGGTGGTGATCCCTTCCGAGGTGAAGGTTACCCCTCGACGCAAGCCGACCGAGAAGCCCGGCGAAGGGTACAAGACCTGGGCCGTGCCAGCGGGGGAGTGGGTCCCCCCGATGCCCGCCTTCGGCCAGGGCTACCACCTGGCGGTGTCCAGCTTCGCCCGCACCCCCGAGGGCGCGCCCTCCCAGGCCTACGAAGTCCAGAAGGAGATGGTCGGCCGGCTGTGGAACAAGGTGGAGGCCAACGCCGACAAGTTGACCAGGGTCGAGGACGGTTTCCTGGACGACGCCGAGGTTCTGGTGGTCGGATTCGGGTCGGTGGCCCGCTCCGTCAAGTCGGCCGTGCGTCAGGCTCGGGCCAACGGTCTGAAGGTCGGCTTCAGCCGGTTGATCGGTATCTGGCCCTTCCCGGATCAGTACATTGCCAGGGTCGGCAAGAACGTCAAGAAGATCGTCGTCGCGGAGATGAACATGGGCAGGGTATCGCGAGAGGTGCAGCGCTGCGTGGGCAGCGACACAGAGGTGATCCTGTCCTCCAAGCCCGGGGTTGCCATGCACACGCCGGTGGAGATCCTGGACCAGATAAGGAAGGTGATGTAAGTGGCAGAGGCTCCTGTGATCGCAACCGAAGATCCCGAGGTGCTGGAGCACCCGGCCATAAAGTACTTTCGTTTTGGCGCACCCGGCAATCCCCACATCTGGTGTGAGGGATGCGGCATCGGGCAGATCTGGTACTACACGGCCATCGCTATCGACGAACTGGGGCTGGACCCCAACAGCGTGGTGTGGGTCGGTGGCAGCGGCTGCACCGGCCGCATGTGCACCTACTGGAAGTACGACTACATGCACACCCTCCACGGCCGCCCTCTGGGCTTCGCCACCGGCATCAAGCTGGCGAACCCGGACCTGAACGTCATCTGCCACATGGGCGACGGCGAGACCTCGGCCATCGGCGGCAACCACCTGATCCAGACCGCCCGCCGCAACGCCGACGTGACCGCCATCTGCGTGAACAACTACACCTACGGTATGACGGGGGGCCAGTATTCTCCCACGACCCCCGCTGGCTCCCTCTCCGCCACCTCCCGGTACGGCCTGGTGGAGGACGGCTTCGACCTGTGCGAGTTGGTGACCGCGGCCGGCGCGACCTACGTGGCTCGCTCCACTACGACGAACCCGAGGCCCAGCATCAACTTCATCAAGAAGGCGATCCAGAAGAAGGGCTTCTCCTTCGTCGAGATCGTTTCCCAGTGCCCCACCTTCTACGGTCGCAGCAACAAGCTGGGCGACAACAGCATCGCCATGATGCAGTGGATGAAGGAGACCTTCGTCCGCAAGGAGCAGTTCGACAAGATGAGCCCCGAGGATCGGCAGGGCAAGAAGCCGTGGGGTGAGTTCGTGGATACCGAGCGGTCCGAGGTGGTGAGCGCCCTGCACGAACTGGCCAAGACTCAGCGGGAGGCGTACCGTGGCTAGCAGAAGAGAGGTCCGAATCAGCGGCTTCGGCGGTCAAGGCATCGTGCTGGGTGGGGTCATCCTGGCCCGCGCCGCCGCCATATACAACGACAGTGAGGCTACCCAGACCAACTCTCACGGTGCGGAGTCCCGGGGTGGAGCCTGCGTCTCCGACGTGGTTATCTCGGACGAGAGGGTCGACTATCCCATGTGCGTCAGCCCTGAGGTGCTGGTCTG
The DNA here is from genome assembly GCA_021806765.1 of Chloroflexota bacterium. The sequence continues at coordinate 1,300 of JAJZQR010000366.1, read as the reverse complement.
CATGTCTCCGGAGTCCGCCACCAGGTACGTGCCGGGCATGAAGCCGGAGGGGGTCCTGATCGTGGACGAGGACCTGGTGCCCAGCGTGCCGGAGGGCAAGTACTCGAAGGTGCTGAAGATCCCGGCGACACGCGTGGCGACCGAGGAGTTGACCAAGAGGGTGGTGGCCAACGTGGTGATGCTGGGGGCCCTGGTGGGTATCGATCCGGTGGTGAGCCGCGAGGCCATGGAGAAGGCCGTACTGGACAGCGCCCCCAAGGGCACGGAAGAACTGAACATGAAGGCCCTGAAGCGCGGCTTCGAGCTGGGCGAGGCGGCCCTGGCGAGTGCTGCGTCCTGAGTGCTGAGTGCTGAATACGCCCCCTCCCCTGCCCTTCCCCCCGGAGTGGGGGAAGGGCAGGGGAAGGGGGGTCGGAGGAGACTAGTGCGGCTCTACGAGTACGAGAGTAAGCGGATACTGCAGGCTGTCGGGGTGCCGCTGCCTCAGGGCAAGCTGGTGGCGAGCCCCGAGGAGGCACGCCAGGCGGCCCAGGAGATAGGTCGCCCGGTGGTGCTGAAGGTGCAGGTTCTGGCTACCGGCCGAGGCAAGGCCGGAGGCGTGCGCTTTGCCGACACCCCCCAGCAGGCGGCGGAGGTCGCCGGCCAGATGCTGGGGATGCAGCTGAAGGGATACACCGTCCAGCAGCTGCTGGTGGAGGAGAAGCTGTCCATCGCCCAGGAGCTGTACGTCGCCGCCACCTACGAGGAGCGGACCAAAGGGCGGCTGATGATGGCCAGCGAGTCGGGCGGTATGGACATCAACGAGGTGGCCGAGAAGGACCCGACCCGCATCAAGAAGGTGAGCATGGGCTCCTGGATCCCGATGGAGCCCTTCCAGGCACGTCAGCTGGCCTTCGGATTGAACCTCTCCGGCAAGATCAACTCCGCGGCCCAGTCGGTCTTCCTGAAGCTTTGGAACGCTTTTGAGGGCTTCGACGCGATCCTGGCCGAGGTGAATCCCCTGGTGGTGACCACCGACGGCAGGGTGGTGGCTGCCGACGCCCACATCGAGATCGAGGGCGATGCCATGTACCGCCAGAAGGACCGGCTGGCTGCCCTGGGGATCTCCGACCGGGACGACAACGCCAAGCCGCCCACCCCCTTCGAGGTGGAGGCTCTGGCCATCGACAAGGCCGACTATCGAGGTGTCGCCGGTCGCGTCGTCGAGTTCCCCGGCAGTCTGGGCCTGATGATCGGGGCGGGTGGAGGCAGCCTGACCCTCTTCGACGCCATCCTGCGGAACGGTGGCAAGCCGGCCAAC
>JAJZQR010000365.1 GCA_021806765.1 Chloroflexota bacterium | reverse complement strand
GCGGGCGTGCTGGAGAGCCATGCGGAGTCGGTGCCGGCCTCCACCTTGATGTCCCCCAGAGGTGGTCTACCGACTACCCGCCCCCTCCTACGCATCTCCCTCCTCTGCACCTTGAGCTACGCCCACGGCTTCTGCCCCTACCGGCTGACTGGTGAAGGCCCCATTCTCCTCGGGAGCCCCGTCGTTCAGCAGATCCCCCTCGATACGCCGAATCAGTTCCTGGACCTTGCCGATCTCCCGATCCTTGTCGATGAACTCGCTGTAGGCCTTGTACGCGTTCTGGATCAGTGTCTGGTACAAGACGACGCGGATGCGCTTCGCTTCCAGCATGCGGTCGGACTCTTCTCTGCCGCCCGGGTCATCCCAGTCGATCAACGGCCGACCGACGATGCAGACCACCTCGATACGCGGCTCCTGTTCGCCGATCTCAGCGAGGATCCTCTTCAGGGCGTTGCGATACTTGTCGACCTGCTCTACCAGTTGAACGCTGGTCACCCTACGATCAGCCTTCTTCAGCTCGATGATTACGTGCGTGCCCGGCGCGGTCCGGTACTTGATGTCGACCCGCCCATCCCTCTCAGCGGGATCCAGAGTAGCGTTGATCCCCCTGAATTCCGTCTCGACCCGCTGCTCCATGTACTCGGTGCCGGCAACCCTCTCCCAGGAAGGGTCAAGGAGCCAAAGGTTCTTGAAGACGTGCTCCTGGATCACCTTCTCCCTGGCGTTCTCCTCCACCTTCTCCCTAAGGGCCCGTATGACCTCCACCCTGCTCTTCACGATCTGGTGGTACAGCGTCGCCTCAATGTCGTTTTGCTGCGTGAACATCTCCGCGATCGCCGGGAGGTTTTCGACGGAGATCGCTTCCAGTGCATCCAAGTTCTCCCGGTACTTCAAGTTCTCGAAGGCCAGCACTCCGAACTTGAACAACTGGCGCCGCTGCTCGTCCGACACCGTCATCTGGTAGATGCGGCCGAACAGCGACTTCGCCCGTTTCTTCATGTCGGGCGTTAGTCCCTTGAACCACTCCTCTATAGCTGCGATCTCGCACGCTTTGCTCGCCCCGGCCTCGTTTCGGAGGTTGGTCCACGAGTTCTGCAGGTGCTTCAGTTCCCGCGCCAGCATTTTTTTCAGAGCAGCGTACCGACGGTCATCCTCGATGATCTTCTGCCTGCTACTCGTGGTGATATCGTCCTCCTCATCAGCATCCAGGAAGTCGGCGTGGATCTCCCCGATGACGTACTTGCTGTACATTCCGCTCTCGCCGAACTCCTCCAGGATGTCCTCCTGAGCCAACTTTCCCCGGATCATCAGGATGATCTTGTTGATGCTCTCTCCGTCCTCCTTCAGGTCTCCGGACTCCCGTACCGTGCCGATCCAACCCCGGATGCCGTAGCAGGTCCCAGGAATGGCACTCGGACGCCCCTCGCTGTACTCGCAGTTGATGCAGCGCTCCCGCACCCCCGAGCCATCCTCTCCGTAGTACCACAGATACTGGATCTTGTGGAAGTAACCGCGGTCCGCGATCGTCACCTCCTGCCCGTTGATCCACATGTGGAAACTATCGCGACCGATGACGCTGAAGCGCCTCGCTAGCCGCCTAGTCAGGGCGCCCGTGGTTTGGGTCAGCCGCCTCTTCAGCCCGATCAGGCGGATCTGGGTGCCCCGACTAATCCCCATCGGCCCGCAGTCGATGGGATCCGGCGTGTAGGTACTGTCCCCCCTGGTGATCTGCTCCCTGATCCTCTCCGCCGACATCCGGAAGCCGCTCTTCTCCCCGTCCCTGGTCGTGTACACCTCGATCTCGTTGGCGATAGAGAAGAGCGACAGCTTCCCGATCCCCTTTCGTCCCATCACCGGTCGCCCGTGCTTCGGTGTGACCGCTCCGCCGTGCTCCCTCCTACGGTAGCCAACGTAGAGATACTTGTCGTTGACCTCGGCTCGGGTCATGCCCTGCCCGTCGTCCATTATGGTGATAAACCCTGTCGCGGCGTCGATATCCATCCAGACGTTCTCGGCATCCGCATCCCAAGAGTTGGCAACCACCTCAGCCAACACAGCCGGCGCGTTGCTGTAGAGGTTGATGCCCAAGTGATTGAGCACGTTGAGATCGAGCGTCATTCGATAGGGAGCTTCACCGGTCACTGTGCGCCTCCACGTGGTTTCTTATGCTTCTCGCGATTGCACGTGCCAGGTCCACTGGCACCGCGTTGCCGACCAGCCTCCCGATCCGCTTGAAATGCACCGGTTCCCCCGGCGCCACGAACTCGTAGCTTCGCGGGAATGTCTGCAGGAGGGCAGCCTCTCGCAACGAGATCGCCCGATCCTGCTCTGGGTGACCGAATCGGCCACTCCCAAAAGCATAACACTCCGTGGTGATGGTTGGAGCCGGCGCACCCCACTCCATCCTGCCGTAGACCCCGGGGTAAGTCCTCCCGTTCTCCCTCCGGTGGCACTCCGCGACTAAACTCTCCTCCCAGTCACGCCACGTCTTCCCGGGCTTTGAGGCCCTGATACGACGGAGGTTCACCTCGGACATCCCACTCGCCTTATGGAGCGGGTCACTTTCCGATCCCTGTCCCGCCCGCACCTCCGGCTGGTCGCCGATGGCGGTTCGGACGGTCCGGTACGACGAGGGGTCGAAGGTGCCGTCTTCCAGCCTGATCGGCCCGAGCCTCGAGGCCATAACCACCAACCTGCGCCGCCTCTGGGGCACCCCATAGTCCGGGCAATACGCCTCGTGCGCAGATACGTGGTAACCTAGCCGCCGAAGAGTCTTCTCGAAGTCGGTATAGACCGAGTGCTTACTCAGCTGCGGTACGTTCTCCATCGTCGCTATCTCTGGAAGGATCTCTCCGATCAGGCGGCCGAAAGACAGAAGCAGCCCCCACCTACCATCCTTGGAGGCGTCGTGCCCCTGCCTATACGTGGAGAACGGCTGGCATGGGGCGCATCCGGCCAGCACCCTGACGCTGCTCGCCGAGTACAGAGCGGCTACCTCCTCTCCAGGTAGCCGCTCCACGTCCGCCTGCACGAACTTCGCCCCGGTGTTATTCTTCTCGTAGGGGTACTTGCACGAGGGGTCCAGGTCGATACCAGCGACGACGCTGAGGTCTTCCAAGATGAAACCGTGGGTCAGACCCCCGGCGCCGCAGAACAGATCGACGACAGAGATAGGCACGCTCTGACTCACACCACACCCTTAGCCACAGCGGTCGGTAGGACACCACGAGGGGAACGCCAACAAGAACAACCTGGAGTCATATGATACCCCGCCAGGCCCTGTAGTTCCAGCGTTCTCCGCGCTACTATCCGCAGACGTGATGCCCACGACTCTCTCCTACCCCTCCACAGCCTTCTTCGCCCCGCTGTACAGCCCGCTGGCGCTCAGCCCCAAGGCCAGCCCCCACATCACGGCGTCCAGCCACACCTCAGAGCCCGGCACCTGCTGTGCCGCCACGTACCCCACGGAAACCACCAGCCCCAGCATGATCGCCACCGGCGTCGCCCATACCGTGTCCAGCCCGACCCTCTTCGCCGCCTCCACCAGCCCGATGATCAAAGGTATCGCCAGGACCCCAGCATACTCGGTAGGCATCCCACTCCTCCTGCTATCAGCACTCAGCGCTCAGCTATCAGCTGTCAGCTATCAGCACTCAGTCCCCCCGGTACTCCCGCACCCACCCCAGCACAACCTCGCCCGGGCACGCCGTAGCGTTGCCATCGGCCACCAGCTCGCCGTGGCCGGCTACAGCCCGTCGCTCTACCCCGAATCTGGCCCTCAGAACGTCCAGGCGGGCCACCAGCGCCCGTTCCTGCGCCTCGGTGCCTTCCCATCCCGGCCCGGCATCTACAGCCACGTTGTACGCCCTCCTGTTCGCCCCACGGCAGGCCCACACCACATGCTCGGCGGGCCGCGTCAGCCACACCCGCCCGTCCCTGGAGACCCGCTCCTGGTACATCAGCCCGTAGCCGCCCTGCACCCCGGGCTCCTCGCCGTCCCAGTCGGCGGCGATGTGGGCCGCAGCCTCCGTCTTGTACACCTCCACCGGGTCGTAGCCCTCAGCAAAGGGCGTCCCCGACCCGTCCCAGTGCACCACCAAGAGGGAGATCTCCCCCAGCTCACGGAGATCCAGCTGGTTCTTCGGCTCCACCGGCAGCTTCCCCACCAAGTCGACGAGCTCCACCTGGGGGACCGGCACCACCGCCGCCGGCAGGAACAGCGTCACGTTACCCGCCGGCGAGTACCACATCAGCCCCCGGTCGGTCATCTGCACCACCGCCGACTGGCTGCCCCACCCCAGCCCGTGCTCCTCCTCCACCGGCTGCCCGACCACCCCCGTCCCCAGCTCGGCGGCCATCCGCCGGAAGCCCTCAGTTCGCAGCTCTGCCACCCTTCCCATCCCCCTTCTCCGCCGCCACCAGCCGGCCGTTCCCGCCGATGGCCCGCACCGCGTCCACCAGCCTCGTCAGAGCCTCCGTGTTGCGCTGCACCACCTCCAGCAGCAGCCTCTTGTCCGCCCTTTCCGCCTCCGCCCGCCGGGTCAGATCAGAGCCCAGCCACCTCACCACCACGTAGGCCAGCACCACGCTGACCCCGCCGTTGATGGCCACCTGCGCTATCTCGGACATGTGCCCTCCCTCCTAGTGCGAGGTCCGGGGGCGGGCCGGCGGAGACGCCCGCCCCCTACGGATCGCCGGCAGGAGCCGGCTCCTACGGCCCTCCGCTCCCCTCTCCCGGCGTCCTCACCCTATCCTGTCCGTCCTGTTCGTTCCCCGTCCCCCGTCCCTGCCCTCACCCCGACCCTCTCCCAGGGGGAGAGGGGGGTCAGCACTCCAGCAGCCGGCAGCTGGCAACCGTTTGGACCCCCCCCCC
>JAJZQR010000364.1 GCA_021806765.1 Chloroflexota bacterium | reverse complement strand
GTTCGCCTCGTCGCCCACTCGCCCCGTCTCCCTGTCACGGACACGAAGGGGTCACACTAACCCCAGCTTTCGCATCTCCCCCCAGTCCTCCGGCTTCAGCAGCTCTGGCCGTCGCCGCAGAGTGCGCAGAAGGCTTTGCTCGCGCCGCCAACGCGCTACCCGAGTGTGGTCCCCCGAGAGCAGCACTTCGGGAACCTCCCACCCCCGGAAAGTGGCAGGGCGAGTGTAGTGGGGATACTCCAACAGCCCCTTGGTGAAGGACTCTTCCCGAGCGGACTCCTCGGCCCCCAACACCCCGGGGATCAGTCGTGCCACGGCGTCGCAAACCACCATGGCGGCCAGCTCCCCGCCCGTGAGGACGTAATCCCCAATAGAAAGCTCGTCGTCCACCAGGTGCTGGCGCACCCTCTCGTCCACCCCCTCGTAGTGACCGCACAGCAGCACCAGCTGTTCCTGCCGGGACAATTCCTCGGCGATGGCCTGGCGAAACACCCGCCCCTGCGGGCTCATCAGCACCACCCTCGAGCCCTCCCGGCGAAGAGACTCCACCGCCGCGAAGATGGGCTCCGGCTTCATCACCATCCCCGGGCCGCCGCCAAAGGTGTAGTCGTCCACCACCTTGTGCCGGCCGGTGGCGAAGTCGCGCAGGTTGTGGACCTTGATATCCAGCAACCCCCGCTCTACCGCCCGCCCCAGGATGCTCTCCTCCAGGGGGCCTCGGAACATTCCGGGGAAGAGGGTGATTATGTCGATCTTCACCTTCGGGCAGCCTCCACCGCGTTGCTCAACTCTACAATGATAGCACCTATGGAGGGGGTAGCGGCGACGCCTCGCGAAGAGGTGCAGCGCGGGTTTCCGGGATCGGCCTCACCCTCTGCCCTGAGTTCCTACGCCAGGTCCCTGGCCGAGAAGGAGTGGGGAAGGAGATCGGACAAACGTGCGTGGAAGTCGGCGTCCCCCTGGCCAAAGCTGAACACATCGGCATCGGGGCCGAACTCCATCAGGGTCTGCCGGCATGCGCCGCAGGGCAAGCAAGGCTCCGCCGTCGGGGTGTAGACCGCGACGGCCAGGATCCGTCGATGGCCCCGAGCGACCGCCTGGAAGAGGGCGTTCCGCTCAGCGCAGATGGTGAGAGAGTAGGAGGCGTTTTCCACGTTGCAGCCGGCGAACAGCTCTCCCCCCTCTGCCAGTACCGCTGCTCCCACCTTGAAGCCGCTGTAGGGGACGTAGGCCTGATCGGCTGCGGCCCGCGCCAGTTCCTTCATTTGTTGCAGGATCGAAGAGTCCAATTCCATGGGGCTCAGCCTAACCCTTCTCCTGCACCGCTGCTGTCTCGACCCGCATCTTCACCTTCTTGATCCGCTTCCCGACGGTCGAGAGCACCGTTATGCACAGACCATCGACCTCAGTCTTGTCTCCCACCACGGGGATCTTGCCCAGCCGGTCGTATACCAACCCGCCCAGGGTGTCGTACTCCCCGTCGGCGAGGGTCACCGAAAGGGTGTCGTTGACGTCGTGGATGCTGACCCGGGCATCGAAGATCGCCTCGTGCTCGCTCAGCCGCTCGATCGGCTTCTCCTCCACGTCGTACTCGTCCTGGATCTCTCCGACGATCTCCTCCAACAGGTCCTCGATGGTGACAACCCCCGCGGTCCCGCCGTACTCGTCCACCACGATCGCCATGTGCACCTTGTCCTGCTGCATCTCGTGGAGCAGTTCGTCGATCTTCTTGGACTCGGGGATGAAGTGGGGTGGCCGAATGAGAGTGCGAGCCGGTTCCTCCAGGGATCCTCCGTCCATGTGGCGAAGCAGATCCTTCGCGTAGACGATACCTACGATGTTGTCTATGGTCTCTTCGTAGATTGGTATGCGAGAGTGCCCGTTGGCCTTGATGGTTTCGAGCACGTGCCGAAGCGGCTCACTCGCCTCCACCGCCGCCACATCCACCCGCGGCACCATTATCTCCCGCGCCGTTCGCTGCCCCATCTCGAAGATACCGTGGATCATCTCCCTCTCTTCTTCCTCGAGGGTCCCTTCCTCCTCCGCGGCATCGACGATCATGCGCAGCTCTTCATCCGTCGCCGTGGCAATGCTGTGCGCCGGTTCCCGATCCATGGGGACAACGAGGTGGATAAGCCCTAGCGACAGCAGCGTCAACGGCCTCAGCAGCAGGTCCACCACCCGCAATGGCCCGCGTAGCGCCAAGAGGGTATCGTCCGGGTGAAGAGAGCCCACCGCTCGGGATACGAGCTGCACCCACAGCAACCCCAGAAGCCCCACGGCGACCACCACGTAGGCACCGGCCGTGACAAAGCTCGTATACTCTGCCACCAGCAGGGTGAGAACCAGTGCGCTCAGCACCAGCGCCACCCCATTGGTAGCGGCCAGGGAGCTCTCGCAGGTGGATCCCTCCTCCATCAGCCCCAGCAGGAACCGGGCACGAGGCATCCCCTCCCCTGCCAGGTAGCGGAGCCGCCCCTTGTTCAGTTTCAGCAGCGCACCATGTGCCGCGGAACTGCCTGCCACCAGCACCAGCAGTATCAGCAGCGTACCGAGCCTTATCCAAACGTCCACGTGTAATAGATCCTCTACTTGGCTGTCAGCAACTTTCTAGCTGAATAGACTGCTCAAGGAAATGTCCTTGTGAATTCTCAAGACCGATTCGGCGATCAAGGGGCCAACACTCAGCGCCTGCAGCTTGCTCGACTCACTTTCCCGCTCGACGGGAATGGTGTTGGTTACTACCACCTTCTTGATGGGAGACCGCTCGATAGCCTCGAGGGCGTCGTCGGCGAAGACGCCGTGGGTGGCACAGGCGTAGACCTCCGAGGCGCCTCGATCGAGAAGCGCCTCTGTTGCCAGCAGCAGCGTGCTGCCTGTAGAGATCATGTCATCCACGATGATGGCGGTCTTTCCTTTGACCTCTCCGACCATCTCCAGTTTATGGCTGTTGGCTTGGTCCCGCCTCTGGCGATAGATGATGGCAAGAGACGCGCCCAACCTCTCTCGGATGTCGTTAGCCCGAGCCACGCCGCCGGTATCCGGGGATACCACGACCACGTCCGAGAGATCCAGCCTCTCGAAGTAGCTGGCCAGGATGCCACCGGCCCGCAGGTGGTCGACCGGTATATCGAAGAAACCCTCGATAGCCGCCGAATGGAGGTCCACCGAGAGGACGCGGTCGGCCCCTGCCCTGGTGATGATGTTGGCCATCAGCTTCGCCGAGATCGGCTCACGGCTCTGGGTCTTCTTCTCCTGTTTGGCATAAGCCATGTAAGGAATGACCGCCGTGACCCTCGACGCGGAGGACCTGCGTACTGCATCTATCATCAGCAACAGTTCCACGATGTGGTGATCGATGGGCGCGCAAAGGCTCTGGATCACGAAGACGTCCGACCCCCGGACGTTCTCCTCCAACCGGATGCGGGTCTCCCCATCCTCGAAGGTTCCCACTGTCGCCCGCCCCGCAGGCACCCCCAGGCACCCCACGATCTCGGCGGTCAACTGAGGGTTGGAGCTGCCCGAAAAGATCTGCAGCCTAGCCTCCACTTTCTGCTCCCCCCTGCCCCTTCATCTCTTGATCTGGGCTCTCTTCTGGTTTGTCGCCCTCCCGCAGCCGCGCCGGCACGCCGAACACTGTCTTCCCCGCAGGCACGTCCCTGGTCACCACCGAACCGGCTCCCGTCACTGCCCCATCTCCCAGTTCCACCGGAGCGCGGAGCATGGTGTCGCTGCCCAGGAACACCCCCTTGCCGATACGGGTGCGGTGCTTCTGTCGCCCGTCGAAGTTGCAGGTGATGGTGCCGGCCCCCACGTTGGTGCCGGCTCCCACCTCGGCATCCCCCATGTAGCTGAAGTGGTGCATCTGGACCCCTTCGCCGATGGTGCTGTTCTTCACCTCCGCGTAGTTGCCAAGACGAACGTCCGAGGCGATACGTGCACCCGGCCTCAGGTGCGAGAAGGGGCCGACACTCACCCGATCGGCCACCTCAGACTCCTCCAGCACCGAGGCGAACACGGTGCAGTCGCTCCCTATGGTGGAGTCCACTATCACCGAGTTGGGTCCTATCTCGCACCGCTCCCCGATGGCCGTCCGCCCCCTCAGATGGGTACCGGGCTGGATCACCGTGTCCCTTCCCACCGTAACATCCTTGCCGACGTAGGTGCTGAAGGGATCGACGATGGTCACCCCCTGGAGCATCAGGGCGTGGCAGATGCGCTCCCTCACGACCCTGTCCGCCTCCGCCAACTGCACCCGATCGTTGACCCCCATGACCTCGACCGGATCCTCGGCCTCCACTGCCAGCACCTCCCGACTCTGCGCCACCGCCATCCCCACCATGTCGGTGAGGTAGTACTCCCCCTTGGCGCTCTTCCGCAGCCTGCCCAGGTTTTCCGCCAGCCAGGGCCCGTCGAAGCAGTACAACCCGCTGTTGATCTCGTGTATCGCCCTTTCCGTCTCGCTGGCGTCGGCTTCCTCCACAACGGCCCGGACACGGCCCTCCGCATCCCGGACGACCCGACCATACCCGCTGGGGTTCGGTAGGTGAGCGGACAGCATGACGACGGCCGCATCCTCGAGGGCGCAGATCATGCGGGAAAGGGTGCTCGAACGAAGCAGAGGGGTGTCGCCGTAGAGGACGAGCAGCCGGCGAGGGATCGGGTCCAGCACCCTCATGGCCTGTTGCAGGGCGTGCCCGGTCCCCAACTGGGGCTCCTGCACTACGTACCGGACCGAGTCTCCGACGGCCGCCCGCACCTGATCGGCCAGGTGTCCCACAACCATTATAGGGCGCGACACGGCAGCAGCCGATACGGCATCCAGGATGTGGGAGATGATGGGATCGCCCGCGACGGGATGGAGGATCTTGTGGAGATC
>JAJZQR010000043.1 GCA_021806765.1 Chloroflexota bacterium | reverse complement strand
GGTTGCTACGGCCCTCCCGCAGGAGTGCGCGACCAGGGTGCCAAGCTGGTGAGTGCCATCGGCTCAGTGCTGGAAGCCGGCGATCAGGAGGGGATCGATGCCGCCGTTGCCACGATGCAGGATCCTGTGGGCACCTTCTATCGGTTCGGCCTTGCTTCTTCTCTGTTGAAACGTGTCAGGGTGTGAAGCCCCGAACCCTTTCGGGCGTCTGGGCCAACGCGCGTGGCGAGGGGAGAAGGGAAAGATGAGGAAGAGGATCAGCATAGATCCCATCACCCGGTTGGAGGGGCACGGCAGGATCGAGTTATTTCTCAACGACGACGGGACTGTGGCGAACGCCTACTTCCAGGTACCGGAACTGCGGGGGTTCGAGGAGTTCTGTCGCGGGCGGCCTGCCGAGGAGATGCCCCGGATAACTCCCAGGATTTGCGGGGTTTCTCAGTCGGCCCATCACCTGGCCTCTGCCAAGGCTGTGGATGCGGTTTACCAGGTGGAGCCGCCCAGCACCGCCAGAAAACTGCGGGAACTGCTGTACAGCGCCTTCTTCGCCGGCGACCATGCTCTCCACTTCTATGCCCTCGGAGGACCCGACTTCGTCGTGGGTCCCAAGGCTCCCGCGTCGGAGCGGAATCTGCTGGGCGTGATAGCGAAGGTTGGCGTAGAGGTGGGTAGGAGGGTCATTCAGCATCGAGCGGAGTGCCAGGAGGCGATTGCCATCATCGGGGGCAAGGCGATTCACCCCGTCTGCGCCATCCCAGGAGGGGTTAGCAAGGCCATCGACGAGGCGGAGCGGGCCCGCCTCGAGCAGATCGCCACGAACGCTGTCGAGTTCAGCAGGTTCTCCCTTCGGCTTTTCGACGAGGTGGTGCTATCCAACAGCGGCTACGTGGATCTGATCCTGAGCGAGCCCTACAGCCTGGAGAGCTACGACATGGGGCTGGTGGACGGGAACAATCTGGTCAACTTCTACGATGGCCAGCTTCGCATAGTCGATCCCGACGGGGATCAGGTCGCGAAGTTCCCAGCCAGCCAGTATCTGGAGTATCTGGCGGAGCATGCCGAGCCCTGGACCTACCTGAAGTTCCCCTTCCTGAAGAAGGTGGGATGGCGGGGGCTCGTGGAGGGGCGAGAGAACGGCGTGTATCGGGTAGCCCCCCTGGCCCGACTGAATGCGGCCGAAGGGATGGCAACCCCGATGGCGCAAGCCGAGTACGAGCGGATGTACTCGGTATTGGGAGGGAAGCCTCTTCACGCAACCCTGGCCCAGCACTGGGCCAGGCTCATCGAGATGCTGTACGCCGCTGAGCGGATGCTGGAGTTGAGCCGGGATCCGGAGATCACCGGAAGCGTTCTAAGGACCATGCCGGCGGCGGAGCCTCGGGAGGGGGTGGGAGTGGTGGAGGCCCCTCGGGGAACACTGATCCACCACTATCAGACGGACTCTGCAGGCCTCATCCAGAGGGTCAACCTGATCGTGGGCACAGGCAACAACTACGCCGCCATGTGTCTCTCCGTCAAGAAGGCTGCTGCCAGTGTGCTGGGGAGTGAGAGCGTGCCCTCGGAGGAACTGTTGAACATGGTGGAGATGGCTTTCAGGGCGTACGACCCGTGCCTGGGATGCGCCACCCACGCCCTCTCGCCGCGATTGGTGACGGAGATCATCATCCGTGGGCCGGAGGGGGAGTTGCTGCGGACGATCCGCGGTGCGTGATGGTTGCGACACCGAGAAGAGGTTGCCTGCCCATTCTTCGTCGACTTACATCAGGAAGAGGCCCGCAGGAAGTCCAGTAGCGCCTGCTCCTCGCGGGAGAGGCCGCAGGGGAACTGCCCGGCGCGGCCGTCTCCCCTATAGCCTTCGGCCGGCTGCAACTGGCCTCGGACGTAGGCATCGATGATGGTCGGGTGGACGTAGCACTTCCGGCACACCGCCGGAGTGTTGCCCAACTCCTCAGCCACCCGCTGGATGGCATAGGATACCTTCTGCTTGCACTGCCGCTCGGAGCCGCAGGGTTCCAGGGTTCGGAGGACGCTGGCAGCCATGACGCTTCCGGCCCAGGTGCGGAAGTCCTTGGCGGTGAAGTCGCCGCCGCTAATCTTCCTCAGGTAGTCGTTGACGTCCTGGGACTCGATGGTGCGCCGTACACCGTTCTCGTCCAGGTACTGGAACAGTTCGTAGCCCGGGATCTCCTGGAGGTGTTTGATCACCCGAGACAACCGCCGGTTGGTGACTTTCACCCGATAACACTTGCCTCCCTTGCCCCGGAACTCGAACCTCATGGTGGAATCGCTCACGTGGACGTGGGCGTCCCGAAGGGTGGTCAGGCCGAAGGACTCGTTCTCCCTGCGGTACTCCTCGTTTCCCACCCGCATCCTGGTCTTCTCCAGCAGTTGCACCACTGCGGCCAGCACCTTATCCCGGGGCATGCCGGGCAGCGCCAGGTCACGGTCGGTGCGCTCTCGGATCCTAGGGAGGGCCTCCCCGAAGGCGACCATGCGGTCGTACTTCACGGTGTCCCGGACCTGCCGCCACCGGGGGTGGTAGCGGTACTGCTTGCGTCCCCTGGCATCCCGCCCGGTGGCCTGGAGGTGTCCGTGGGGATCGGGGGAGATCCATACGTCGGTCCAGGCCGGGGGTATGGCAAGTGACTTGATCCGTCGCAGGGTCTCCAGATCGTGGATCACCCGGCCATCGGGCTCTATGTAGGAGAAGTTCTTGCCCGCCCGTTTCCTTCGGATGCCGGGGGCAGTGTCCAGAACGTACCTGAGGCCGGCCGCCTCGGCCGAGGCGACGGGATGGGCCAGTTCTGGGCTGGTGGAACCGTCAGGGACGGCCATTTCGTCTTTACGAGCAGGGGCTGGTGTTTGCATGCCCCGCCTAAGCGCAGAGCGCGTGCCCGGCCGAGTGATGAGTGGCATGGTTCACGAGGGCGGGTAGGTAGAGTTACAGTCTATTGCCAACGTCACCCCCAGCCTCTCCTTCGTCACCCCCGCGAAGGCGGGGGTCCAGGCATCCCATCTCCTCGTGAGGCCACTCCTCCGCATCGCCGTGGACCCCTGGATGCCCGATCAGGTCGGGCATGACGATCTAGAGAGGCTGCCTTCACTAGACTGTCACTCTATCTGCGAACCATGCCTGATGAGTGATGAGTCATGAGTAGTGCTGGTCGCGGGTCATCACTCATTACTCATCACTCATGACTCATCACTCTTCTCTTCCGTCTTCACCTGGTTCCACAGCGCGTCCTGCTGCTCCAGTTCCAGGGTGGCGAAGTCGACCCCCTGCTTCGCCGCCAGCTTCTCCATGGCGGTGAAGCGCTCCACGAACTTCTGGTTGGAGGATCGCAGCGCCATCTCCGCGTTCACTCCCAGGTGTCGGGCGACGTTGACCAGGGCAAATAGGATATCCCCTAGCTCTGCCTGCCGCTCTGCTGCGTTCTGGGCTCGGGATAGCTCCTCTACCTCCTCGCACACCTTGTCCAGCACCGGCTGGATCTCCTTCCAGTCGAAGCCGACCCGAGCCGCACGACCCTGGATCTCCTGGGCTGCCTGAAGGGCGGGCATGTGCTTGGGGATCCCTGCGAACATGGTCTCCCCCTCTTCCTTCTCCTCCCGCTCTGTCCTCTTGATCGCCTCCCAGTTGACCAGCACCTCTTCGGCACCGCTCACGGCGACGTCTCCGAAGACGTGGGGATGGCGGCGGACCATCTTCGCGGCGATGGCGCTGATGACGTCTGTGATGTCGAACTCCTCGGCCTCCTGCGCGACCTGGGCGTGAAGCACCACCTGGAGGAGCAGATCGCCCAGTTCCTCGCTGATGGTCGCCGGATCTCCCTTGTCGATCGCCTCCACTACCTCGTACGCCTCCTCGACCACATAGGGCTTGAGGCTCTCATGGGTCTGCTGTCGATCCCAGGGACAGCCATCGGGGGCGCGCAGCCGCTGGACGATGCGCACGAAGGAATCGAAGCTGCCCAGCGCTCGGTCCGGTGTGGAGGCCGGGACGTAGAGGGCCGTCAGGTGGTCAACTGCCGGTTGCCGATCCAGATCGTGGAGGTGCACCTGATGCACCCTCTGCTGTGCGGCTGTGCCTGCAGCGGTCACCAGCAGCACCGGGTGGTCGTCGGGGTAGCGTCGAAGCAGTTCCAGCTTCACGTCCGAGGCCACCAGCCGGTCCTCGATCTGGTACACCAGCAGGTCGATCAGGGGGTTCGCCCAGGCCACGTGGGCCGCATCCAGCAGCTGGAGGCTGCCGCTCAAGGTGGTGTGGGCGGCGGCCAGGGTAGCCTCCAGGAAGGAGACACCCGAGACCAGTTGCACCTCTGCTTTCTGCGTTTTCGCCAGTCTCAGCAACTCCCGGACGGAGTCCTCGGCGACGGTGGGATCGCCCGGGACGGCGTAGACCATCCCGCCCTCCCTCCGAGCGATGGAGAGCACCTCGGCGGCGATTTCCTGGTAGAGCTTCTCGAAGGACTCGCACCGGTCGTAGACGTAATCTAGCGATTCCCACTTCACCGAGGGGGGGAACTGCTGTACTATGGGATGGCGTGAGGTCCGGAGCCACACTTTGGGGGCCTGCTCCAGGAGAGCGGCGGCTTCCTTGGTCAGGAGGGTGTAAGGGCCCGGACCCAGCCCCACAACGGTAATCTTCACGCTTCCCACGCTCCTCTGTTCTCAATTGGACCAGTTCGGGAACCCCAGCCGCGCCGCTGGGGTGCGGAACCTATGGTAACATAGCAGTCTCCAGTCCGCGCTTAGAGCTAGCCTTGACATCGGCGGCATGGGTTACTATGATGCGTCCGAAGGCCTGTTGGCATGCTTGAGCCATCGCGGACCACTTTTTGAGACCGGGTAGTTCGGGGCTGTGAAGCCCGGTCTTGGTTGGGAGGGGCCAATGCCCGGTTTACGGGATGCGGCGCGTGGCCCAGCGGTCTTAACTCTCCTGTTCGTGCTTATCCTGGTCACAGCCGGTTGTGACCTGGTGGTGGAAGATCCCAGTGGGGCGCGCAACGACGACATCCAGCGTAGCGCTATGTCCACGGCGGTTGCCGATCTGCCCGACTACGACGTGGAAGTGACCGGCATCGATTTCGATCCACCCCTGAAGCGAGAGACTCTCCTGAGCACACAGACGGGAGTGAAGCTGCTAGCGGCCGTGGAGAACAAGGGGACCATGCCGCTAACCCGGCTGGTGGTGGTGGCCCGAGTCACCAGCCAGAAGGGTGACTTCTCTGTTCACGATCAAGTGCCCGTCGCCAGGCTGTCTCCTGGCGAGACCAAGGTGGTGGAGTTCGCGAGTGTGGCGCCAGTGGACACAGTGCCGAGGTCGCCCTCCTACCAGGTTACGGTCACTGTGAGCAGCCAGTCGCAGAACGTGAGCCTGCAAAGCGCCAGTCGCTCGGTGATAGTCCGGGTCGTCGATTCGGGCTCTCAGGACCAGTAATAGAGTTATCCATAGAGGGTCCTCCTGTAGGGGCGCACGGTCGTGTGCCCCTACTTCGATTCTTAGCACCTTTTTCACGTCTTCAACTGGAATGCTCTCTGAGGTATAATCGTGGGCACATAGAGAGGGAACGACGCATGGCAAACCGGGCCGCCCCTACTCACATCCCCAGGATCCCTACTTCGGTTCCCGGGTTGAATGTAGAGAAGGTAAAGACCTCCTTACGCAAGCCCTTCGACCTGCCCTCCCACTATCGGTGGTTGACGCTGGTAGGGCTGGTCCTCGGCATTTTCATTTCTATGGAGTGGCAGGCGCCCGTGGCGAAAGCCCCCGTGACCTCCGACTATCCACGAGAGCTGGGCAGGGAGACCATTCAGCGGTTGGAGGCGGAGCAAAAGGAGCTGAAGCAGGTCATCGCGGACCGTCGGGTGGAGCTGGCAGGCCTCCAGAAGGATGCCGCCAGCCGCAAGTCGGCCCTCGCCGGGCTGAACACCGAGTTGGAGTCCCAACGGATGCTGGCGGGAATGGTGGCCTTGACCGGACCGGGCGTTCAGGTGATCCTGGACGACAGCAACGTCAAGACCATCCCCCAGGGAGAAGACCCCGCGCATTACCTTATCCACGACTACGACCTTCGGGATGTGGTGTCCCTACTGTGGCAGGTGGGGGCCGAGGCCATAGCCATCGACGACGAACGGGTGGTAGCCAGCACCTCCATCTACTGTGTCGGGAGCACCATCCTGGTCAACGAAACGCGGATGTCTCCCCCCTACAAGATCGTTGCCATCGGCCCTCCTTCCATGGAGGATGCGCTGAACTCTCAGGCTCGTCTCCAGAATCTCAAGCAGGACGTGCGGCAGTACAGCATCCAGTTGAAGATCAGCCAATCGAAAGAGCTGAAGATCCCGGCCTTCTCCGGGCGCTTCTCCAGCCGTTACGCTCATCCCAGTAGTACGGGGCAGTAGCTCTCATGAGAACCCTATCCGCCCAGATCTCCCTTACTATGGTCTGCCTCCTCCTCGGGGTCGCCCTGGTGGTTCAGTTCCGAACTCAGGGCAACATCGTCAACAAAATCCTGGTTGAATCCAGCTCCGAGCAGGCCTCCATCATCAATGGCTTGGTGGGGAGCAACGCGGAGTTGAGGAGAGAGATAGATACCCTGGACACCCAGTTGGCTCAGTACGAGGGAGGCCAGTCCGAGGGCAACATTCAGAGCCTAGCCTCGGATCTGAACCGGATTAAGCTGGTGAACGGGTTGATTGAGGTCTCGGGTCCGGGGGTCGAGTTGGTGTTAGGCGGCCCGTTGGCCCCCGAGGAGCTTCAGGATGTCATCAACGAGCTGCGGAATGCCGGAGCGGAAGCCATCGTGCTGAACGGCCAGCGGGTGGTGGTCAACTCGGTGGTGGCTCTGGATCGGACCGGGGCCACCCTGCAGGGGCAACCCCTGGTGCCTCCCTATGATTTCCTGGCCATCGGAGACCCCGAAACCCTGGCTACCGCAGTGGACCGGAAAGGGGGACTGGTGCCGGCGCTCCTGGCCAACCATCCCGGCCTGCAGATGGACATGCAGAAACGGGACAAGCTGGTGGCTCCTATCTACGAAAGGAAAATGGAGTTCCATTACGCCAAGCAAGCCAAGTCATGAGCGAGCTTCCGGAGGCAGATCCTGCACGGCCAAATCGCGGCAGGAGCCGGCTCCTGTGGGGACCTGACAGAACGTAGGGCAGGGTGCTCTACCCTGCCGCCCGGGCGTTTGACATTCCAGGCGGCGGGGCACAGGGCCCCGCCCTACATCGGGCTTCAAGACCGTTCTAATGGCAGGTAGAGCAGCTACCCCCGCTGCAACCGGCGCAACCGCCTCCCGAGGAAGAGGATACCGAGGGCGCACTGTAGTCGTCGCTGCTGCCACCGCCACTCCGGACGGAAGCGAAAGTGGACAATAGCTTGCGAGTATTGCCCCCGTGGCAGCTAGGGCACGGGGGTTGCTCGTGTGCCCTGCTGATCGATGTCAACTTCTCGAACTTGGTGCTACAATCGGGGCAGTAGTACTCGTAGACGGGCATTTCGGATCTCCGTTTCTGGACATCGGCCTGTATCTGGAATTCTAAGTCGGCCGGATTGGTTGGTCAAGGTTGTGTAGGGACACACGGCGGTGCGTCCCCTACGCTGGGAAGGGAGGCAGCTCTTTGCGAGACCTGGCTTCTCGCTGTTTGGACCTGGCGAGGGCTCTGGGGGCCAGCTACGCCGACGTCCGGGTGCTGCGGGTTCGCAACGAGGAAGTGGTGGTCAAGAACGGCAAGGTCGAGGCGCTCCTGGTCCGCGAGGAGGAGGGCTTCGGCGTCCGTGCCCTGGCGGACGGGTCCTGGGGGTTCGCCAGCAGCCACCGTTTGGAGCCGGCCGAGGCCGATCGCATCGCCGGCCTGGCGGTGAGGATCGCCCGGGCCAGCGCCCTGGCGAAACGGGCCGACGTGAAGCTGGGACCGCCCGTCATCTCGGTGGGGACCTACACCACGCCGGTCAAGATCGACCCCTTTGCCGTTTCCATGGAGGACAGGATCCAACTGCTGCTGGAGGCCGACGCGGCCATGCGACAGGTGCAGGGGATCACCCTGGCCGAGAGCAGTATCCAGTGCATTCGCACCGACAAGCTGTTCGCCAGCACCGAGGGGAGCTACGTGGAGCAGCAGTTGGTGGAAACCGGAGCCGGGCTCGAGGCGACGGCCGTTCGCGATGGGGAGGTGCAGAAGCGCTCCTACCCCAACAGCTTCGGCCGCCAGCAGGGTACGGCGGGCTACGAGTTCGTCCTGGACATGAAGCTGGTGGACAACGCGCCGGTGATCGCGGAGCAGGCGGTGCAGCTGCTCTCGGCGCCCCAGTGTCCAAGGGATCTGCTCACCACGGTCATTCTGGATCCCACTCAGATGGCCCTGCAGGTGCACGAGTCCTGCGGCCATCCCATCGAGCTGGATCGAGTGATGGGCACCGAGGCCGGCTACGCTGGAACCAGCTTCCTGACCATGGATAAGCTGGGGAAGTTCCAGTACGGCTCCGACGCGGTGAACATCGTCGCCGACGCCACGGTGCCGGGCGGCCTGGGAAGCTTCGGCTACGACGATGAGGGGGTGCCGGCGCAGCGGGTGCCCATCATCCAGAACGGTCTCTTCGTCAACTACCTCACCTCGCGGGAGACGGCGTCGGTCCTGGGACAGCGAAGCAACGGCACCATGCGGGCCGACGGCTGGAACAGGATACCGCTGATCCGGATGACCAACGTCAACCTGGAGCCGGGTGTATGGAGTCTGGAGGAGCTGATCGCCGACACCGACGATGGGATCTTCATGCAGACCAACAAGAGCTGGAGCATCGACGACCGGCGGCTCAACTTCCAATTCGGCACGGAGATCGCCTGGGAGATCAAGGGCGGCAAGTTGGGCCAGATGTACAAGAATGCCACCTACACCGGAATAACCCCCCAGTTCTGGGGTGGGTGCGACGCCGTCTGCCGGGAGTGGACGGTGTGGGGCGTTCCCAACTGCGGTAAGGGCGAGCCGATGCAGGTGGCCCACGTGGGTCACGGAGCGGCTGCCGCACGCTTTAGAAACGTCCGCGTCGGCGTGATGGGATAGGGGGATCGCCGTGATAGGAGAGCAAGAGGTACGACAGCTAACGGACGATCTGCTGCGCTACTCCACGGCGGACCAGACCGAGGTGGTGCTGGTGGCCAACGAGTCCGGACTCACCCGCTACGCCAACTCGGCGATCCACCAGAACGTCCTGGAGAGCAACGCCGAGGTGAGGGTCCGGGCGGTGCTGGGCAAGAAGATCGGAGTGGCCACCTCCAACAGCCTGGACCCTAACGCACTGCGCCAGCTGGTGGATACCGCCATCGCCGTGGCCCGGAGGCAAGAGGAGAACCCCGACTTCGTTTCCCTGCCTTCGCCTAAGCCGAACCAGCGGCTGAATGCCTGCGACGACAGGACCGTCAACGCCACGCCGGAGGATCGCGCCGAGGGAGTGCGCACCATCTGTGCCCTGGCCCTGGATCAGCAGCTTTCCGCGGCTGGAGCCCTGCAGACGGGCACCCGGGAGTACGCCGTGGCCAACTCCCTGGGGGTCTTCGGCTACGACACCCGTAGCACCGCGAGTCTCACCGCCGTGGTGATGTCCGACACCGGTTCCGGCTATGCGGAGCGGAACAGCGTCTTCTTCAACGCCCTGGAGCCGGAGGAGGTGGCCCGGGAGGCCATCGATAAGGCCCTGCGAAGCCGGAACCCAGTGGAGTTGCCTCCTGGGGAGTACGTGACCTTGCTGGAGGAGTACGCCGTCGCGGAGATGCTGCTCTACCTGGCCTACATCGGTTTGGGAGCCCTGTCGGTGCAGGAGGGCCGCAGCTTCATGAACGGGAAGTTCGGGCAGCAGATCGCCGATCCCCGGGTGAACCTTTGGGACGACGGCTGGGATCCCCGGGGCTTCCCCTGGTCCTTCGACTTCGAGGGGGTGCCCAAGCAGAGGGTGGACATGATCTCCCGGGGGATCGCCAATGCCGTGGTCTACGACAGCTATACTGCCTATCGGGAGGGGAAGGAGTCGTCCGGTCATGCCCTGCCGGCTCCGAACCCTTACGGCCCCATGCCCATCAACCTTTTCATGGGGACGGGGGACGCCACCAAGGCCCAGATGCTGGCCTCGGTGGATCGGGGACTCTGGGTGACTCGGTTCCACTACGTCAACGTGGTTCACCCGACCCAGACGATCCTGACCGGGATGACCCGGGACGGCACCTTTCTGATCGAGAAGGGGGAGATCGTCGGACCAGTCAAGAACCTCCGGTTTACCCAGAGCGTGCTGGATGCCCTCTCGACCGTGAGGATGATCGGCAAGGAAGCCCGTTTCGCCCATTCCGATGAGTCGGCTACCGTGGTCCCCGCTCTGCTGGTGGACCGCTTCCGCTTCACGGGGGCGACGCAGTTCTAAGGTCTGATTGTAGAGACGCGATATATCGCGTCTCTACATAATATCGCGTCTCTACATAATGTGGGTGCTTATGGACTTTGACGAACTGGAAAAGCAGCTAGGTGTGGAGTTGCCCGACCGGGATCTGACCCGGCAGGCGATGGTTCACACCTCCTATTTGAACGAGAACCCGGGCTTTGCTCCCACCTCCAACGAACGGCTGGAGTTCCTGGGCGACGCGGTCCTCGGCGCAGTGGTGGCTGACTACCTCTACCGCACCTTTCCCGATTCGCCCGAGGGCCAGCTAACCAGCCTCCGGGCTGCGGTTGTTCGTGCCAGGTCGCTGGCGGGTTGGGCCAGGCAGCTGCGGCTGGGGGAGTTGCTGCTGCTGGGTAAGGGCGAAGAGGCCCACGGTGGCCGGGAGCGGGAGGGGTTGCTGGCGGCGGCCTTCGAGGCCCTGATAGCCGCGGTCTACCTCCAGCAAGGCTACCAGGGGGCCATGAAGGTGCTGGAACTGTTCATACCGGCCGCGATAGAATCGGTCATCCGCCGGCAGGCGGCCGTCGATGCCAAGTCTCAACTCCAACACCTCTGTCAGGCCACGATGCAGGCCACACCGGTCTACCGGGTCCTGGAGGTGTCCGGTCCACCCCACAAGCCGGTGTACACCGTCGAGGTGCTGGTGGGAGAGAGGGTTCTGGGACAGGGCACCGGCCGCAGCAAGCAGGTGGCGGAGCAGTCGGCGGCGACTGAGGCGCTACGCCGGCTGGAGACCGAGCGCGAGCCTAAGGAATCCTCCGGCTAGTCTCGCCAACTTCTCACTCTCTTGAGGTCCTCCTTGTATCTCAAACGTCTCGAACTGTTAGGTTTCAAGAGCTTTGCGTCCAAGACCATACTGGAGCTGGACCGGGGTATCACCGCGGTGGTGGGACCCAACGGCAGCGGCAAGAGCAACCTGGTGGACGCCATCCGGTGGGCGCTGGGAGAGCAGAGCCTGCGCGCCGTGCGGAGCCGGAAGAGCGAGGAGGTGATCTTCGCCGGCAACGCCCGGAGGCCGGCGGTGGGGATGGCCGAGGTCACCCTGGTGTTCGACAACTCCGATGAGACCATGCCGATGCCCTTTGCCGAGGTGTCCATCAGCCGGCGCCAGTACCGTTCGGGTGAAGGGGAGTATCTGATCAACCGGACCCGTGCTCGACTGAAGGACGTGGTCGAATTGTTGACCCACGCCAGTCTCGGGCCCGACTCCTATGCGGTGGTGGGCCAGGGGGCCGTCGACGAGGTGTTGCTGCAGCGCCCGGAGGAGCGACGCTCCCTGGTGGAGGCTGCTGCCGACATCAGCCGGTACCAGTTGAAGCTGAAGGAGAGCCTGGATAGACTCACCGAAACCGAGTCCAACATCCAGAGGGCGGAGGACATCCGGGGCGAGATATCGCCGCGCCTGGCCAAGCTTCGGACCCAGGCTCATCGAGCCCAGCGCTACGAGCAGCTCAGCCTCCGGGTGAAGGAGATGCTCCGGTGGCGCTACCTGCTGGAGATCCGCCACGCCCGGGAGGTGGCCGCTGCCAACCTGGAGCGAGAGGGTAGCCTGTCCGCCCGGCTGGCGGAGACTGCCCGTGCCCAGGAGGCCTCTCGCCAGCGGACGAGCCTGCTGAGGACCCGGCTGCGGGAGGAGGAAGCGGCTCTGGAGACCGCTCGGGAGCGAATGAACGCCCTGCGGCTCGTCAGGGCCAAGAGTGAGAGAGAGTCCGCCTTGCTGCAGGAACGGGAGGCGGCCTACCGGCGCCAGGTGAGCGAAGCTGAGGAGGAGCTGGCCCGAGCCCGCAAGGAGCGAGTGGAGCTGGAGGCGGAGATCCAGAAGCTGGAGGCCCAGCGGGCGGAGCTGGTGGCCCGGGAGGCCAGGATCCGAACGGAGTTGGCTCCGGTGGAAGGAGAGCGGCAGAAGGCCTCTTCGGAGTTGCGCTTCCTGCAGTCTCAGGTGGATCGCGTGCAGAGCGAACGGCAATCGGTCGCAACCCGCAGGTCGGAGCTGCAGGAGCGCCGAAACTCCCTGGAGAGGGAGTGGCGCAAGGCCGAGGCCGTACGGGCCGAGAGCTTGAAGGCGGCCGAGGAGTCTACGGCGCGACTGGCGGGGCTGGAGGAGCAGGTGGCCGCGGCCCAGGAGGGGGTGAAGCGGCTGCGCGCCCAACTGGCCGAGGTGGATACAGGCCGCCAGGAGGTGCAATCCAAGCTCAAGACTGTCGCTGCGGAGTTGGAGGCGGCCCGGAAGGAGGAGCGACAGGCCTGGGAGCAGGAGAACAATCTGGGTAACCGGTTGTCGCTGCTGCAGTCGCTGAGGGAGGAGCATCGGGGCATCCCCTCCGGAGCGAAGGCCCTCCTGGACGCCCGGCTGCCGGGGATTCGGGGCACCCTGGCTACCATGATCCGGGTACCCGAGGAGTACGTTACGGCCGTGGGCGCCGCGCTGGGGGGTGCTCAGGGCTACGTGGTGTCCGAGGGCTTCCAGGAGGGGCTGGAGGCCCTTCATTTTCTGACGAAGAAGAGGGGCAGGGCCACCATCGCGCCCATGCGGTTGGAGAAACGGGATTCCCCCCAGCAGGTTGTGGCCGAGTTTCGATCCCGTCTGAAGGGACTGGTGGAGGGCATTGGCTTTCACGGTGTGGCGGCCGACCTGGTGTCCTGCCCGGAGGAAGCCCGGGACCTGGCTGCCCGCTACCTGGGCCTCAGTCTGGTGGTGGAGGAGATGTCCGATGCCCTGGAGCTGTACCAGCGGCTCACCAACCTGTCTGATGGCCGGGTCCCCTTCCAGGTGGTGACCCGAGACGGGCGGTTGCTGCGAGCCAGGGGTGATCTGGCCAGTTCCCAGAACGGGGAAAAGGATGGTGGGGTGCTGGCCCGCGAGACGGAGCTGCTCTCCCTCTCGGAGTCGGCGGAAAAAGCCCGCGCCCGGCTGGCTGAGGCCAAGACCAGGGTGAACCGTTTGGAGACGGCCCAGGCGGGACTGTCCAGGGAAACCAACGCTGCGGTAGTGGAGGCCTCCCGGCTGCAGAAGGAGATCGAGAAGCAGAACGCGTCTGCCGCGGAGCTGTCCTCTCAGCTGGCGAAGCAGGAGGCTGCCATCGAGTGGCATCGCTCCCGGGCCGCGACGGCGGAGCAGGAGGCGGGCCAGAGCCGGCAGCGGCTGGCCAAGGTCGAGGAGGAGCAGGGAAGCTCGACCGTGCGGGAATCGGAGGTACGGGCGAAGGCGGAGCAGCTTCGGGAGGATCTGACGGCCCAGCAGTCGCTGGTGGCCGAGGTGAATGGCCGCCTTTCCCGCTTCCAGTCCGAGTTGTCGGCTTCTCAGAGCCGTTTGAGAGAACTCGATGCTCGCAGGTCGGCCCTGGCCGATGCCCTGAAACGAGCCGAGGAACGGGCTGAGCGGCAGGAGGAGAGGACTTCGCAGCTTTCCCAGGCTCTCACCCAGCTGGCCGAGGGGCCGGAGGCCGGCTTCCCTACCTCTATGATGGAGGAGTTGGAGGCCGTCGAGAAGCTGGTGGCCGAGCAGTCGCCTCGGGTGGCCCAGTTGAGGGAGAGCAACAACGCAGCTGAGGCCGAATTGGCATCCCTCTCCGATGCCCTGGAGGCGGCCAGGGAGGAGATATCCGATCTCCGATCTCGGGGACAGCGGGCCTCGGTGGAGCTGCTGGCCCTGGTGCGGGAGGCTGCCCACGACGAAGGAATGGAGTGGGTGCAGGAGGCCGGCGATGAGGAGACGGCCTCCGATAATCTGCTGGCGCTGGCCGATCAGATGGTGGAGTTGCTCTCCTCGTCCCTGGCGGACATGCCGGTGGATGGCTTGCCGAAGACGCTGTCGGAGGCGGCTCAGAAAGCCGAGAGCCTTCGCCGTGAGCTTCAATCCCTCGGCACGATCAATGCGGAGGCCCCGGAAGAGTTCCGGCTCCTCTCGGAGCGGTACGCCTTCCTGACCGCCCAGTTGGACGACCTGACCCAGGCGGGGCGCACCCTGAGGAAGGCAGTCGAAGAGCTGCGGCAGGTCATGGGCGACCGTTTCCAGGAGACCTTCGGGCTGGTCAACGACGAGTTCAGCCGCTGTTTCTCCATCCTGTTCGGCGGGGGGAGCGCCAGACTGCTGCTCACCCAGCCCGATCAGCCCTTAGAGGGGGGAGTGGAGGTGATGGCGACGCCGCCGGGCAAGAGGAGTGGGAGCCTGCTGGGGCTCTCCGGAGGCGAGAGGGCCCTCACGGCGGTGGCCCTGCTCTTCGCCCTGATGAAGGTCAACCCCAGCCCCTTCTGCCTGCTGGATGAGGTGGACGCCGCCCTGGACGAGTCCAACGTGAAGAGGTTCTGCGACATGGTTCAGGGCCTCACGGAGAGCAGTCAGTTCCTGATGATCACTCACAACCGAACCTCCATGGAAGCGGCCGGAGTGCTGTACGGGGTGTCCATGTCGGCCGACTCCACCTCGAGGGTGATGTCCCTGAAACTGGCATCCAAGGAGAACGAGGCTTGATATTCGACCGTTTTCGTAAGATCGACACCAGCCTGCGGCGCACCCGCGAGTCCTTCTTCGGCCGGATCGCCGGGGTCTTCCAGCGGAAGAGCATCGACGAGGATCTCTGGGACGATCTGGAGGAGCTGTTGATCCAGGCCGATGTCGGAGTGGAGACCACGGAGAAGCTGCTGGATACCCTCCGGACGCGGGCCCGCAAGGAGCGCATCGGGGAGCCTTCGGAGTTGTACGCCGCCTTGAAGGAGGAGTTGAAATCCCTGCTGGGATCCACCGACTGCAGCAAGTTGCTTCCCTCGAAGGGTCTGGGCGTGGTGCTGGTGGTGGGGGTCAACGGAGTGGGCAAGACCACCAGCATCGCCAAGCTGGGCAAACACTGGGATGGCCAGGGTCGCCGGGTGATCCTGGCCGCCGCCGACACCTTTCGAGCGGCCGCCATCGACCAGTTGAAGATATGGGGCGAGCGAGTCGGCCTGCCGGTGGTCAGCCATCAGCCCGGGGCGGATCCCGGCTCTGTGGTCTTCGATGCCCTTACCGCTGCCAAGGCGAGGGGAGCGGATCTGGTAATGGTGGACACGGCGGGCCGGCTGCACACCAAGTTCAACCTGATGGAGGAGTTGAAGAAGATCAAGCGGGTGGTGGAAAAGCAGACGCCCGAGCGGATCACGACGATCCTGGTGCTGGACGCCACTACGGGGCAGAATGGCCTGATGCAGGCCAAGCAGTTCCAGGAGGCCGTGGAGATCGACGGTGTGGTGGTGGCCAAGCTGGACGGCACCGCAAGGGGGGGTATCGTTTTCGCCCTGGGTGATCAGATGGGCATCCCCATCTGCTTCGTCGGCACCGGGGAGAAGGTGGACGACCTGGCGGAATTCGACGCCGACCGATTCGTGGAGTCGCTGCTGGCCCCTGCCGAGGAGTAAGCCGAAACGGACCTAACCCCCTCATCCCCTTCCCCACCGGGGAAGGGGCTTTCTCTATCCCAAGGAGTCCCGGGCCAGGGCGATGGCGCCCAACACGCCGGATCGGCTGCCCAGGGCGGGCGGGACTATGTACCGATCGATGTCCTGGATGATCAGGGGGGACTGAAGGTAGCCGTTCAGGAGCCGCTTCACCTCGCCCCGGACCGTGGGAAAGAGCCTGGACCGCTGCATCACCCCTCCACCGACGACGATCCGACGAGGGGAGTAGGTGAGGATCAGGTTCGCGAGGCCCAGGGCGATGTAGTGGGCTTCCAGTTCCCAGGCCGGATGGTCGTCGGGAAGCGTCTCGCCCCGTTGCCCCCACCGCTGCTCCAGGGCCGGGCCCGCGGCGAGACCTTCGAGACAGTCTCCGTGGTAGGGGCAATACCCCGGAAACGGGTCCCGATCGCGATCGTGGGGGATGAGCAAGTGACCCACCTCGGGATGGATCAAGCCGTGGAGGGGGTGCCCGCAGGACACCACTCCCCCTCCGATGCCCGTTCCAACGGTGACGTAAACGACCGGATCCAGGCCTCGGGCCGCACCCCAGCGGTACTCCCCGTAGGCGGCGCAGTTCACGTCGGTGTCGAGAACCACCGGCAGGCCGAGGGCCTCTTGCAGTATGCCCGCGATGTTGGTGTGGGCCCAGCCCGGCTTCGGCGTGGTGGTGATGTAACCGAAGGTCGGCGAGGCCGGGTCCAGATCCAGCGGCCCGAAGGAACCCACACCGACTGCGGAGAGGCGCAGTCCCGACGCCTGTTGCTTGAAGAAACCGACGATTCGACCGATGGTCTCGGTCGGGCTGGTGGTGGGGATACTGATCTCGGCTCGAATGTCCTGAGGCCCGCTCCCGATCATGCAGGAGCACTTGGTGCCTCCGGCCTCCATTCCTCCAAAGAGGCCTACGGCGTTCTTCCCTGAAGCTTCCACTGGCTACGTCTCCCGGTATTCAAGACTCCCCTGGCTGTCACTGCTCCGGATCGCTCCACGCGTCATGATACCATTCCTCGCCAGCTCTATCTCCAAAGTGCTTGAGATTGTCCCAAAGTGGGTAACAGTGGGGATACTGGACCAGGCGTAGTAACGACTTCAGTCGTTCGTCCCTCTGCCGATGGAGGGAGAACGAACGACTAAAGTCGTTACTACAGGCTCTCCCATGCACCCTGCGACGGGACAGTCGGGAGTCCTTCTCCAAGGAAGAGCACGGTCCGATTCCTGCTAGGAGGAATAGGCGGACCTGCTACGGCCAGGGTGCAGCTCGTAAGGCCGCGCCCCGGGAGCGCCACTACCCCAAATCGCCGGCTCCCGTTTCGACGTTCCGCTTGCCTGGAGCAATGGCGCCCTCCCAGGTGTGCTGAGAGCAGGCTGGTACGCAGAGGAGGTAGAGAATGCCGGAACCGAGGTTATTCGGTGGACTCGTTATGGCAGCGAAGCCGCGAATCGCCTACATGGCCAGCTATCCTCCCCGGGAATGCGGAATCGCCACTTTTACCAAGGATCTGGTGGAGGCCGTGGATCGCGCCTTCCCTGGCAATCCCGGGAAGATCATCGCCCTGAACGAGAGCCAGGCTACCTATCGCTACGGCCCCGAGGTGAAATTCGCCGTTACCGTGGATGACCTGGAAAGCTATCGCGAGGCAGCGGACTACATAAACCACTCCAAGACCGACCTGCTGTGCATACAGCACGAGTACGGCCTCTTCGGCGGGCAACATGGCGAGAATCTCCTCGCCTTCCTTGGCTATCTGAAGAAACCGCTGGTGATTACCCTGCACACGGTGCTCCCCAATCCCGACGATCACCTGCGCAAGGTGACTCGGGAACTGGTGGAGCGAGCCGATGCGGCCGTGGTGCTGGCCAAGAAGGCTGTGGACATCCTGGCCGAGGATTACGGGGTGTCGAGGCTGTCGGTTCACTACATCCCGCACGGTGTGCCCAACGTGCGTAAGCTGCCCTCCCTCAGCTTCAAGTCGGTTCTGGGGTTGGAGGGTAGGTTCACCATCTCCACCTTTGGGCTTATCAACCCGGGCAAGGGGATCGAATACGCCATACGGGCCCTACCCGACGTCGTGAGGAAATACCCCAACCTGCTCTACCTGGTCCTGGGCGAGACCCACCCGGGGGTGAGGAAGAACGAAGGGGAGAGCTACCGCAACTACCTGCACGGCCTGGTGTCAGAGTTGGGGCTGCAGAAGCACGTCAAGTTCAACAATCGCTACCTGACCAAGAACGAGATCGTAAGCTATCTGATGGCCACCAACATCTACCTTGTTCCATATCTGAACCCCAATCAGATCGCCAGCGGGACCCTGGCTTACGCCGTCGGGGCGGGGAGGGCAGTGGTGTCGACTCCCTTCATCTACGCTCGAGAGTTGTTGGGAGAGGGGAGAGGGTTACTGGTTCCCTTCCGAGATTCTGAGGCCATCTCCGAGTCCCTGAACGTTCTGATGGGGAATCCCACCCTGCGGGCCGACATGGCCATGGCGGCCTATGCCTATGGGCGCAACATGACCTGGCACAATGTTGCCCGCTACTACGTACAGCTGTTCGGCAGCCTGCTGCATTCCCCTGCATCGGTATCGGCACCGGTGGAGGAGTTGCAGGCAACGGCCGAACTCCCGGTAGCGCTCCCGGTGGAGGAGTCCGGGGTGGTGGAGACCACGACAGAAGAACGCGCGGCGGTGGGCTAGGAGAGAGACATGGTGCGGGACAGGGTTCCGGGCTTCAAACTGGATCGGTTGAAGCGGATGACCGACGATACTGGCGTGGTGCAACACGCCCTCTATGCCCTGCCCGACACCAACCATGGTTACTCCATAGATGATCAGGCCCGCGCCTTGATCGTGGCGCTGAAGCACTTCAATCTCACCGGCAACTGGACCAGCCTCGACCTCGCCACGACGTACCTTCGGTTCCTGAACTATGGTCAGCTGGCCGACGGTCGGTTCCACAACTTCATGTCCTTCGAACGTCGATGGGAGGATGCGGTAGGCTCCGAGGACTCTAACGGGCGGGTCGTCTGGGCTCTGGGATATACCACCCTCACCGGGGTGGAAGAGGATCTCCAGATGACGGCCAGGACCATGCTGCTGCGCAGCTATTCCTGGCTCAACCGGCTGACCTACCTCAGGGCTCGCGCCTTCGCCATCCTGGGCCTCTACCACTACCTCCGCACGGAACCCGAGGACCGGGAGGCCCGGGAACTGGTGAGCCTCCACGCCGATGCCCTGGTAGCCGCCTTCGACCTGAAGGCTTCCCAGGACTGGGAATGGTTCGAGGACATCCTGACATACAGCAACGGGCGGCTGCCCCATGCCCTCCTACTGGGTTACCTGGTGACTTGGAAAGAGCGCTATCTGGAAGTGGCCAGGGCCTCCCTCGACTTCTTGCTCCGAGTGACCCACATCGATGGACCGGGCCGGGTCGACCTGGTTGGACAGGCCGGCTGGTACCCTCGGGGCGGTGAGCGCGCTCGCTTCGATCAGCAGCCGGTGGACGCCAACGCCCTGGTGGATGCCTGTGTGGCCGCCTTCCAGGTTATGGGGGACAAGCGGTACCTGGCTGAGGCCCACCTGGCCTTCGCCTGGTACCTGGGCCGGAACGCCATGAGCAAGCCCCTGTACTGCGAGAGCACGGGAGGCTGCTTCGATGGGCTAACCCCCGATGGGGTCAACCGAAATCAGGGAGCGGAGTCCACCATCTCTTACCTGCTCTCCTACCTTTCGATGGTGGAGGTTGGCCATCTGGCGCTGAACGAGGTGACTCGAGAGAAGCATCGGCCCCAGCTGGTGGTGCCTCGCCTGGTCCCCCTACAGCCTCCTGGCGGCAAAGCCTCGACTCCTGAGCCTCCGTCGGTTATCATTAATTAGGAGCACTGCCGCGGGTTTCATCCCGCGGTGCTGTTTTAGGCACTTATCAGGAGGCACTAAGTGTTTGAGAGCCTCTCAGACAAGCTACAGGCCGTGTTTTCGCGGCTTCGAAACAAAGGAAAGCTGACGGAAGAAGACGTCGACCTGGCGCTCAAGGAGGTGCGTCTCGCGCTCCTGGAGGCCGACGTCAATTTCAAGGTAGTAAAGGGCTTCGTCGCCAAGCTGAGGGAGCGGGCTGTCGGGGCCGACGTGCTGGAGAGCCTCACCCCGGCTCAACAGGTGATCAAGATCGTCAACGAGGAGTTGATCGCCATGTTGGGCGGCGGACAGGCGAAGATCGCCACGGCGCCAGCGCCGCCGACGGTCATCATGCTGGTGGGACTCCAGGGCTCCGGTAAGACGACCACCATTGCCAAGCTGGCGATGCAGCTGCGCAAGCAGGGGCAACGGCCGTTGCTCGTCGCGGCGGATACCTACCGTCCGGCGGCGGTGAAGCAGCTGGTCACCCTGGGCAAGCAGATCGATATTCCGGTGTTCACCGACGAGAAAGGGAAGCCCCCGCAGATCTGCGAGTCCGCCGTGAAGCACGCCGGACACACGGGGCTTACCACGGTCCTGATGGACACCGCCGGCCGTCTGCACGTGGCCGACGACATGATGGCTGAGCTGGAGGAGATCCAGCGAAGGACCAACCCTACCGAGACCCTGCTGGTGGCGGACGCCATGACCGGCCAGGACGCGGTGAGGGTGGCGGAGGAGTTCAACGCCCGGGTGAAGCTGACCGGTCTGATCCTCACCAAGATGGATGGTGACGCCAGGGGTGGCGCCGCTCTGTCCATGCGGGCGGTGACCGGAGTCCCGATCAAGTTCGTCGGTGTCGGCGAGAAGTTGGATGCTCTGGAGCCCTTCCACCCTGAGCGGATGGCTTCACGCATCCTGGGCATGGGCGATGTGCTCAGCCTGATCGAGAGGGCCCAGGAAAGCTACACCAAAGAGCAGAGCCAGAAGCTGGAGAAGAAGCTGAAGGCCGGAACTCTGGATCTGGAAGACTTCCTGGAGCAGATGCAGCAACTGAAGAACATGGGGCCCCTCAGCCAGATCCTGGACATGATCCCGGGGATGAACAAGCTGGTCCGAACGCCGGAAGCGGCGGCGGCCCTCGATGGGAAGCAGATGAAGCGGGTGGAGGCTATCGTCCTCTCCATGACGGCCGAAGAGCGGCACAACCCGCAGATCATCGGAGGCAGCAGGAAGCGCCGCATCGCCAGGGGTAGCGGGACTACCCCGGCTGACGTGAACCGGCTGCTGAACCAGTTCTTCGGCATGCAGAAGATGATGAAGGCGATGGCCTCGGGCAAGGGGCCCTTCGGCAAGGGCAAGATGCCGTCGGGTTTCCCCGGGATGTTCGGATAAGCGGTCAGTCTTCAGCAATCAGCTATCAGTGGGGGGGCGCGGAGAGCCGCGCCCCCTGTACTTCAGATCCGCCGGGCTTGGCGGGCCGACTTGAGGTAAAGGGCCACGCCCAGCGCCAGGGGGCCTCCCAAACCCACCAGAGTACTGGTGGAGCGGCGCCCCAGGGCGAGCAGCAGGGCGGAGGCGAAGAAGGAACCGGCGATGCCGGCCATGTAGGTCGCAGCCGACACTCTGTCCACCCTCTCCAGCAGGTCTTCTACAGTGAAGGACGGTGCTCTGCCTTGCTGGAGCACCCGCTGTACCCTGGCCCAGGCCAGTTCAGCTTGATCCCGGAGTTCGTGGCTCCGTCTCCTGGCGCCGCCCGCCTCCTCCTGTTCTCCCAGACCTTCGTCGCCGTGGTTCTCTGGTTCTCGCACGTTCGGCCCCCTTCACCGGTCCCTGATCCACCACCGTGAACTCGGCTGTCAGGATCACTACTTCTAGCTGTCAGGTCGCAGGAGCCATGCCATCGCCAAGCCCTACAGCTTCTCTCCGATGGCCAGGACGCGGGCAGTGACCGCGTCGCCCACCTGGCTGGTGGAGCTGCGGCCTCCCAGGTCGGGGGTCCTCACCTGGCGCTCGCCCAGCACCTCGGCCACGGCCTTCTCCACCAGGTTGGCTGCCTTCTCTTCACCCAGGTGCTCCAGCATCATACCGCCCGCCAGGATGGCCGCGATCGGGTTGGCTATCCCCTTTCCTGCGATGTCCGGGCCGCTACCGTGGATCGGCTCGAACATGGAGGGGCCGCCCGCCGGGTTGATGTTGCCGCCGGGGGCCATCCCCATGCCGCCTACCAGTCCGGCCGCCAGGTCGGTGATGATGTCGCCGAAGAGGTTGGGGGCGATCACCACCTGGTAGCGCTCGGGACGGCGTACGAAGAACATGGTGATGGCGTCCACCAGGGTGAACTCCAGCTCGATCTCCGGGTAGTCTTTGGCCACCTTATTCACGGATTCTCGCCAGATTTCGTACATCTCGCCCAGGACGTTCACCTTGTCCACGGCAGTGACCCGCCGTAACCCCTTTCTCTTGGCCAACTCGAAGGAGTAGCGAGCCACTCGTTCCGCCCCCTGGGCTGTCACGGCCCCGATGTGGAATCCCATCTTCTGGGGTGGATCGACCTTGACATCCATGCCGAAGTTGGCCGTGTAGAGGTGGCGCTTCAGGACGATGTCTCCCTTGTAGCTGGTTCCCTCGAAGTGGTCGCCCAGACTGATGTAGAAGTCCTCGCTGTTCTCCCGAACCACGTAGAAGTCGATGTCGCCGGCCTTCTTGTCCTTCAAGGGGCTGTCCACGCCGGGGTACAGCTTGACGGGGCGCAGGTTGACGTACTGGTCGAAATGAAAGCGGGTCTTGAGAACACTTCCCGTCTGCATTATCTTCTCGGATACCCGGGGATCTCCCAGGGCTCCCAACAGGATGTCCTCAGTCTTCGCCATCTCGTCGAGGTCCTGGTCGGTGACGCCGACGCCGGTCTTCAGGGCGCGCTCGGCGTTGACTGGTATCTCGTGCCATTCCCACTGGATCCCCGTGACCTGACCGGCAGCTTCCAGCACCTGGCGGGCCTCGCCGATCACCTCGGGCCCGATGCCATCTCCGGCCATCACCGCAACGACGTGCTTCGCCATCTATTCCTTCTTCCTCCTCGAAGTGGCTCCCGGGATTGCCTGCAGAAGGGCGGTTGATGTCGCAGGCCTGCATAGCATAGCAGAATCTGCCCGGGGAACGGTATGTGCATCTGCCACCAGTGAGCCTTCCAACCATGCTCTAACGAGAAAGGATAGCTGTCGGCGTGAAAGCTGCTCCCTTCTTACTGATCCTTGCTATTCTGTTCGGAAGCGTCGCGATCGCTTTCGAAGTTGCCACCAGCCCAGCGGAGGATTCGGGCGCCGTCGCGGAGCGGCCGACCGTAACTCCCAGGCAGCGGGCCACCTCTCCGGCCAGGCCGGCTGAGGGCGCCGCGACGCCGGGTTTTGCGGAGGGCGGTGCGGTGGTGCCCCCGATGTCCCAGCCCCAGCAGGCCACGCCGAGCCCGTTGCCTACCGCCGCGCCCACCGGCACGCCGGTCGCGAGCCCGTCGCCTACCGCGACTCCCGCGCCCTCTCCCTCGCCAACGCCAACTCAAGCCAATGCTCCGGCTACCGGGCAGACTCTGAGGGTGGGCAATACCGATGGGCAGGGAGTGTTTCTCCGGCGGACGCCTCAGATGAACGATAAGGTCCGACCCTGGCTTGACGGCACCCCCATGGTGGTAGTGGGGCCATCGGTGGCCGGAGATGGGCACACCTGGCAGCACGTGCGGGCACCCGATGGGACCGAGGGCTACATACCGTCGGAGTACCTGGTTGGGAACTGACGGGGAGACGGGGAGAAAGATGCTCTCTCTCCCCGTCTCTGTGTCGCCCCGTCTCCCCCTCTGGCTAAGCCGGTTTGTGGCAGGCGAGGCAGGTGGCGGCGGTCCGGCCCTGATGGTCGGTGGGTAACCCTACCCCGCCGGCGGCACCGACGCCCGGTCCTCCGACGGTGTGGCAGGTGGTGCACTGATCCCTGCCCTCCGTCGGGTGGGGCAGGGCCGGGGGCCCGGCGGTCTTCACCGGGGCGGCCGCTACAGGGACAGCCGTTGGCTGGGCAGGTGCTGGAGCCGTGGGTGCCGCGGTTGGTGCTGCTGCCGACGCCTGGGCAACGGCAGCGGGCGCCGCGGTTGGTGCTGCTGGCTGTGCCTGAGCTACGGGTTGGGCTGCCGTAGACTTAGGCGCGCTGTGGCAGCCCTGGCAGGTGGCGTCACCCCTGCCCTGGTGATCAGCCGGCAGTCCGGTCCCTCCCTGCTTACCGACTCCTGGCCCGGCTACGAGGTGGCAGGCTGTGCATTTCTCCTGCCCCTGAACGGGGTGGGGCATGGCGGGTGGGGTGCCCGGAGCCGTGGAGGGCTGCGCCGGACTGGTCACAGCCGCGACCGAAGGTGCCGGCGGGGTCAGGTAGTGGCACGTCTGGCAGTCGGCCCCGATGGTCTTGCCTTTGGCCTCCCCAGTGATGCCCACCAGCTTGCCGTGGCAGCGCATGCACCCCTCGTGAGTGGCCCAATCGGGATAGACGTTGGGGCCCACGTCCATGTTGGGGAAGACGGTGCGCTGGTAGATGCTCTTCACCTCGGCCACGGCCTGATCGATCTGTACTTCCTTCTGCTGGTAGGTCTGGGGCTGCTGGGAGCGGTAGTAGTCCTGAATGTTGCCGATCTTCTTCAGGGTGCTCTGGTACTGCTCGTCGCTGGTCTTGGCGGTGACATCGCCGAGGGCCTGCATCGCCTGCTGTTTGATGAAGGGTATATCCTGGCTGATGAGGCCCTGGGAGATCGCCTTATCCACCTCGCCCTCTACTGAGGAGAAGTTGTGGGCAGCCCGGTTGTGGCAGTCGATGCAGTCCATGAAGCGCTGGTCGTTCTTGATCAGGTCGGGCGTTATCTGCCCCTGCCTGTCGGGCAGAACGAATTGGTCCACGGAACCGTCCGGTCTTTCCACCCGCACCCATCCGATTTCCGTGCGGGAGTCGTTGAGCGGCAGATAGTACAGCTTAGCGGTGGTATGCCAGTGGATGCCCTGCCCCTGGGCGCTCCCGCCCACCCGGAAGATCATCGGCTGAACTTGCGCCGTGTTCTTTTCATCCTGAGCGTAATGGACGATGTCGCGCTGCAGGTCGCCGTAGAAGCGCTCCGGCCAGTGGCATCCCTCGCAGGTGTCCCGGCTGGGGCGCAGGTCCTGAATGGGGACATCGATGGGGCGAGGGTAGCGGTCGAAAGTGTAATTGAACACCTGGCGGATGCCAGAGATCTTGGCTTTCACCAGCCAGGGGGCGCCGGGGCCGATGTGGCAACTGACGCAGGTCACCCGAGCGTGGGGAGAAGCTAGTTCGGCGGCGGCCTCCGGGGCCATCACCCGATGGCAGACGTCACCGCAGAAGTCTCGGGTCTCCATGAACTCGGCGGCGCCATAGGTGGTGACCACCATCAGCGACATCAGGCCGGCCGTGACGGCACCGAAGACGATGATCCCCCGACGCTGCTTGACGTCGTTCAGGTCCAGGATGGGGAAGGCCTTGGCCACCAGGCCCAGGCGCGCCAACCGCCGGCGCTCCCGCACGAGACCGATGGGGATCAGGATCAGCCCCAGCACCAGCGCCATTGGACCCATCAGGAAGGTGAGGATGCCGGTGTAGGGGTTGGCGATCGTTCCTGTGGCGCCCAGCATGAGGAGAACCAGGATGATCACCAGGGAGAAGGTTGCTATGACGGCGCCAAGGAGACTGACGGGGTTGAGTAGGGCTGCTGGCACCTTGCGTTCCATCGCACCTCACCTTTGAGTGTATTGGGAAGCCCTGAGGAACCAGGTTAATTGTGAACCTAATTGGCGACATTGTACATCATTTCTCAAGAGCTGGCTAGCCCTCGAGGCGGGTTCCGGGGCAGCTATTACGAATAGGTAATGGTACGCGGAAGGCATCTAATAGGACCCAAAAAGTCCATTAAGGCGCTTGCTCGGTGATTGCGGCATCCGGCCACCCGGGAGGACGCCGGGATGGGCGTGCATCAGCCGCGCTCCGTCGCTACAATATGCGAAGCTTTGGCAGGGCTCTTGCACCTGTAGGCAAGCAGTTCTGCGCGTGGCGAGGGAGATGTAGGTCCATGCCGAGGGTAAGGACGGTGGCCGCGGTTTCGGCCGGCGGGGTGGTGGCCAGGAAGGTGGACGATCGGGTTCAGGTGGCCCTCGTCGGCGATACCCAGCGTGACGCCTGGTATCTGCCGAAAGGAGGGCTCGCCCAGGGGGAGACCATCGAGCAGGCAGCGCTCCGCGAGGTGAACGAGGAGACGGGGTTGGAGGTCCGGATGGTGCGGCCGATCCGGGACATCGAGTACTGGTTCTTCGCCCGAGGAGCCCGGGTCCACAAGAGGGTTCACTACTTTCTGATGGAGGCTACAGGCGGGGACTTCTCGCGAAGAGATCAAGAGAACGACAGGGCGGGCTGGTTCGATCTTGAGGATGCCCTGGCCGCCATGAGCTACGAGAACGAGGCGGAGGTGGTCCGCGAGGCGGCCGCCATGATCGAGAAGAGGCTGTAGAGACGCGATATATCGCGTCTCTACAGCCTCTTCAGGTATTTCTTGCGCCACTTGGTGAGGGTCGAGGCGAAGTGGGCGACGGGATGAGTGAGCTTCCCGTGAATCGTCCCCTCGCCCATGGCCTGGAGAAAGCCCTCCGCTCCCTGGAACTCCGGCATCTCCACGTAGGAATTGCCCAACTCCCACCAGACGTGAGAGTCGCTCCCGGCCCCCTTTAGCTTTTCGTACTTGTCGGCGAACTGGATGGCGGTCTCTACGTCCGCCTTGAAGGAGATGCGGGAGTTGTAGGTCTCGATGACGTTCACTTCCTCCAGGATCTCCATGAGGGCTTCCGGCAGGAGTACGCTCCTTCGGACTCGATCGAAGGGATGGGGGATGTAGACCAC
The DNA here is from genome assembly GCA_021806765.1 of Chloroflexota bacterium. The sequence goes on along the minus strand of JAJZQR010000043.1, from coordinate 382 downwards.
ACCCCCCTGCTGTCGGATTGCCTCCACCGTAGCGCCCGGACTCATCCCGCGGGGGATCTCGTCGGTCAGGAAGAGACCGATGATCTCCCCCTGGGTGGTCTTGATCTCCTCTCCAGGAATAACGGGGAAGGGGGCCAGCCGCTGCAGTGCCACCGCGTTGGAGAGGGTGTTGTGGTCGGTGAGAGCGATACAGTTGATCCCCCGGCGCAGGCAGGTCTGGATAATGGTGTCCAGACTCATGTTGCAGTCGGGGGAGCGAAAGCTGTGGAGATGCAGGTCACATTTCAGCACGTCTATACCCAGAAGATAGCCATGGCGATCCCCAGGCTCGCACCCACCAGAACCTCCACGCGGGTGTGTCCCAGCAGTTCCCAGATCGGAA
>JAJZQR010000042.1 GCA_021806765.1 Chloroflexota bacterium | reverse complement strand
CCTCGACGATGCCGTGGCCCAGCGACACCAGCGGGCCGGCCAGGTGCCCCCGCTTGATGGCCTGGGCTATGGTGACGGTCATGACCGGCCCTGGCATCAGGGCACCGGAGAAGCTGACCAGGAAGACCGAGGCTAGCAGGGCAGCGATTTCCATGGGCGCTATTCTACCGTGCCCCGCCGCGAGGGTGTCAAGCGCGGTCCTCCCGGAGGCGCGCCCCTGGCTACCGATTCTCTTCTACGACCTGGCCGCACTTCTTGCAGTAGATCTCCATCTCGTGCTTTTCGAGGTTCAACCGCATCCCCCGTTGCATCACGGGGTGGGTGCAGCCCTTTGGCTCGCCGGCCTTGTCCTTCTCTCCTCCAAAGGTAAAGCCCAGGATCTTCACCATCTCCCTACCTCCTCCGTCGATCCGGCCATCGGGTTGCCGGCTGCCTTCTTCGGCAGTGGGTCGGCGTGGCCGCGAGCTGAAGAGGGTGGACTCCCGGGATGCGCTCCAAGAACGAAAAGGGAGACTGTGTGACAGTCTCCCCCTAGCCACGTTGGTAACGGGTGCGGGCGCCCCGGAAACTCCTATGGTGCGTCAGCCGCCGCCGCGCCGACGATCTGGGAATCTACAACGTCTATATTGTTGCAGGATTCGCGCCATCGGTCAATGGGATCCAGCAGAGCGGCCCGTGGTGTGGTAGTCTTTTAGCGTCCCATCCAGGCGACATAAGTGGAACTTGAATGCGCGCGTCCAGTTGTGCTAGATTGCTTCCCACCTGCAGCTAGCCCCCAGTGGAGTCGATCCACTCTCGGCACAGCCAGCTCTATCAACTGAGGAGGAGATAATGGCGCCAGAACCCTATGCCTATTTCAACGGCGATTTCGTCCCGCTGAGCGAGGCGAAGGTAAGCATTATGACCCACGCCTTGAACTACGGCACTGGCTGCTTCGAGGGTATCAGGGGCAACTGGAACGCCGCGGAGAAGCAGCTCTATATCTTTCGGATAAGAGAGCACTACGAGCGACTGGAGCGGAGCTGCAAGATCTTGAAGATCCAGCTTCCGCACAGTGTGGACGAGATGTGCCGCATTACCACCGAGTTGGTGAGGCGCAACGGCTACCAGGAGGATATGTACATCCGGCCCTTAGCCTACAAAGGGCAGGCGGTGGTGGGCGTGAAGCTCCACGGGGTGGAGGACGCCTTCTCCATCTTCACCGTGCCTTTCGGCAACTACCTGGATGTGAGCAACGGGATCCGCTGCGGGACCGTGGGGTGGCGGAGGGTGGACGACAGCGCCATTCCGGCCCGGGCCAAGGTGACCGGCATCTACATCAACAGCGCCCTGGCGAAGACCGAGGCCATCGAGAACGGGTACGACGAGGCGATCATGCTCACCAACGCCGGGCACGTCTCCGAGGGCTCCGGCGAGAACCTCTTCGCTGTCGTCGATGGCAACCTGGTGACCCCGGCCCCCTCCGAGAGCATCCTGATCGGGATCACTCGATCCACGGTAATCCAGCTGGCCCGGGACGAATTGGGGATCAAGACTATCGAGCGCCAGGTGGCCAAGAGCGAGCTGTACACCAGCCAGGAGGTGTTCCTGACCGGCACTGCTGCCCACCTCACGCCGGTGCTGGAGGTGGACCGCCGGAAGGTGGGAGATGGCAAGATCGGGTCGGTGACGAAGAAGCTGATGGAACTCTACTTCGACGTCATCACCGGGCGAAACAAGAAGTACATCGAGTGGTGCACGCCGGTGTACGCCAAGTAGCGGAAACAGACCCAGACAGGACAGTAGAACCTAACAAGGCACCAAGGCACTAAGCCGCACTAAGTTTGTCTTTGTGAGACTTCGTGTCTTCGTGCCTTCGTGGTGAGAAGCCTCTGCTGCCGACCGTCGGGGTCAGCGACGACCCCGACTTCTGGAAACAGAACCCCGGGGCGCCCCCACAGCCCCGCTACCGGGTCTCGGCGATCTGGTTCTGACCGTCCACCAGGACGACGCGGGGCTTCCAATCGGATGGCACCGGGTCCTGGACCTGGACGTAGGACATGATGATCACGATATCCCCGACCTGCGCCAGGCGGGCGGCGGCCCCGTTCATCTGGACGACCCCGCTCCCGGCGTCGCCGGGGATGGCGTAGGTCTCCAGCCGGTTTCCGTTGTTGAGGTCGACCACATGGACCCGTTCGTAGGGCAGGATGTTGGCAGCCTCCAGCAGCCGGCTATCGACGGTGATGGATCCGACGTAGTTGAGATCCGCGCCGGTGACCGTGGCCCGGTGGATCTTGCCGTTTAGCAGGGTACGCAGCATCATCGGTGCTACCTCCAACAAAGCCACCCGCATCGGGTGGCACCCTCAAATGATAACCTGCGAAGCTGTCTACGGCAAACGAAAACACCATATTGACAAGTTTCGATATAGTGCTATACTGGGCGGCGATGAAGAGATCGACGGGAAGCCAGAAGGATAGAAGCTGCTGCTCCTCGGTGGATTGCTCCACTGAGGAGAGGTATCCGGGGTTGGAGGAAGGCGCCCGGCTGTTCAGGGCCCTGGCCGACGAGACGCGGCTGGCCATCTTGAAACAGTTGAGGGAGCAAGGGGAGGTCTGTGCCTGCAACTTCCAGGCCTGTTGCGAACTGGCCCAACCTACGGTGTCCCATCACCTGAAGGTGCTGCGGGAGGCGGGGCTGGTCAACACCGAGAAGCGGGGGTTGTGGGTGTACTACACCCTCAGCCGCGAAAAGCTGGAGGTCCTTCGGGCGTGGGTCCCTTAGGCCCTTTTCTTGTGCCCCATATATAGATAACCTTCAATATTAGCCGGCACCGGCCGGCGAGGGAGGGAGAGAGTGTCTGGCGAACCAACCCCTGAAGAGATCCGCGAGGTTGTGCGGGAAAGGTATGCCGAGGCGGCAAGGCAGGCTCAGCAACAGGCCGGCTCCAGCTGCTGTTCGGGCTCGGCCGTCGATCAATCCCAGCTGTACCAGCTGTCGCAGCTTCAGGATGTGCCGGAGACGGCGGTTCTGGCTTCCCTGGGTTGTGGCAACCCGACCCTGCTGGCGGAGTTGAAGGAGGGCGAGATCGTTCTCGACCTGGGTTCGGGCGGAGGCATCGACGTCCTGCTCTCGGCCAAACGGGTCGGCCCCACGGGCAAGGCCTATGGTCTGGACATGACCGACGAGATGCTGGAGCTGGCCCGGGAGAACGCCAGGAAGGCGGGTGTCTCCAACGTGGAATTTCTCAAGGGGGAGATCGAGGCCATCCCCCTGCCCGACGCCAGCGTTGACGTGATCATCTCCAACTGTGTCATCAACCTGTCGGCCGACAAGGATGCCGTGCTCTCCGAAGCCTTTCGAGTTCTCAAGCCCGGAGGGCGCTTTGCCGTGGCGGACATCGTCATCCAGGGTGGTCCCCTGCCGGCCCCTGTCCGCAGGATGATGTCCCTGTGGGCCGGGTGCATCTCCGGGGCTCTCACGGAGGAGGAGTACCGCGCCAAGCTGGCCGGGGCGGGGTTCACCGGCATCGATCTGGAGACCCTGAAGCTGTACGGTCTGGAGGACGTGCCCGAGGAGATGCGCTGCTGCGTTCCCCCCGATCTCTCCCTGCCCGGGGATGCGAGGATCATCTCGGCCTTCATCAGGGCGACCAAGGGCGAGGGGGCCGAGGGGATGAGCGGTGGCCGGCCTGTGACGATCCGTAAGGGTTCCACGAGCCGGATGAAGGTTGCCTCCTCCGGATGCTGTGGGAGCGCGGCGTCGGCGGCGCCCCATGGACCGGAGGTCTCGGATTCTGGCTGTTGCGGCGACGTGGTGAAGAGCTACTTCAGGGAGGTGGCTCCCAGGTGGGATCAGATGCGGGAGGGATTCTTTACGGAGGAGGTGCGGGAGGCGGCCATGGTCCAGGGAGAACTGGACGCGACCTCCGTGGTGGCCGACGTTGGCACCGGCACCGGCTTCATGCTGTCGGGTGTCGCTCCCCTGGTTCGCAGAGCCTACGGCTTCGACAACTCCCCCGAGATGCTGGAGGTGGCCGGGACCAATCTGAGAAACCTCACCAACGTGGAGTTGGGGCTGTCGGAAGGTGCCTCCCTGCCCCTGGCCGACGGCACCCTGGACGCGGTCTTCGCCAACATGTACCTGCACCACGCGCCGGACCCGGCGGCCGCCATTCAGGAGATGACCCGGGTGCTGAGGCCCGGCGGCAGGTTGGTGATCACCGATATGGATCAGCACCAGAAGGAGTGGCTGCGGACCGAGATGGCCGACCTGTGGCTCGGCTTCGACAGGGGCCAGGTTGAGGGGTGGTACAGGGCCGCCGGCTTGACGGACGTCCGGGTGGAGTGTGCCGAAAGCACTTGATGCGCCACTTCGGCATCCGGGGATGATGCCAGGATAAGCGTCTTCGTGGCCAGCGGGACCCGAGGGGCGACTACCCCGAAGTGAGTAACAATGGTGCTGGCCGTCTCTCCGAACGGTGATGGCTTCGGAAGCCGCCGGGTACACGGAGGGGGGCCTGTAGTAACGACTTTAGTCGTTCGTTCTCCTTCCATCAGCAAAGGGACGAACGACTGAAGTCGTTACTACTCTTAGCTCAGCGTCCTCAGGATTACCAGCTTCGGGACGGTCTCGGCTGCGGTAATGGTCGGGACTGTGGTCCGCTGGTTGCTGGTGTCCGGACCTCGGGGAGGGGGAGTCTAGCTCTTGCGATTGGGGAGGACCCGATGGCCAAGCAGGTTGTCGTCTACACGGAGCCCTTCGACTGCGTGTTCTGCGACAGTGTGAAGGAGTTCCTTGCCCAGAAGGGCGTGCCGTATATCGAACGGGACGTGACCACCGACGACAAGGCGAAGGAGGAGTTGGAGGAAATGGGCTATCTGACTACTCCTGTGACCCTAGTCGATGGTGAGGCGGTCGTGGGCTTCGACCGCCGCAGACTGGAGCAGCTGTTGAGCTAGACCAGGGGTAGGGCGAGGGTCGAAGGGCTGATGGACGCAGTGTGCCGTCCAGCCGTTCGTCTTGTGGTGGAGACGGCGGGCAGTCTCTGAGGAAGAGCGGGCGGCACCCTGCGCCGCTTGACAGGCGGATCAGCCCGGCGTAACATATTGATCGCCATCAATCTATCGGCAAAGGTGGTGATCCGGAGTGGCATGCTCTGCTGGTCGGATCCCCTCGCCTCTGGGGACTGAAGAGGCGGTTGGCGACCTCCTTCCGGTGCTTCAGGCGCTGGCGGATCCCAATAGGCTGCGCATCGTCCTGATGCTGCGGGAGCGGGAGCGCTGCGTCTGTCATCTGACCGAGGCGCTGGGCCTCAGTCAGGGCACCGTCTCCCACCACATGTCCGTGTTGAAGCGGGTGGGGCTGGTGCTGGATCGGCGGGACGAGGCCGACGCTCGCTGGGTCTACTACCGGCTGGCCCCTTCAGTCTCGCGGCTGGGGGGGCGGTTGGCGGAGCTGCTGGATGATTCCCACGCGGATCCAGCGCTCGAGGATTGCATGGGGCGGTGACGGTTTTCACGGCCCTCATCCCGTGGACTTGCCCTCTGGCCGGTCCACGCCTCTCCCAGGAGGAGAGGGAGTCTGTTGCACGAGGAGGTGTGTAAGTTGTCCAAGTTGGCCCAGAGCCGGACTGAGCCGGCCAACGCAAACGTCGTCGGGCGCCTTTCTACCCTGGATCGCTTCCTTCCCCTCTGGATCTTTGCCGCCATGGGGCTGGGCCTCTGGCTCGGCTACTCCTACCCAGTCGTCATGAAGATGCTGGACTCCGCCCGCATCGACACGGTCTCCTTCCCCATCGCCATCGGCCTCCTCTGGATGATGTACCCCGTGCTGGCGAGGGTTAAGTACGAGGAGTTGACGAAGATCAAGGGCGCGGGGAGGATGTTCACCCTGTCCCTGGTCGAGAACTGGATCATCGGCCCCGCCCTCATGTTCGCCCTGGCCTGGCTGCTCCTTCCCGACATGCCCGAGTACCGGACCGGACTCATCCTGATCGGTCTCGCCCGCTGTATCGCCATGGTGCTGATCTGGAACATGCTGGCCGGTGGCGACAACGAGTATTGCGCCGTCCTGGTCGCCCTCAACTCTGTCTTCCAGGTTCTCGCCTACTCCGCCCTGGCCTACTTCTACGTGACCGTGCTTCCGGGCTGGTTGGGGCTCGGAGCGGGGCAGGCGATCCAGATCGAGTTCTGGGACATCGCCAAGAGCGTCCTGATCTTCCTGGGCATCCCCCTGGTGGCCGGAATGATCACCCGCTATGTGGGGCTCCACACCCGGGGCAGGGAGTGGTACGACAGGGTGGCGATGCCGAAGCTCGCCCCCACCGCGCTGCTTGCCCTGCTGTTCACCATCGTGGTGATGTTCTCCATGAAGGGCGACGTAATCCTGCGACTCCCCATGGACGTGGTCAGGATCGCCATCCCGCTCCTGATCTACTTCGGGCTGATGTTCTTCGTATCCTTCCTGCTCTCCTGGAAGCTGGGGTTCCAGTACTCGGAGTCGGCCACCCTCTCCTTCACGGCGGCCTCCAACAACTTCGAGCTGGCCATCGCCGTGGCGGTGGGGATCTTCGGCATCGGCTCGGGCCAGGCCCTGGCGGCGGTGGTGGGCCCCCTCATCGAGGTGCCGGTGCTGATCGGCCTGGTGTACGTGTCCCTAGCTTTCAAGAAGAGGCTGTTCAGCAATGGAGGCTAACCCATGAAGCGCGTTCTCTTCGTCTGCGTCCACAACTCGGGCCGAAGCCAGATGGCTGAGGCCCTTTTCAACCGTTTGGCGGAGGGGAGGGGTGCGGCCGAGTCGGCGGGCACCGAGCCGGGCGGGGCCGTCAATCCCAATGCGGTGAGGGCAATGGCGGAGCTGGGGATAGACATCTCGGGGGCAAGGCCCAAGATCCTCACCCAGGAGATGGTGGATCGAGCCGACCGGGTGATCACCATGGGCTGCTCCGTGGAGGAGTCCTGTCCTGCGCTCTTCCTGCCGAACGTGGAGGACTGGGGCCTGGAGGACCCGGCGGGCCAGCCCCTGGAGAAGGTTCGGGGCATCCGGGACGAGATCGCCGGACGCATACGGGGACTCCTCCGGGAACTCTCCTGAGCCGTCGCCGTGCTGGGCCAGCGTTGTCGACTGCGTAAGTGGCAGAGAGTCTCCAGGTATGTCCAGAAGGGGCAGAGCCCCTTCTGGCGGAGTCTGGGGTGTCTCCAGAACCGCCAAAGCCTTTGTGATCGACCCATTGACAGCCGCGGTATATGCTCACTATGATATATGCAATATTGTGCATATACTGGAGGTGGCGAGATGGAGACGACCGTTGCAGTCGAGGAAGTGCAGGCCAGGCTGCTCAAGGCCATGGCTCACCCCTTCCGCTTGAGGCTGCTGGAGGTCCTGTCTGAGGATGAAGAGTGTGTTTGCCACCTCTCGGCCCTGTTCGACAAGCCTCAGCCCTACATCTCCCAGCAATTGGCGGAGCTGAAGGAGGCTGGTCTGGTGGTGGATCGGCGGGATGCCCAGCGGATCTTCTACCGGACCGCTGATCCCCGTGTGTTGGAGCTTCTCGATACGGTTAGGGCCTTGGCAGGGGGCTCTACCGGGCTCTCGCAGCGGCACACTCCCGTCCCCGGCTGCAGCTGCCCCAAGTGCGAGATCTCCGGCACGCAATTGCCGGAGCGATAGAGGAGGTTTCTCTACCTTGGAGACCACCAAACGTCCCTTCTACCTTTCCATTCCGCTCTCTCTGCGGCTGGCCGTCGCCGCGGTAGTCTGGCTCGTCGCCTACCAGGCCCTGCCGGGCGTGTCCGACTACGTCAGCTACCAAGCCCTCGGTCTGGACCCCGCGAGCCATCTGGGCTCCGCCGTCGGCTTCTTCCTCCTGGACGTGCCCAAGATCCTGCTGCTTCTCACCGGCATCGTCTTCCTGGTGGGGATCCTGCGCTCATTCTTCAGCCCTGAGCGGACTCGGAAGTACCTCGGCGGGAAGCGTGAGGGTGTCGGCAACGTCCTGGCGGCTACCCTGGGGATCGCCACCCCCTTCTGCTCCTGCTCGGCGGTACCCCTCTTCCTCGGCTTCGTGGAGTCGGGGGTGCCGCTGGGGGTCACCTTCTCCTTTCTGATCGCCTCGCCCATGATCAACGAGGTGGCGGTGGTGATGCTGTTCGGCCTCTTCGGCTGGCAGGTGGCCGGCCTGTACATCGGCACCGGGCTCACCATAGCCATTCTGGCGGGCTGGGTGATCGGGCGGCTGCACCTGGAGCGGTGGGTCGAGGAGTGGGTCTACCAGGTGAGGGTGGGGGACGCGGCCCTGGATGAGCGGCTGACCTTCGAGGGTCGCGTGGGCTACGCCACTCAAGCCGTGAAGGACATCGTCGGCAAAGTGTGGCCCTACGTGGTGGCCGGCATCGCCCTGGGGGCGGGGATCCACGGGTATGTGCCCGAGGACTTCATGGTGGGGATCATGGGTAAGGACGCCTGGTGGAGCGTGCCGGCGGCCGTTGCCGTCGGTATCCCCATGTACTCCAATGCGGCGGGGATCATCCCCATCGTGCAGGCTCTGATGGAGAAGGGCGCTGCCCTGGGGACGGTTCTGGCCTTCATGATGGCGGTTGTCGCCCTCAGCCTGCCGGAGATGATCATCCTGCGACGAGTGCTGAAGATCCAGCTTATCGCCGTGTTCGCGGGGGTAGTGGGCGTGGGCATCATCATCGTCGGCTACATATTCAATCTGGTCATATGAGAAGTGCTGAGTGCTGAGTGCTGAGTGCTGAGTGCTGAGTGCTGAGTGCTGGAGAAGACCTACTGAGCACTCAGCACACCAATTGGAGGAGGAGAGAGATGGAGATCAAGATCCTCGGCTCTGGTTGCGCCAACTGCCAGAAGTTGGAGGCCCTCGTCAAAGAGGTGGCCGTGGAGAGGGACCTGGAGGCTACCTTCCAGAAGGTGACCGACTACAAGGACATCGTGTCTTATGGTGTGATGCGTACTCCGGGCCTGGTGGTGAACGGCAAGGTTGTCTCTTACGGCCGCATCCCCTCGAAGCAAGAGATCGCCACCTGGCTAGACGCGGCTCATGACTAGGCAACTGGCCCCAGATAGTCTGCCCTTCGTCACCCCCGCGAAAGCGGGGGTCCAGGACACCACCGCGGGAGGACCCTGGATGCCCGCATTCGCGGGCATGACGACGGATTGTGCACGCGATCCTAGGCCAGATGCTTAGGGAGGGAGCTATGCCGTGGCGACGTTGGGCATCTACCTGATCGGGGTGCCGATGCGGTATTCGGCACGGTGATCCGCTCAGAGTGCGGCGAGGTCACGGTGGAGCGCTACGCCCTGGCCTCGACCACCTTCAACACTGCCCTGGACGGACTGGAGCTACTGGTGGGCGGAGAGGATGCGTCCCGCAACGGGAAGTAGGGCTTAGCCCCGACGGTGGGTGAGGGGAAGTACGGGATCGATCACGCGACCCTGTAGGTGGACTGCGAGGACTGCGGACAGGGATGCGTCGATTGTCTTGGAGCGTAAGCATGAGACTCAAAGCTCTCCAGGAGCAGTTGAATCGGAATCTGGCCTGGTACGTGGCCGCGTCGTTGGGGCTGGGCCTGCTGCTGGGGTTCCTGCTGAGCAGGCTCTTCCTGCCGGACCCGTTGCTGGCCTTCGGCTTCATGCTGGTGATGGTGGTGCCCTGCTCCAGCATGAGCATCGGCTACACCGGCCTGGTCAAGGGGAACCTGGAGCTGGCGACGGTGGTGGTGGCTGCCAGCTTCCTGGCGGCGATTCCGGCTATCCCCTTCTGGGCCAGCATCTTCGGCGGCCAGTACCAGGTGGCGTATCTGCGCCTGGCGGCCCGAGTTCGGAGGTGGTTTCAGCATCGAGACAGCAGGGGGTTGATTTCAGCAGACAGCGGGGCTTAGAGCCCTGATCCGAGGTAATCCCATCGAATCTCGTAAGGAGATGCAAGTGTTTACAGCGTTGATAATCAAGGCAATCCTGGCCGCCCTCATCGTGGGTTTCGTGACGGCCTCCATCAAGATCAACATGGACCGCTTCTTTCTGGTGATCCTGCTGCTGTTCCTGGTGGGGCTGCCCTTCCAGGAGGCGATCCTGATCAATCTGCTGGTGGTGCTGGCGGCCGCCGCCGTACTGTTCTACCGCCAGTCCAGGGGGCTGCGGAAACTGCCCCGCCACTACCTGGGACCCATCGTGGCGGCCAGCGCGCTAGGAGGATTGGTGGGGCGTGGGGTGGCGCTGGTGCTGCCCCAGCCCGTGCTGCTGATCCTCTTCGGCATCTATGCCGTGGGCGTGGGGCTCCGGCTGGTGCTGGTGAAGATGCACCCCAAGGGCGCCATGACCTGCCCCCCGACCCGACTGGTGCCCCTTTTCCTGTCCTTCGGCCTGGTCACGGGGCTTCTCAGCGCCGGCGGGAAGCCCTACAAGGTGCCGATCCTGAACCGGTGGTTCGGCTTTCCTCCCCCCATGGCCTACATGCTGAGCACCGTCGGGGTGGCCACCGCGGTCGTCGCGGCGCTGGTGGCCCAATTGGCCCTGAAGCCGGGCGCCTTCACCGCCGAGATCGCCGCGTGGGCCGCTTTCTTCGTGGTGGCCATCACCGCCGTGTCCCTGGTCGTGGAGAGGTTCTGGACGGAGGCCCTCCAGAAGTACGTATCGTGGACGATAGCCCCGATCCTGGTGCTGGTGGGGATGCGATTCCTCCTGGTGGCCCTGGCCGGGTGGAGTGTCCCTCAGTGAGGTACACTTACTCTTAGCGGCGTCGGGCTGTGCATCAGTTCAACAGGGAGTCGTGGCGAATCCATGGTGCTGAATCTTTCGGGTGTGACGGGGGATGGCCCGTTGGCCTCGCGGGAGGGTGGGGCGGATGGCCGAAGGCCTCGGCTGGAGATCGTGGTCTCTCCCCTCAGGTCGGTGGCGGAGAACCTGGCTATCGACGAGGAGATGACCCGCGCCGCCGCCTCCGACGGGCGATTGACCCTGAGGCTGTGGTGGGGCGGGGCCCCGACAGTGGTGCTTGGTAGCTCGGAGAAGCCGGAGCAGGTAGCCGATCTGGAGACCTGCCAGCGGCTGGGGGTGGAGGTGATCCGCCGATCGACGGGCGGGGGCACCGTCCTCCAGACCCCCGACGTCCTCAACTATTCCCTGACGGGACCGTCGCCGGGCATGCCCAATATGAAGACCCTCTTCGCCCTGGGGGGCAGGCTGCTTATAGGTGCCCTCGCCGACCTGGGAGTGCAGGCGCAGCCCCGGGGCATATCCGACGTGGCGGTGGGGGATCGCAAGATCTCGGGAAACGCCATGGCCAAGCGGTGGGGAGGGTTGCTGCTCCACGGGACCCTGCTGCTGGACCTGGACATGGAGTTGGTGGATGCCTGTCTGCGCCACCCCCCGCGAGAGCCCGACTACCGGGGGCGGCGTGGCCATCGCGAGTTCATCACGACCCTCCGTGCCCTGGGGGTCCAGGCGGCCCGAGACCAGATGGAGACGGCCATGGCGGCCTCGGTGCGCCGGCTGCTGTCGGAAGGGGCGATGGACGGGTTCCCTTTCATTCCGGAGTGGGTCAGGGGATAGGAGCGGATCAGTCTACCGAGTGGGACCCTTCCCTCGAGAGTTGGTCCGCCGATTGGGAGATCATCGATGGGCTTACCACTCTGTGGGTCACCGGCGAAGAGAGGACTATGGAGGTGGTCGGCTGCCCGTGGAGGGTGACCTTGCCCAGGACCCTCTCCAGATGCTGAACGGAGGTAACGGCGACCTTCAGGATGTAGGAATCGTCGCCGGTGATCCTGTGGCACTCCAACACTTCGGGAAGTTCCTTCGCCATGGCCGCCAGGTGGCTGCCCCGGGCCTCGTTCTCCGTGGCCACCCGAATGTAGGCCGTGATGGGTAGCCCCAGCTTCTCCCGGTTCAGCCTCACCCGATAGCCTCGGATGATGCCCGCCTCCTCGAGGCGCCGCACCCGCTCTGCCACCGCCGGCAGGGTGAGCCCAACCCGCCGGCCCAGCTCCGCGTAGCTCAAGCGAGCGTCCTCTTGCAGTTCCTTGAGGATGTGCCAGCTCACATCGTCGAGGGGTCTTTCAGATTCCAAAGTTGTAACCCCGAATTACTTTAGCCTCTTAACCGGGACGCCCGAAGTACCTTAGTTTCTGTATTGGAGCTTGGGGGATCTGTCTTCTATCATAGCACGCGACGGAACGATCCGAACCCAACCTTTTGTCCCCCTTGGGCCGCCGCCCCACTGGGCAGGGACGGCGGCTCTTCCCCCCCTCTATATATGATATGGCCACAATTCGTCCTGGATCCAGTAGGGACGTATGGCATACGCCCTTGGCAGTCGCCCCAATCCAATCGCCGGCAGGAGCCGGCTCCTACTCCGTCATCGCCGGCCCGGGTCCCCGACGGGCGACCCCCGTGGTGCGCAGCCACATCGTGGGGATGACGGCCACGAGACATATGACCGCTGCGATGTAGAAGCAGTCCTCGAAGGACATCACCGCGGCGGTCATGGCTACTTCCCGATAGAGGGCCATCACGACGGCTGCCTTGGCCTGGATCGCGTTGAAGCCGTGCTGCATCAATGTCATCTGCACGTGGGCCACCGTCGTCTGAATCGACAGGCTGTCCGGCGTCACCGTCTGGGAGATGATCGCCTGGTGGAAGGTCTGCCGGCTCGAGAGCAGGGTGGCGAAGATGGCCGTGCCGAAGGAGCCGAAAACCTGGCGCAGCACGTTGGTCAGGGAGGAGGAGCGCGCAATCAGGTGGGGCGGGATCGAGTTCATCGCCACGGTCATGACCGGCATCATGATTAACCCCATGGCGAGCCCCCGCTCGATGAGGATCCTCGTGAGGTCGCCATTGGAGGTGGCCAGGTTGATGAAGCTCAGCTCCCAGGTCGAGAAGGCCATCAGCAGCAGCCCCGTGACCACCACGGGGCGGGGCCCGATCTTGTCGAACAGCTTGCCCGATATCGGCATGGTTACAGTGGAGGCCAGCGCCTGGGGGAGCAAGAGGATACCCGACTCCATGGCGCCCAGCCCCCGGAAGTTCTGAAGGAAGATGGGCATCAGGAACATGGTGGAGAACAGGCCCATGGTTATGATGAAGTTGATGAAGGTAGCCAGGGAGTAGGTGGCGCTGCGGAAGACCCTCAGCTCTACCAGCGGATGCTCCACTGTCAGCTCCGTCCAGAGCCAGACCAGCAGGCTCACACTACCTAAGGTCAGCAGCCCGACGATGTAAGGGGCATCCCAGCCGTCGGTGGGGGCCTCGGAGAGGCCGTACAGCAGGGCGCTGAACCCCACTGCTGAGAAGAAGAAGCCCCTGAGGTCGAGCCGAAGGTCGTCTCGTGTGTCCGTCTCACGCAGCAGGGTCACACCCAGCAGCAGACCCAGGGCGCCGACAGGGATGTTCAGGGTGAAGATGAAGCGCCAGTCGACGTACTCGACCAGGTATCCACCCAGTGTGGGGCCGAGCACCGGCCCCAGCAGCATGGGCAGTCCGAAGATGCCCATGACAGTCCCTCGCTCTTCCGGCGGGACAACCTTGAACAGGATGGTCATGCTGAGCGGCATCATCATGCCGCCGCCCAGCCCCTGGAGCAGCCGAAACAGCACCAGGCTGGGCACGTTCCAGGCGGCGGAGCACAGAGCGGATCCCAGGGTGAAGAACAGCATGGAGAGCAGGTAGATCCGCTTGGTCCCGAAGGTATCGGTCAGGTAGCCGGTGGCGGGCATGATGATGGCCAGCGCCAGCATGTAGCCGGTCAGCACGTACTGGGACGAGTGGACGTCGGCACCGAAGACGGTGATGATGCGGGGCAGGGCGATGTTGACCACGGTGGTGTCCAGCATCACCATGAAGGAGCCGACGATCACCACTATTACCGCCTGCCAGTAGTAGGGAAGGGCGTGCAGGCGATGGTGGGGCTTGGGAACCCTGAAGCTCGCCATCAGGTCAGTCCTTTACCCTGATGCTGACCTCGACCGAGCTTCCCAGCACCATCGGCTGATCGCCGTAGTCCAGGGCGATCTTCACAGGCACCAGTTGGGTTACCTTCGTGAAGTTGCCCGAGGCGTTGGAAGCAGGCAACAGGGAGAAGGTGGCTGCGCTGGCGCGGCTGACGGCCACCACCCTGCCCGGCAGGGTCTCCCCCAGGCTGTCCACCTTCACGTCCACGGGCTGGCCCACCTGCACGCGTCCGATCTTGGTCTCTTCGATCTGGGCCTGAATCCACAGCTTGGAGGGATCCACCACGGTGACTATCGGTTGCCCCACGGCGACGGTGTCGCCCACGTTGGCCTGGCGAGCGACGACGACGCCCGAGACCGGGGCCTTGATCTCCGCCCGCTGGTTCTCGCTGCCGACGAAATCCAGCCGGGGAGTGCCGCTCTGAGTCATGCTCACCGCGGTGGGCAGGAGGACGGTACCGACCACCTGGCCCTGCTGGACCTTGTCGCCGATGTCCACGTTCAGGGCGTCCACCCGACCCGCATTCATGGAGCCCACCTGCACCAGGCTTCCGGCCACCTGGGCGTTGTCGGTGGAAACGTAGTATTCCGCGATCTCCCAGTAGCGGTAACCCACGATGCCGGCGCCGACGACGAGGATTAGAGCCAGGGGCAGCAGCAGCTTCTTCGGAAACCGGCGGCCCGCGGGCTTCTTGACGCCCTCCAGATCAGGGTTCGGGTGCCGGCCGTTGCCGCCGGGTCTGGTCGTGGTGGGAGGTGCAGAGGGGGTTTGCTGGACGCGCTCTTCCATTATGAGGTCAACTCCTACTATAGCTTTCCAGTGCCCCGCTCAGGGCGTTCAGCCCCTGCGCCAGGGCGCGCCGCTCGTCGGGGGAAATCTGCTCGACCAGTTGAACGAGCACGGTGAGAGCATTTTGCTGAGTCACGTCGAAACAGTGGGTACCCTCTGGAGTAATCTGTAACGGTATTGCCCTACGGTCCTCGGTGGCCTCGCACCGCTCCACCAGTCCCTTTCGCACCAGGCTGTCTATGGCCGCGCTGACCGTTGGGGGCGTGACCATGAGGGCATGAGCCAGTTCGCTCCCCAGTTTCGGTCCGCAGGACAGTCGTTTCAGGATTCGGAACTGGGTCGAGCTCAACATATGCTCGGAGGCCTCAGAGGCGGCGGCGGTGACGACAAAACGCATCACCCGGGGCAGGATATCGAGCCACAGCTGAGCCAGTTCCTCTGAGGTCGCTTCAGAGAGGGAAGCCACGGTGTGTACCCCTAACTGTTAGTACCACTAATCATGCGTCCGCGCATTATCGCAAGAAATGGTCCGACTCACAAGCTGAGCAACCATCCAGTTCGTGCGTGTTCCCCGGATTGGTTGACAGGGCAATCGCCGCAGGCTAGGATACCCCAGGCAGGTATCCGGATCGGGGGCAGCCTGCCGCCAGGAGACCTCCTGGCCCCAGTCGTTGCATATCGAGGTTGTTGTTTGGACTCCCAGAATCTTTCGCTGCTGGTAGCTTTCGGCGCCGGGCTCCTCTCCTTCCTCTCGCCCTGCGTCCTGCCTCTGGTGCCCGCCTACGTCGGCCACCTGGCCGGTACCTCCTCGGTGTCGTCGCCGGATGCGCGCCGGATGGTCACCATGCTCCATTCCGCTGCCTTCGTGCTGGGCTTCTCCCTGGTGTTCGTCGGCTTCTGGGCTTCCATAGGCCTGATCGGCTACGTGCTGCCCGGCTACGCGGACCTCTTTCGGCAGGTAGGCGGGGTTGTCCTGATAGTGCTGGGGCTTCACGAGATCGGTGTCTTCAAGATCCCCCTCCTCTATCGGGAGTTCAGGATGGCGCCGCAGTTGACTTCCGCCGCCACCCCGGTGACCTCTCTCCTGGTGGGCATCGCCTTCGCCGCCGGGTGGACCCCCTGCGTGGGGCCGGTGCTAGCCGGGATCATCGGTCTGGCCAGCATGAGCGATACCGTGGGTCAGGGCATCTATCTCCTGGTTGCCTACTCCCTGGGGCTGGGTGTACCCTTCCTGGTTACGGGGCTCGCCCTGGCTCAGGCCAGCGCCATGCTGAATCGATTGAAGCGGCACCTCAACGTGATCTCCATCGCCAGCGGTGTTCTGCTGGTGGCGATAGGGTTGCTGATGCTGTCCAACACCTTCCGGCTGCTTCCCCAGTACTTCAACTGGGGCGGCGTGTAGGCGTGCTGCTGGGTTCTGGGTTCTGGGTTCTGAGTGCTGATAGCTGACGGCTGATAGCTCTCCTCGAAGGGGTGTGATTACATGAGGATCTCCGTGGCCAAGAAGGCACTGCCGGCACTGTTGGTAGGACTGGCGATGCTGACGGTGGCGGGCTGTTTTGGCGGTAGCAGAAACTTCACTGCCGGCGCGGCTGCCGCCGCGGCGGCGCCGGCTAGCCAGAGTTCCACCTCGGCCCGGCCCGACGTGGGAATTCGGGTGGGGAACCTGGCTCCCGATTTCACCCTCAAGACGCTGGATGGCCAGACGGTGAAGCTCTCCGACTACCGGGGCAAGCCGGTGCTGGTGAACTTCTGGGCCACCTGGTGTCCTCCCTGCCGGCAGGAGATGCCCGACCTGGAGAAGGCGTACCAGAAGTACAAGGACCAGGGGATGGTGTTCCTGGGGATCGACATGCAGGAGGATCAGGGCACGGTAAAGAATTTCGTCCAGCAGAACGGCTACCACTGGACCTTCGCCATCGACGCCGACTCCCGGGTGGCCGATACCTACCAGGCCAGCGCCATTCCCACCAGCTACTTCGTCGACAAGAACGGCATCATCCGGGACACCCAGATAGGGGCCATCACCCCCTCGCTGCTGGAAGCGAAGCTGAGCAAGATCCGGTAGACACAGACCGGCGGCAGTGGCCCCCAGAATTCTGGGGACCACTGCCGCCGGCGCATCGCCATGCCTGCTCTTCGCCCGGTCTCCCCGTCCCTACTCCAGCGTCCCCACCTGTTCCGTGCCGTTCTCGATGTCGACCACCCGGTACTTGTGCGTGATGTGGGCGGCCTTTCCCAGCATGGCCGAGGCCGGGCAGTACCTGGTGGCCGAGAGTTCCACGGCCCTCCGGACCGACTCCACCGACACCCCCTTCCCCTTGACGATGTGCTCCACGGTGATGTCGGTGTAGATCTTGGGATGCTCCTCCGCCCGGTTGCCCTGGACCTTGACCTGGTAGTTGATCACATCCTGGTGCATCTTGCGCAGGATGGAGATGACGTCCATGCTGGTGCACCCGCCCAGCCCCACCAGCAGCATTTCCATTGGACGGAAGCCCTGATTGGCTCCCCCGACCGACTCCTCGGCGTCCAGGGCTACGGTGTGGCCGGAAGTCGCGATGGCATCGAAGGCCATGCCGTTTCTCAAGGTAACGGTGGCGGACAGAGTCTTAGCCATGTGTATCCCCTCTCGCCTTCTTTGTAGGCTCGACCCGAGGCCATAGTAGCACAAAAGAGGGACGGGGCTCCGGCCGAATTGGGGGACCGGAGGAAGTTGGACGGGCAGCGCTCAGAAGCAGAGTCTGGCCTTGTCTTCCATCCCCTGTTCGGCGATCAGCCTTTGGAGTGTAGCCCTGAGCCCGTCGGTGTACTCCGCCCGGTAGCGGTTCTCGAACAGGATCCTTCTGTACTCGCCGATCAAGCCGGGGTGGTGCCGCTGCAGAAACCCCTTTACGTCCGGCCACATCCCGTATCGCGGGTTCAGACGGTCTACCAGGAAGTAGTCCACGCCGATCTCTCGAATGGCTTTCAGCAGCGGGGTGAGTTGCTCCGTGGTATCGGCGAGACGCGGCATCAGGGGGCCCAGGAAGGCGTAGCTCCGGAGGCCCTTCTCCCTGGCCCGGGCCAGGAGGTCCAGCCGCTTGAGGGGGGAGGCGGCGACCGGTTCCAGGTGGCGGGCGAGAACTGGATCCAGGGTGGTGATGGTCACCCCGAACTCCACCTGCTCGGGAAAGGCCGCCAGCAGATCGAGGTCGCGGATCGCCAGGGCGCTCTTGGTGAGGGTATGCACCGGGAAGCCGTGGTGGAGCAGGATCTCCAGACAGCGCCGGGTGAGCCCGTACCTGGCCTCCAGCGGCTGCCAGGCGTCGCAGACGGAGCTGACGAAGACGGGCCCCACGCGCCTTCGCTGCACCTCTCTCTCCAGCAGTTCCGGGGCGTTGACCTTCACGTCGACGAAGCTCCCCCAGGGCTCGCCGGGGTGGGTGAACCGGGTTGCGAAGCGGGCGTAGCAGTAGCGGCAGCCGTGCTGGCAGCCGGCGTAGCAGTTCACAGCCCAGTCGGTGATGCCCGACTTGTTGAGGAGCGACTTGGCCTCCACCTCGGCTACATCGATTCGGTTTCCGGGCGGAGCTACCTCGCCTTCTGCCATCCCTTCACCCTCCTGCTCGCCAGCCCTGGGGATCATTATACCCGTCGATCCCACCCTTTGCGTTCGGCCTCTGCCCTGTGGCCGGATTCCTGCAGCTAGCTTTCTACAGGAAGAAGATCCCGCCTCGCCTTAGGGCATGTCCAGCAACCGTTTCTCCCCCTGGAGTGCCCGTATCTCCGTGGCGTCCTGGGTCACCTCGACGCAGCCCAGGTAGCGGTCCTCCCGCCGCACGGCATAGTAGCGGATCAGGATGAAGTGGCCGCCGGACTGGATCCAGAACTCCGCCGAGTCTCGGCGGTTGTTCCGAAAGTCCTCCAGGATCTGGTTTACCACGTGGACGCTCTTCTCCGGATGGCATTGCTGCACCTTGCGACCGATGATCGCGGCCGTTCGGGGGAAGATCCGCTCTCTGGTCTGGCTGAAGTAGCGGACGGTGTCCTGGGCGTCCACGAAAGTCAGATCCACGGGCAGGGTGTTCAGGATAGGCTCCAGGGCCTGCAGCGGGAGCGATCCGATGGCGAAGGGGACCTCCCCGTCGACCGGGATCGGGGCAGGGGCCGTTTCCTCGGTCTCCTTGGCCGCCGTCTGCCCGGCGGGCAATACCTTCCAATATCCGATCTCGCCGAACTGCCGGAGCGTGCTGGCCCACTCTTCGTCGGTCAAGACCTCCAGAGCGGCAGGGAAGAGGATGTTGTTCTCCTTGTAGAAGTGACTCTCCAGCATCGCCGTGAGCTCCTCGGCCACCCCCTGCAGCCGCTTCCCCAGCTCCTCCGCCGGCAGGTTCCCCGCCGCATCGGCGCCCTCGCACAGGGTCTTCTTGAGAGCCCTGATCTTGTCGTGCTCCTGCCACATGATGGCCGGCGGCCCCACGATCCCGTGCTTCTCCAGGTAGGGGAACAGGACGTTCTCCTCCCGCAGGTAGTGGTTCCTCGAGGCCTGGAACTGCCGGGCTATCTCCTTGAGCCGGAGGATGGCCGGCCCGCCGGCCGGGTCGGGAGCATCGACCATTTCTCGGACCGTGTTCTCCAGTTGGCCGCCCAGTTCGAGCAGCAGTTCGTGCTCCTTCATGAGAAGCTGGATCGGATGCTCCGTTGTCCCGGCAAGTAGTTCGCTCACGGTAACCTCCTCGGCCGGACGACGCTCCGGCTCGGTTTGACGTCGCTGTCTCTCAACTGACGTGAATAGCATGCCATCGATCGGTGAGGAGTACCGTGACTTAAGTCACAAAGGAGGGGAACCTTATGCCGGCGTTCGGGGTCGCGGGCACGAGATGGCCTCCCCAACAGTGAAGGGTTGGGGAGGCCATTGCCTCGTACGGAAAGCAGACCGTCTACCTGGTGGCGGCGGTGATGCTGGACTTCAACTGGTCCATTAGGCCGCTCAGGCTCGGAAGCGGTCCCGCGGCCGGGGTGGCTGCGCCCCCGCTGTTGGCCTGACCCTGAGAGGTCGATGGCGCGGAAGACGCGTGCGCTGGCATCAGCGCATCGCCCCCGTTCGATCCGACCGCTGGCGCTGCGGTTGCTGCGGCCTTCGCGCTATCCGTGTTCGGCTGAGCCGAGGGCTGCTGGCCGCCGGCCCGGTTCGACTGTGCGGCCGCGGCGGCGCCGGCCGCTTGCGGGACGGCGTCCTGGCTGGGCTGGGCCTCAAGGGCTGCCGCGGTCGCCGGGGCGGCGGGCGGAGGCGGAGGGAGCAGGCTGATGCCGCTGCTGCCCGGCCCCACCGAGAAGCCACCGTAGGGCACATTGCTGGCTCCCCAGGCGCGCATCATCTGGCTGGTAGTCATGGTCTGATGGTAGCCCGGTCCCCAGTAGTCGGCGGGGTCGTTGAAGATGAAGTTATCCCCCGAGAACCCCACTATGACGATGTAATGGTCGACGTACACCGGCCGGTTGCTGTGGTTGGGCAGCAGGGGGTAGTACATCTGTGCCACCACGGGGCGTCCTGCCTCCAGTTCCGTCTTGACGTCGTCCGCCGTCCACTGCCGGAACTGCCCTCCCGTCGTGTAGGGGCCGGTCACGGAGAGACCATGCTCCTGCACCACCTTGGCCAGATCTTGAACCCTGGTGCCCGTGTTGGGATCGGAGATGCCCAGCAGTTGATTGGCGCTGGCGCGCAGGGTGACGGTGGGGACGTTCTGGCCGAATGCCTGCAGCACCATGGAAATGGCGGTAGGCCCGCAGTCGGACTCGGCCCAGACGGAGCCGTCGAACTGACTCCTGAAGGGCACGGGCAGTGTGATATCGGCCGGTGCCGCCCAGGCGGTAGATGCACCGACGGCGAGCACAAAGGCAGCGAGCGCGAACAGCCCGCGTAAGAGCGGCTTCACGATGGTAAAACCCTTCCTATGAAGATGTTATGCCTGTTAGACAGCGTCTAAGCTGGATGAAGTATGAGGAGCAGGCATGTGCAAAAGAGCACGTAGGTAATACTCTACCATAAGTATGAACGGGGTGCTAAACCGATGTAAGATCTGTGCTAAGGATGAGAGGTTGAGGGGCGATCCCGACCTTGTCCGACTATTACAACTTTCTTGCTTAAGGACCGCGAGCAGGAGACGGGGCGGGCTTGCAGGAAGATCAGCCAGGTGGGAGAATGCGCTTCACCCCTGCCAGGCCGTTTTCTGGCAGCGCCGAGGCTCGTCCCCGACGTCGCGAACACTACCAGGGACCGTCGGGCCCTGTGCCCGGCGCTGCGTGGTCCAGCCATCCCGTCTCGCGGAGTCAGCATTGGCCGCCCGGACTGAGCCTCACCCCCAGGATTGGCGATTCCTGATGGTGCTCTTCTCCGTGAGCACCTTCCTGGAGTTGAGCGCCTGGGGCCATCTGCAGGCATTCACGCCCCTCTATCTGAAGAACGAGCTTCACGTCCCTGCCACCGAGATCCCCAGGTGGACCGGGATCCTGGCGTCCTCCTCCCTGGCCATCGCCCTACCTATCTCCCCCTTCTGGGGGGTGCTGGCCGACCGCTACAGCAGGAAAGCGGTCATCATCCGCGCCCAGTTCGTGGAGGCCGTCGCCTACGGCCTGATGGCCCTTTGCGGTGACGTGGGGCAGTTGCTCTGGGTGCGTCTGCTGCTGGGCTTCTCCTACGGCAACACTGCGGTGGTGATGGCTACTCAGTCGGTGGCCACCCCGGACCGCCAGGTCGGGATGGCGATAGGGATCATCCAGATGGCCTCCACCGTGGCTATCAGCGTAGGTCCATTGCTGGGAAGTCTGATGATCAATACTCTCGGTCTGAGGGCGATGTTCGCCATGGACGCGGTCTTGACTCTCGCCGCTGCCTTGACGATAACCCTGGGCTTCCGGGAGCCCTCCGTTCACGATCGTGAGACCCCTATGGGGGCGAAGCTGAGACTGGTCTTTCATCAGGTGACCAGGGTTCCGCCCATCCGGTGGAACTTTCTCTGCTGGTTCCTGATCTACGCTGGCACCGCGGCCCTGGACCCTTTCCTGCCGGTGCTTATGGATCGGCTCTCGGGGAGTGTCGACTCGGCCACCGTTATCGGGACGCTGCTGGCCCTGTATGGCGTGCTGACTGCAATAGGGACCCCGGCCATGGGACGGCTGGCCGATCGGGTGGGCGCCGCTCGGCTCTTCCTGGTGGCGGCACCGGCGCTGGCGGTGATCGCCGCCGGCATCGGACTGGCCCCTAGCCTGGCCGTCCTGGCCGTGCTGGTGATCCTGCGGGCGATCCCCCAGTCTGGAACGGCGGTGGTGCTCTACTCCCACCTGGCTGCCCACGTGCCCGCCCAGCATCGAGCGGCGGTGATGAGCCTGACCCCCATGCCCCGCAACGCAGCCTGGCTGGTGGCCCCGGGCATGGCGGCCGCGGCCAGCAGCTTCGGGCTGTCCGGGGCCTTCTGGCTGGCGGCGGTCCTCTTCGGTGGCGCTGCCCTGGTGGCGGTGTTGATGGTCAGGGCTTCTGCCAGGCCGTCGATCGCCGGCTCTCAGCCCTCGGCCTCCGAGGGATAACCGGCCACTCCTCAGTACTGGACCTCCATCTGCGCCGTGCCATCGCTCCCGTAGGGATACTCGACCCTCAAGACGCCGGCCTGGGCATCGTAGCTCCATCGATCCTGGGACAGGGGCTCCCCGTTTAGCCGGACGGTATTTGGCATGGGAGTCGCTATCTCCGCGAAGCCGGGGAGTTCAGAGGGCCCTGCCATGTCCAAAGTCAGCCTTCCCGGCGATTCGGACAGCTGGAAACTGCTGTTGGTCCAGAGAACCCCGGGCTGAGACCGCAGGACGAAGAGTCGCAAGGTGTGAGGGTCCACTCGAGCCATGACCGCCCTTCGAACGGACAGGGGGCGGCTCCCCTCGACGTCGTAGCCCGCCAGGGGAACGTCTCCCGGAAGCCCGTGGTCGGCCAGGTCGGCGCTCATCTCTTTCGCCTGGTCGTCCCGGTTGAGGAGCGCCAGGAAGGTGGTCCCGTCCAGGGTGGTGGAGAAGGAATCGGATCTCAGCCCGCCGGGGATGCGGATCTGCCCGGCGAAGGGACGCAGCATGGTCAACCGGCTGCGGTAATCGCTGAGGCTCGGGGGGGTCAGGGAGGGCAGGTCGAAGCCCAACACCACTGGAGCGTTTAGAGCCAGCCCTGCTTCCAGCCACTGCAGGCCGATGGGGTCGCCATTGGGGTCTCCCCAGAAGTTGCCCAGGTGCGGCCGTTGGCCCAGCAACAACCACTGGGCGATGGCGTAGTCCACGTGGTCTCTCAGCCCCGGCGCAGGGTAGCTGCTGTCGAAATCGGGATTGTCGTCGGACTGGCGGGCGACGGTGAAGTTGGGGGCCGAGTAGGCCGGCATCCGCCACCCCGCCTCGACGTATACGTCCGGCCGGAGGGCCGAGGCCTCGTTGTATATGAAGGCATAGACGGAGGTGGTGGGGAGAACCGGTTGGGTGGCACCGGTGTAGAGACCGCGCTGGATCCCCCGTTCCACGGCCAGGCGGGAGTCCTCCATTCCGTCGACCTTGATGCCGTCGACGCCGTACTTCACGAAGTAGTCGTGGAGCACGCTCTTCAGATATTCCTGGAACTCTGGATCGGCGTAGTTGTAGTAGTAGGCGTGCCACGGGTCGCCGCTCCGGATCGGCAACAGCCAATCCGGATGCTGGTCGATGATCCCCTTGAGCCCCAGCCAGTTGCCGGCTGCGACCCTATCGTCCAGATAGGAGGCGGAGAAGTAGAGGACTACCTTGATCCCCCTGGAGTGGGCGTAATCCACCAGAGGTTGGAGGCCCGACGGGAACTTGGCCAGATCCACGTTCTTCCAGTCGCCGTCCGATCTTCCCTCTGCCAGGTACCAGCCGGCGTCGATCAGTATGCTCCACGGGCCGGCGTCGTTCAGATTGGCGGCGATGTAGTCGATCTGGGATCTCAGCTTCTGCTCGTCGATCTCCGTTCCGTAGAGGTACCAGCTGATCCACTGGTGCCGGAACCAGTCGGGGGCCGGGGCCGGCGGGTAGAGGGTCTGCATCAGGGAACGATAGGGCGCGAAAGCGCCGATCAGATCGTGGTCGTCCACCAACTGGACCAGTAGACGGGGAGATACATCCTGGCCGTCGGGGTAGTTCCCCGGTGCGTACCTCTGCTGCCACTGAAAGGCGGTGCCCGTTGGTGTGGACGAGGCTCGAAAGGTTGATGGAGCGTCGGAAGGATCCACCACGGCAAGCAGCAGGCTGCCGGGGCCGTTTCGCAGCAGCAACGGCTTTCCCTGGCCGACGGGGATGTCGATTGGGTAGTTGGGAATGGTGCCTTCTTTCACCGCGTCGGCGTCCGCCAGATAGGACAGCTGTCCGGTACCTTCGTTCGAGAGGAAGGTTCCCGACAGATAGGTGAAGCCGCTGACGGTGGACTGATCCTGGGGCAGCACCAGACGATAGGTGAAGTAGGGACCTCTCTCGAAGAGAGTGACCTCGATCTGTCCCGAGCGTTCGAGCTTCCCGATCCACACCTCGGCCCGAGCCTGAACCCCCGGGCCCAGGGCCGGCTCCTCTACCGGCTGCAGCGTTACCCTGCCCGTGGGCCGCGCCTCCGTGGAAAGGTCGATTGAGGCACCATTCCTCAGACTGAGGGAGGCGCAGGCGTTCTTGATCAAGGGGCTGTCCCTGCCGGCCTGGAGCAGGGTAAGGCCGGCCGTGTTCAGGCTGGTGTATGAGATGGCCAGCCGCAGCCGGTCATTGGACAGCCGCAGGGATCGCAGGTCGGGATTGTAGTCGCCCCAGGCGGGGTTGGGACCGGCAGTGCGAACGTGGATTGTCGATGGGGCCAGGGGGCCTTCCAGGAAGGGTGTCGGGGACAAGTCCGCCGGAGCGGGTATGACAAGGACTGTCATGGAAACCGAGATCAACGACTTGAGCGCTGCGGTCACTCGCTGGCGCAGGAGGCGTAGGGTGGCTGCAGGCCGGTGGATCTGCATGTGCCGGGCATCTCCTTACACTCTACTGCAGCAGACTGCTGCAGCCCCTTGAAGCACCATCGCCAGACTCAGAAGACGGACAGCGTCCGGAGCCGGGGGATGGCAAGAGCTGTTCCTTCTTGACGATGGGGGAGGCTGAGTACATACTCGGCGTCGACCCTGGGCGAGTAGCCGCCAGGGGTGGAGACAAGCCTGGGACCGGCGGGCTTCGAAGGAGGGAACCATGGGCTGGATTCCGAAGCTGGAACTGGTGGAGCAGGGCAGCGGGCGAAGGATCGAGTTCCCGGTGGAACGGTTGTTCAACGGCGGATACGCCGGTAGGGACCAGGCGGCCGTCTGGAAGCACGTGGAGGAGTTGGCCGAGATTGGGGTGCCGGCGCCCACCCGGACGCCTACCCTCTATGCCCTGGGCAACTACCTGGCGACCACCGTCGACTCGATCCAGGTGCAGCATGGCAAGACCTCGGGTGAGGTGGAGTACGTGCTGTTGATCGGGCCGGATGAGGTATTCGTAACGGTGGGGAGCGACCAGACCGACCGCGACCTGGAGAGCCGCAGCGTCGAGTGGTCGAAGCAGAGCTACCCCGATATCCTGGCTCCGGAGGTATGGAAGTACCAGGAGGTGTCCGGCCACTGGGACGACCTGGTGCTGCGCTGCTGGGTCACCGAGCGGGGGGAGCGGCGGCTATACCAGGAGGCCACCCTGGCTGATCTGTTGCCTCCCTCCACCTGGTTGAGGCTGCTGGAGGATCTGTTCGGGGCGAAACCTCACAACGTGATGCTGATGTCGGGAACCATCCCCTCGTTGGGCGGGATCAGTTACGCCGACAGCTACGATATGGAGCTACATGACCCTGTGCTGGGACGGACGATCCGCCACGGCTACCAGGTCGAGGTGCTGCACCAGAAGATCACCTGATGCCTCTCCCTTTGGGAGAGGCCGTCCACGCTGCATCGCCTCTCCCTTTGGGAGAGGCCGCCCGAAGGGCGGGTGAGGGCCGGTTCGACGCTGCCGATTGAGCCCTCACCCTGACCCTCTCGTAGAGGGAGAGGGGAATCGTCGTTACTTGACGATGATGCGGTGGTACTTCTTCTTGCCCGCCCGCAGGAAGAGGGAGCCCTCCACCAGGTCGTGGGGGGTTATGGGCTGGTCCACGGCCTCTACCCTGTCCCCGTTGACGTAGGCCCCGCCCTGCTGGATCAGCCGCCGGGCCTCGCCTCGGGAGGCAGCCAACCCCACCATGGCGAACAGTTGCGAGGCCGGTATCCCCTCGGCCAGGTCACTGGCGCAGATCTCGGTTGTGGGCACCCCCTCCATGGAGCCTTCGCCGCCCCCAAAGAGGGCCCGCGAGGCCGCTCGGGCCTCCCTGGCCGCTTCCTCGCCGTGGGTGATCCTGGTGGCCTCGAAGGCCAGCACCTCCTTGGCCTTCCGGATGTCGGCACCCTGCAGCTTGCCCAGCTCACGCACCTCCTCCATCGGGAGGAAGGTGTAGAGGGCCAGCCACCGCTCCACGTCCGGGTCCTCGCTGTTGATCCAGAACTGGTAGAACTGGTAGGGCGAGGTGAGTTCCGGATCCAGCCATACCGCCCCTGCCTCGGTCTTCCCCATCTTGGCGCCCGAAGCTGTGGTCAGCAGCGGGGTTACCAACACGTAGGCCTGCCCTCCCTCGACCCTGCGGATCAGGTCCGCTCCGGCGAGGCTGTTGGCCCATTGATCGCTGCCCCCCATCTGGAGGATGCAATCGTACTGCCGGTAGAGGGTGAGGAAGTCGTAGGCCTGGAGCAGGGCGTAGTTGAACTCCAGGAAGCTGAGCCCGGCATCAGACTCCAGCTTCGTCCGGTAGGTCTCCATGGACAGCATCTGGTTGACGCTGAAGTACACGCCGACGTCTCGCAGGAACTCGATGTAGTTCAGCTTCGTCAGCCACTCGGCGTTATTCACCATCAGGGCGCGACCCTCGGAGAAGTCCAGGTAGCGCTGGAGCTGGACCTTCTGACCCCGCATGTTCTCCTCGATCTGCTCGACGGTGAGGATCGGCCTGCTGACCGTCTTCCCCGTTGGGTCCCCGACCATGCCGGTGCCGCCGCCCACCACGGCGATGGGGCGGTGGCCGAACCGCTGCATCCAGGCCATGGTCATGATCTGAAGCAGGTGTCCCATGTGCAGACTGGAGGCCGTCGGGTCGAATCCTATGTAGAAGGTGATGGGCCTCTCCAGGGCAGCGCGCAGCCCTTGCTCGTCGGAGACGTCCTTGACGAAGCCGCGCTCTACCAGCACGTCCAACACGTTTACCACGGTGCCAACTCCCAGGGTTTGCTGTGTGGGGAAGATT
>JAJZQR010000363.1 GCA_021806765.1 Chloroflexota bacterium | reverse complement strand
CGGCGGTGACGGCCCCAAACTTCTTCGTCACGTGGTCCAACACTACCTGTGCCATGTCTGCCTCCCGTTATCCCTTCACCGCCCCCGCCGTTAGGCCGGAGACGTAGTTCTCGACGAAGAAGGAGTATATCGTAGGGCGGCCGCTCAGCGCGGCGCGCACGTTACCGCCTCGTGAACTTCTGGAACATGTGAGCGCCCTCTGGGGCCAGACCCTTGCTCACCCAGTCGGTGTGGGTCACCTCCCCCACGTAGACGTCGCCCTTGGAGTCGACGCAGATGCAGTGCGGCGCGTAGAAGTTGCCGGGCACTGCCATGTCTGCCCCGCCCCATCGGTGGATCAGCTTTCCGTCGGGTTCGAGGATCGCGACGCTCCCGGGCCGGGTTTCCGGCTGCTCGCCCAGTCGGAAGGAGAGCATCCCCTTGCGGCGGCTCAGCTCGGAGACGTAGAGCCGGCCGTTCTTGTCCTGGTAGATCCCCGTGGGCCGGTGCAGGTGGGTCCACTCGGTCAGGTACTTGCCGTCGAGGCTGAAGATCTGGATCCGGTCGTTCTCCCGGTCGGCGACCAGCACCCGCTCGTCCGGGGTTACCCAGACGTCGTGGACCAGCATGAACTGGCCGGGACCGGAGCCCGGCTCACCCCAGGACTGGATCAGCTTTCCGTCGGCGCTGAACCGGTGGACCTGGCAGTTGCCGTAGCCGTCGGAGACGTAGAGGTCGCCGTTGGGCGCGATAGCGATGTTGGTCGGTCGGTTGAAGGGTCCTCCAGGGCGATTGATCGCCTTCAGCCGAGTCCAGAGGTCGGCGTTCGCCAGATCCTTGGTGTAGCCGGTATTGGAGTACTCGCCCGGGGTGCCGATGGTCATCAGCAGCTCGCCGGTGGGCGAGAACTTGCGGACCGTGTGGTCACCATCGTCCACGCAGTAGACCGAGTCGTCCGGACCGATCCGAATGCCGTGGGTGCGGTTGGTGAAGGTCCCTTCAGCCCAGGAGGCGACAAAAGTGCCGTCCGGCTCGTAGACGATTACCCTGGGATCGCTGCGGGTGAGCAGGAAGACTCGGTCGCGGGAGCCGACACCGACGCCCACCACGTCCTTGTGGGTCCAGCCCGCAGGGAGTTGCTCCCAGCCCTGGACAAGATCGAAGCGAAAATCGTTAGACATCGTCAGGTCTGTCCTCCTCGGTGATGGTGTGGTCAGAGGTTCGTCATCTGCTTGTCGATACCCAGAGAAAACCTAGGTTTTCTCGTGGCTCATGTGGACTCCCCCCTAGCTGCGATCGTCGGAGCGGTCACGAGCAGGTTCTCAGCCGGAAGTCAGGACCCGAAATCTCCTCCGCAATTCTGTTGACCATCTCGGGCCAACAGCTTTCCGTGGGCGTGGAGCAGATCCCCGACCCTCTGGTATTCCGGCATGCGGTACCTCTCGAACAGCTTTGGGGTGACCAACTGGCCGTCGATGTTATCACCCCACCAGGTGATGGGAGCCGGAGACTTGGCGGCTATCTCGCACATGGGCTCCCGACTCTTCTCAAGGGCCTGGCAGAGATCGTCGAACAGATCGGGGTAGTCGGCCAGGTGGAAGAAGCAGCGGCCACCGTCACTGCCGATCCAGTTGATCGTCAGGTGCTGAAAAGGAGAGTGGGGGATGCTATCCATCACTACGCCCTCGTCGCCCAGCCACTCCATGGCCTGCTCGATGGGAAAGTGGTCGGCCTCATACTCGATGTGCTCCACGATGTACTTGGCGACCTTGTAGTCCTCGGGCCCCTTGATCAGCCGCGAGGTGAGCCAAGGCACCATGGACCTCCAACTACGATTGCCGTGCCAATGGCCCGCGCCGGGTTCCCTCAACTCGTCCTCATACACGCTGCCAATGGGGGTCGAGTAGGTCCGCCTAATCACGGTCTTGCCGTCGATAACGGCGTGTTGCTCGGTGACGTCGACACCGTGCAGCCGCTCGACGTAGGAAGGGCGCTCCCAGCAGATGCCCATGCCGCGGTTGCGGCACTCCCGTTCGGCCCAACCCGTCTGAGTGTGTCGCCACCAATGGAAGAACGGCAGCTTATCGGCACGCTGTCTGCGAGCAGAGGCCATTATCCTCTCTCGACGGGTCATTTCACTCACTGTAAATAGCCCCTCTTCTAGTCAGTCTATGAATCGACATCGACACCAAGGGTAGAGGCACGGACACAGTTGCATCAATTTAGAAACGAGCAGTTGCCACTGGCAGACGCTGCGGATTAAGTAGAAGCCAAGACTGTCTTACGCGTGCAGCGCCTGCATGTCCAGAGGATAGCTGCCATATTCGTGCGCGGTCTCGACCATCACTCGGTAATTGACGGGCTTGACCGACGAGTGCAGGCTGTTCGAGGAGGTCAGCACGTAGCCTCCACCCGGCGCTCCGTCACGCAAACAGCACTTCACATCGACCCCGACTTCGTCGATTGGGGCTTCGCTCAGCATGTATCCGCAGTCCACATTGCCGAGTAGACACAGCCTGTGGCCGTAGCGTCGTTTTACCTCTCCTAGATCCATCCCTGCTATTGGTTCCAGCGGGTGGATCCCATCGAATCCGGCTTCAACGAAGAAATCCATGAGCGCCCAGATGTTGCCGTCAGTATGCTTGAAGCACAGGGCACCTTCCTCATGCACGGCCTGCACAATGCGCTTGATCCCTGGCAGGAAGAACTCACTGAACTTCGAGGGCGACATCATTGTTCCTGTACGCCAGGCGTAATCGTCGCCGAGAGCGATTACGTCCGCGCCCGCGCGTACCGCACGCCGGGCAAGCGCCGTGTGTACCTCCACGACCATGTCCACCATGCGTCGCACCACGTCAGGCTCGTCGTACATCATCATCAGAAAGCGCTCGAGCCCTGACAGCAGCGCAGTGGTCATGAAGGCGTCTCGCTGGTTCCATACGACTGCCCTTTGGCCCTTGAAACGACGGACAGCCTCCGATAGGTTCCCAAGCCGTCCCTCTGCGAGCGGGTCAGGAGGAGTGTAGTGGGCCAGATCAGTCATGGAATGGATGGGCCCATCCAGGGGCGCATCGACGATTTCCTCCGAAAGGTGGTAGAGCGTGCCCCATTCATCACGATAGCGCACATCATCGACTGGTTCATGCTTATAGCGGGCGCTGTTGCAGATGCCATCGAGATCCACGCTCTCTACCATGGCGAACAAGTCGCCACCCGGAACAATGCCCTCAATCACATTGGGATGGATGTCCAGTTCGAACAACGGGACCCGATCAGGCTGACCACCCTGAAGGGCCGTCAGTATGCGCTCGCGTCCATTCATGGCTGACTCCTTCTGAGACGTGCGGGCCGGCGCACTATGGCGCCGACCCGCTTCCGGGCTACTTCACGCTTTGAACGGCTTCGTAGAAGCCCGGCTTCCACTTGCTCTCGAACTGTTTTGGCAGGTCCTTGAGCGTTGCCTGAAACTTGGCGAGGTCTACGTCTCGGTTCCAGACCATGCCCTTATCCTGGAGCTTTTTCTCGTACCCTGCCTCGTCATCGGCTACGTACTTGTCCATCACCTTGCCGGCCTCCACGAGACCGTCGGAAACGACCTTCTTCTGATCAGCAGGTAGGCTTTGATACCACTTGTCACTGACGACTATTTGGAGACCCGTGGAAATGTGGCTGGTGGCGTTCACGTATTTCTGGACTTCGAAGAGGGAAGACGTGTAGATGACCTCCAGCGGGTTCTCCTGGGCGCCGATGGTGCCCTGCTTGAGCCCCAGGAAGACCTCCGGCCATGCCATTGGAGTCACGGTCGCGCCCAGCATCTTCCACGCGGCCACATAGGCCTCCTGCTCGGGAACCCGTAGCTTGAGGCCCTTCAGATCGTCGGGTACATGGACCGGTTGGTTGGTTGTCAGGTAGCGGGTTCCCCTGTTCGTGTTTGCGATCAGACGGATACCCTTGCGCTCCAGCAGAGCCTGTTTGATCGGCTCACCTAGGGGACCATCCACCACTTTTCGCCATTGGTCCGTGTTCCGAACTACGTAGGGGGTATCCAGCACGAGCCCCCACTCGGGGGCCACGGTGCCGAGAAGGGTGCCGCTGACCCCTATCTCGATTGACCCCATTTGGTGGCCATCTATCTGGTCGCGTTCTGCACCGAGTTGGCCGCCTGGGAAGACATCTACCTTGAGCTGGCCGTTGGTCTTGTCAGCCAAGTACTGGGCGAACCACTTGGCTCCCTTGTCCTGCGCTGTGTCCGCGTTTGGCTGGAAGGCAAAGCGGACCGTCTTGCTGTTTGTGGCGGCAGCCGGGGTCGATGCCGTTGCCGGTGCTGCTGCTGGTGCCGGCGCCTTTGTTGGCTCCGCTACGATCGGTTTGGTCGTGGCAGGTGGGGAAGACTGCGGTGTCGAGCAACCACCGATGATGCCACCAAATACAACGACGGCGCTGGCTAGTCCGATCATCTGCAAGAAACGCCGCCTATCCACAGTGCCTTGCTCCTGGTTGGACATGGTGTTTCGTCCTCCTGTGTAGAGCTATAGCGTAAAAGCCGTTCTCTTGGCCGGCCGACCGGCCCACCGGTTTGACTGTAGTCTCCCCCACGCTATATGTCTGACGACTGCGGATGACCACGCTGCCATATCGGAGTCCTGGCCCCACCTCCCTCACCCACCCGGAAAGACTCCCTTCGAAGTGCCCCTTTTCACTCCCGCGGCCGGGGAATTGAAAGGGGTGCAGGGTGGCGACTGGGGTACGTTCTCGAATCCCAACGTAGATGAACTCTGAAAGAGACAAACAAATGCCCGCGGCAGGCTGTTAAGTCCTGTCCTTCTGGTTACCTTTGCTGGCTGGCGACGCCTGGTTAAGGGGTGTCGCCAGCCAGCTTTTGGCCTAGCGAACTGGATGCCGTGGCCCTACTTGCG
>JAJZQR010000041.1 GCA_021806765.1 Chloroflexota bacterium | reverse complement strand
CTTCGCCCCTACTTTTCACGCCAGAGGCAGGTTAGGAGACACATCCATGTCGAGGCCGTCGCGTTGGCCCGCCCGGAAGTGGTAGTAGCCCGCGCTGGCGACCATCGCGGCGTTGTCGGTGCAGAGATAGATGGGAGGGATGTGCACCGGCACCGTTACCCGCTCCTTCACCCTCTGACGCAGGGCCAGGTTGGCGGCCACCCCGCCACAAATCGCCACCTGCGCCGCCCGAAACTGCTGGGCGGCTCTGGCCACCTTGGTGGACAGCACGTCCACCACCGCCTCCTGGAAGCTGGCCGCCAGGCCGGCCACGGGCAGCGGCGGTTCCAGCCCCTGGACGGTGCGGAGCACGGCCGTCTTCAGTCCGCTGAAGCTGAAATCGTA
Source organism: Chloroflexota bacterium (assembly GCA_021806765.1). The sequence continues at coordinate 26,760 of JAJZQR010000041.1, read as the reverse complement.
GCTCTCCCCCAGCCAGGCCCGGGGAAAGTGGAAGGCGTTGGGGTCCCCGCCTTCAGCCGCCTTTTGGATGGCGGGACCACCGGGGTAGCCCACCCCCAGGATCCGGGCCACCTTGTCGAAGGCCTCACCGGCGGCGTCGTCCAGGGTGCTGCCCAGCCGCTGGTAGACCCCGTGGTCCGTCATCAGAAACAGGTCCGTGTGACCGCCAGAGACGATGAGGACCAGGAGGGGGAAGGCGGGCTCCGGGGAGGGCCCGTCGGTGATGATCCAGTTGGAGTAGATGTGCCCCTCCAGGTGGTTCACCCCCACCAGGGGTATCCCCTTGGCCATGGAGATCGCCTTGGCGGCGTTCACCCCCACCAGCAGCGACCCCGCCAGCCCCGGGCCTCGGGTGACGGCGATGGCGGCGATCCTGGACCAATCCACCTGAGCCCGCTGCAGGGCCTCCTCCACGGTGGGCATGATCGCCTGCAGGTGGGCGCGCGATGCCACCTCGGGCATCACCCCACCGTACTTACGATGGAGGTCGATCTGGGAGGCGACCACATTAGATTCCAAACGGCGGCCGTCGGCTACCACCGATGCCGCCGTTTCGTCACAGGAGGACTCTATCCCAAGGATTCGCATTGTTCCCACTTCTTCCCTCTCCCTTTGGGAGAGGGTGAGGGTGAGGGTTGTCTTGGGGACACCCCAACCCCGTATACGGGCGCGAGCCCCTATGGATACCCCCACTTCAGGGGACATCCGCGTAGAGACGCGACATGTCGCGTCTCTACCATAGCATGCCTACTGCATCGGCGGCAGGTCGAAGCTGAACAGCGATTTGTGTGCCAGGAGGTAGACCTTTCGACCGGCCTCGTCCACGAAGAGGTCCCGCAGATCGTTGAAGGAGACGTTCTTCCCGTCGGCCTTGAACTGCCTCTGCAGCTTCCCCTCGGGCGAGAACTGGATCACTCGCTCGCCAGCCGTATCCAGCAGGTAGAGGGAGCGGGTATTGGCGCTGGCGAAGAGCGCCTTCGGCCCCTTTACCGGCCCATCGGGCAGTCCCCCGGCGAAGTCCAGGGGGCGGCCCTCCCGGTTGAACCGCTTCACTGTCCCGCTGCCCTCCAGGATGTACAGGTTGCCGTCCAGGGCGATGTCCACGGCCTTGGAGAGGTCCACCTTGGCCTGAGAGTCCACGATGGTGTAGGGCTCGCTTTCGTAGCCGTTCTTGGTGGGTGGGTAGTAGAAGACCCCCTTCAGTTTCGTGTCCAGCAGGTAGAGGCCGCCCGCGAAACCGTTGATGGCCTGGATGCTCCCCCACTTCTGGCTCTCGGAGACCTCGATCCGGGAGAGATCCCCTTTGGGGTCGTAGGTCACCAGGGAGCGCCCGCTCTCCAGAGCGAACAGGGCCGAAGAATTCCTCAACTGGCCGGCCGGCATCCAGGTCAGGGCGAGCAAGTCGCCCACGGTGCCTCCATCCAGCTTGTCGCCCCGCTTCACCACCACCTGGTGCTTGCCGGGATCCGCCACTCCATTCCCGCCGGCCGTCAGATCGTACTTGTATACTCGGTCCAGTCCCTCGTCCAGAACGTACAGACTGCTGCTGTCCACCACCAGCTGGGCAGGATCCCCCTTGTCGTTGACGATGGGGCTGTAATCCACCAGGGTGTTCACCTGGCTGACCCTCACGGTCAGGTCGATCTTGTCCATGCCGGCCTGCACTGCGGCCGCCTCGGTACGGACCGACGGGTCCTCCTTGGCTCGAAGGGATCGCTCGAACAGGTCGTAGGACTGGCCCAGCAGGGTTCTCGCGCTGGCGGGGTCGTTGGCGGCAGCGGCCTGGGTCCGTTTCTCCTGCGCCTCCTTGGCCAACGCCACCGGGTCGCCCAACTGCCACGATCGGAACAGATTGATGGCCATGCTCCCCACCAGGACGAGGATGGCCGCCAGCCCCACCATCAGAACCAGCCTGGCCAGCCACGAGGGGGGGCCGTGCCGGTCGGTCCAGTTCTGGGGACCTCGCGACCGCAGCCGCACCGAGGTCCTGCCCACGGCCTCCAGCGGCGGTCCTGGTGGATAGAGGGCGACCGTTTTCTCTTCCCGTTTCGGTTTTAGCCGGTTCCATAGGGAGGGCTTCGGAGAGGTCGAGACCTTCTCCCGCTCCCGAACGGGTCTGGCTGCTCCCCGTCCATTTCCGGAGGGGAGCTTCGCCGGCGGTGGTTCCGCCACCGTGGCTAGCTCCGTCATCTCCACCAGGGCCGGACGGCTTTCCTCCTGTTTACCGTTGCTTCGTTGCCGGGCCGGCACCTCCGACATCCGGATCACGATCAGGGACGTAGTGGGACGCCGAGCATGGGCCAGATAGCAGCCGTACAGCTCCGAGGCTGCCATGTCAGGATCTACGTGCTTGGCAGCATCCAGGATGTATCGGTCGGGAACCAGTTTCCAGTAGGCGCCGGAGGCCAGCACCGCCAGATCGCCCTCCTCCAGAGGGCTGTAGGCGAAGTTGACGTGGGGATCCAGACCGGCGCCCAGGGAGTCGGAGGCTCTGTTGGTGCCGTTGCTGCTCACATCGGGGATCACACTGTAGGTGCTGAAAACCCGCTTGACCGCACCCCCATGGAGGATGAAGGCATTGGCGGGGGCCACCTGGGCGATGTAGACATCCGCCTCCCGGATCACGGCACAGGAGATCCCTGTCCGCAGTTGGCGGTCCGGTGTGGCCCTGGAGTTCTCGCTACGCAGCACCTCGTTGGCTGCCACTATGGCCTGGCGCAGGCTGCCGGTGACGGTGCGGGAGGGGTCGCGGAAGTACTCGTCTTCGATGGTCTCTATCAGCCTGCGGCAGATGGCCTCGAAACCCGGCAGGCTGGGGTCCACGATGGTGAACAGCTGCCCGCGACGTCGCTTGAAGAAGGAGAGAACGGGAGCGGTGGCGACTCCGGCCAGGTGCGAGCTGTCCTGGCGTTCTCCGGAGAGCACGTGCAACTCGGAGTACATGACGCCACCCGTCATGTGATTCCTCCCAACTGGCGGTAGAGCTGACAGAGTGTGGGGAAATGGGATATCAGGAGCTTCGGGTGCAGTATAGCAAAACAGTGGTGCCGGGTAAACCGAGGATGAAGAGATACAAGGTAGAAGGGGAGAGGCGGTTACGAGGATGGGGCGGGGTCCTCGGCTACCGGCAGGCCGAAGGTGAAGGTGGAGCCTTTCCCCTCTACGCTCTCGGCCCAAATGCGGCCGCCGTGAGCCTCCGTCACGTGCTTGGCGATGGCCAGCCCCAACCCGGTCCCTCCCCCGGATCGGGAGCGATCGGCCTTGTAGAACCGCTCGAAGATGCGGGGGAGATCCTCTTCGGAGATACCCACGCCGGTGTCGGCCACCCACACCAGGACTCGATCCCCCTCGGCCCGGGCTCCGACCGTGATCTCGCCCCCCGAGGGCGTGAACTTGATGGCGTTGTGGAGCAGGTTCACCAGCATCTGCTGGATCCTCTCCCGATGGGCCATGACCCTGGGTAACTCCGGCGGCAGCTGGAGCGTCATCCTCAATCCCGCCCGGCCGGCCTGGGCAGCCAAACGCTCCGTGACCTCCCGCAGCAGCGGCTCCATCTCCTCGGGCTGCAGGGAGAGGGCCGCGCGCCCGCTCTCTATCCGGGACAGCTCCAGCTGCTCGCTGACCATCTGGGTCAGCCCGTCCACCTCCACGTGCATCTTGGAGAGGAAGTCTCGGGCCACCTCGGGCTCGGCGAGAGCGCCCTCCTCCAGGGTCTCCACCAGGGCCTTGAGGGAAGCCAGAGGGGTCCGTAGTTCGTGGGAGACGTTGGCGACGAAGTCGCGCCGAACGGTCTCCGCCCGCCGGATCTCGGTCAGGTCCTGCAGGAGGGCCAGGGCGCCCGCCTGCCCGCCCCGAAGGGGGGTTGCCACGATCCGGAGGAATCTGTGGCCCGGGTCCACCTCGGCGGTGCCGCTCTGCGGGGAGGCCTGCTGCAGGCATCTCTGGAGGACCGCGCTCAGTTCGTAATCCCGCAGCACCTCCACGAAGGACCTGCCCTCCATGGAGGACGGGGATGAGCCTAGAAGGAAGGCAGCGGCCCGGTTGGCCTGAACCACCTGGCCCTGTCGATTCACGATCAGTATCCCGTCGGCCATGGCGGCCAGAACCGTCGCCAGGGTGTTTCTCTCTGAGGAGATGGTCTTGATGGTAGATTGAAGCCGATCGGCCATCATGTCGAAGACCCGGCCCAACCGCCCCACCTCATCTCGGGAGTAGACCCCGACCCGCTGATCCAGTTCACCCTCGGCCACCCGACTGGCCACCGAGGTCAGCGCTTCCACGGGGCCTGTGACGCTTCTTGCAATGATCACGGCCAGGAGGACGGCCAGCAGGGTGGCCACCAGCCCCCCCAGAACGATGGCCCTGGTGATGTTCTCTGTGGCCTGATTGACCTCCGAGAGGGGCAGGGCTACCCGAGCCACCCCCAGCAACTGGCTACCATCGTGGATGGGGACCGCCACGTAGAGGAGGTCGTAGCCGACGGTGGCGCTGCGGCGCTGGGACTCCCCACTCCCGTTTTCCAGGGCGGCCAGCACTTCAGGCCGCTGCCCATGGTTCTCCATGGTGAGGGGATCGTGCTCCGAATCCCCCAGCACTACCCCGGTTCGGTCGATGATGGTGACTCGAACGCCGGTCTCCTGGCCGAGCTTCTTGGCCAGGGTGTCGATCTCAGCTGGAGGTCGATGGTCGATCAGGTAGGGGCGTACCGCCACGCTCACCAGTTTTGCCTGTCCCTCCACACCCTGGTACAGGGTGGAGAAGTAGGACCCCTGTCCCACCTGGACCAGGTAGGCGCTCAGGGCCCCGACGGACAGGATCATCAAGAGGGCGTAGGCGATGGCAATGCGAGAGCGCAGGCTGGCAGGCGGGAGCCCTTTGGAGACGGTGTTCACCGGCCTCTACCCTTCAAATCGGTATCCAACACCCCTCACTGTTTCGATCAACCGGGGGTTCGACGGGTCCCTCTCCACCTTCTCCCTTAGCCAACGGACGTGGACGTCCACCGTCCGGGTATCGCCGGCGTAGTCGTAGCCCCACACCTGTTGGAGCAGTTGATCCCGGGAGAAGGCCTGTCCTCGATGGCTCATCAAGAAGGCCAGCAGGTCGAACTCCTTGGGCTTCAGATGGAGAGTCTCACCCTCGCGAGCGGCCCGGTGGGAGACCAGGTCGACCTCCAGATCCCCTTCCCGCAGCGGTTTGGCCGCCGGAGGATCCTCTTCGGGGTGCACCATCTCCGCTCGCCGCAGCAGCGCCTTCACCCTGGCCATCAGTTCCCGCATGCTGAAGGGCTTGGTGAGGTAGTCGTCGGCGCCCAACTCCAGGCCGAGCACCTTGTCCACCTCTTCGTCCCGGGCCGTCAGCATCAGGATCGGGATCGCGCTCTCCTGGCGGAGGGTGCGGCATACGTCGAAGCCGTCGATCTTGGGAAGCATCACGTCCAGGAGGACCAGATCGGGGGAGTCCTGCCGGGCTATCCTGAGGGCGGTTTCGCCATCGGCGGCGGTCCTTACCTCGTAGCCGGCCTTGACGAGGTTGTACCGAAGGGTATCCAGCAGGATCCGCTCGTCGTCCACCACCAGGATCTTCGCCACTGAAGACTGCCCCTCCGATATCGTGTGAGTGTTCTCTTGTCAGATTATAGCAGCCCTTAGTACTTCGATACGTTCATTTCCTGCATCTGGCCGGTCACCATGAACACTATCCGCTCGCAGATGTTGGTGATCCGGTCGGCGACCCGCTCCAGGTTGTGGGCGACCCATAGCAGGTAGGTGGCTCGGGTGACGGTGTTGGGGTCCTTGATCATGATGTCCAGCAGGTCGCGGTAGACCCGATTGTACAGTTCGTCGACCTCGTCATCCTCGGCGGCCAGCCGCTTCGCTCCCTCGGCGTCCCGGGCGACGTAGACATCCAGGCTCCGCCTCAGCATGTCTCGGGACTTGTCCGCCATCTTGGGGATGTCGATGAGCGGCTTCAACAGCGGCTCGTCTCCCATCATCAGGTTGATCTTCGCGATCCCCTCGGCGTGGTCCGCCATCCGCTCCAGGTCGGTGATGATGCTCATGGCGGCGGCGATCACCCGGAGATCGCTGGCCATCGGTTGCTGGGTGGCCAGCAGCAGGAGGCATTTCTCCTCTATCTCGAACCGCTTCCGGTTGATCTTCATGTCGTCGGAGATGATTATCTCCGATTCGTTTCGATCTCGCCTCTTGAGGGCCTCGACGGAGCGGGCGATGGCCTTATCCACCATGCTGCCCAGGATCAAGACTTCGTCCTTCAGCCCCGCCAGTTGGCGGTCGAAGGTTGCCCTGGTGGTAGTCATGGACCTGTCTCCTTCATCAATCAGGTATCAGTTCGTCACACTCCGTTGAGCCGGCCGGTTCCCTGCCGTCATTCTAGCCGCAGCATGCCAGAGCATCAACGGTTCTGCAGCCCCATCCCTCATCCGAATCGCCCTGTGATGTAGTCCTCGGTTCGTTTGTCCCTGGGGTTGGTGAACAACCGGTTGGTCTCGCCGAACTCGACCAGCCGTCCCACCCTTTCCTCGCCAGCCAGCATGAAGGCGGTGTAGTCGGAGACCCGAGCCGCCTGCTGCATGTTATGGGTCACTATGACGATGGTGTAGTTCTGCTTCAGCTCCTGCATCAACTCCTCTATCCTGAGGGTGGCCACGGGATCCAGGGCGCTGGCGGGCTCGTCCATCAGCAGCACGTCCGGTTCGACGGCCAGGGCCCGGGCGATGCACAGCCGCTGCTGCTGCCCCCCAGACAGGGCCGTGCCGGGCTGGCTCAGCTTGTCCTTCACCTCGTCCCACAGGGCCGCCTGCTGCAGGCTCTTCTCCACGATCCCCGGCAACTCTCGCCGGCTAGCGAGGCCGTTCAGTCGGAGCCCCGCAGCCACGTTGTCGAAGATCGACAGGGTGGGGAAGGGGTTGGCCTTCTGGAATACCATGCCGATGCGGCGGCGAACCATCACCGGATCGATCCCCTGTGCGTAGATGTCCTCGTCCTCCAGCAGTACCCTGCCCGATACCCGGGCACCAGGCACCACCTCGTGCATCCGATTGATGCAGCGGATCAAGGTCGACTTACCGCAGCCGGAGGGGCCGATGATGGCCGTTACCCTGTTTGGCTCGACGGAGATGCTGACCTTCTCGATGGCCAGCTTCTCTCCGTACCAGGCGCTGAGGTCCTGGATCTCTACCCGCTTGCCCGGCGTTTCAACGATCTGCAGCTGGGTCGGACTGTCCGAGACCCGGGGCTTGACGTCCAACATTAATCACCTCATCGATTGCGTGTGCCACGGGCGAAGAACCGGGCCACCACGTTGATAACCAGCACCATGGCCACCAGCACCAGAGCCCCCGCCCACGCCTGGGCTCGCCAGTCGTCGTAGGGGGACAGGGCGTAGGTGAAGACCTGCAGCGGCAGGGCGGCGATGGGCCGATCCAGCGACGTCGACCAGAAGCGGTTGCCGAAGGCAGTGAACAGCAGCGGGGCCGTTTCCCCTCCCGCCCTGGCCACGGCCAGCATCGCCCCCGTGACTATCCCACCCATGGCGGTGGGGACCACTATCCGGAGCACCGTCTTCCACTCGGGGATCCCCAGGGCGAGGGATGCCTCCCGCAGCGACCTGGGGACCAGTCTCATCATCTCCTCCGTCGCTCTGGTGACGGTGGGTATCATGATGATGGCCAGGGCAACACCCCCTGCCAGGGTGGAGAAGCCGCGCATGGGCAGCACTATCATGGTGTAGGCGAAGATCCCGATGGTTATGGAGGGAATGCCGGTCAGCACGTCGGCAACGAACCGGATTACCATCCCCAGTTTTCCGTTGCCGTATTCTGCCAGATAGATGCCGGCCCCGAGACCCAGGGGGATGCCGATCAGGGAGGCCAGGGCCAGCAGGATCAGGGTGCCCAGGATGGCGTTCCCCATCCCGCCCCCCGGCTCGCCGACGGGCTTGGGGAGTTGAGTGAGGAAGTCGAGGTTCAGCGCCGATCCTCCCTGCACCAGCACCCACCCCAGCACGCTGAACAGGAAGCCAAGGGCCAGGAGCGTGCTGGCCACCGTCAGCCCCAGCATGACCACGTTGGCGACCTTGCGCCGCAGATGGTTGCCTCGAGTTACCGCTAACCCCCGCTGCGCCATTACCGCTCACCTCCCGAAAGCCGGGTGGTGCGCCAGACCAGCAGCCTGGCCAGGGCGTTCAGCAGCAGGGTCACCCCGAAGAGCGCCAGGCCTATCTCGACCAGCGCCGACAGGTAGAGATTGTAGGTGGCCTCGCTGAACTCGTTGGCGATGACGCTGGCCATGGTGTAGGAGGGGGCGAAGAGGGAGGCGGAGATGTCCGGCCGGTTGCCGATCACCATGGTAACGGCCATGGTCTCCCCCAGGGCCCGGCCCAGGCCGAGGATCAGAGCCCCCAGGATGCCGGAGCGGGCGTAGGGGACCACAGCGCCCCATATCACCTCCCACTGGGTGGCTCCCAGGGCCAGCATCCCCTCCCGCTGACTCCGGGGCACGGCCTTCATCACGTCCCTGGACACGGCGGTGATGGTGGGGAGGATCATGATGGCCAGGATCAGCCCGCCGGCCAGCATGCCGATGCCGTAGCTGGGCCCCTGGAAGAGGGGCAGGAAGCCCAGGCTTCGGGCCAGGGTGGGCTCCACCGTCGAGCGGAGCCACGGCGCCATGACGAAGATCCCCCAGAGGCCGTACACGACGCTGGGGATGGCCGCCAGTAGCTCCACCAGGAAGGAGACGGGGTCCCGCAGCCAGTTGGGGGCAAGTTCCGAAAGGTATATGGCGGCGCCCAGCCCGATGGGACCGCCCACCAGGAGGGCGATCAGCGAGGAAACCACGGTGCCGAAGATGAAGGGGAGCGCCCCGAAATTCCGGGCCACCGGGTCCCAGGTGGTCCCCCAGAGGAACCCGAAGCCGAACCGTTGGATGGCCGGCATGGAGGCATCGGCCATCTTGAGGACCATCAGGACTACCAGGATCAGGATGCCGGCGCCCAGGACGGTCACTACTCCCCTGAAGGCCCTGTCGCCCCAGTTGCCCGATCCGGTTCTCAGCGCGGCCTTCTCCACGTGACCCGCGCGAGCTAGATTCGCTGACATGGCACCTCTCTTCCCAAGTCGCCTCTCCCGAAGGGAGAGGCTGCTCGAAGGGCGGGTGAGGGCGAGGCCGAGACGAGACTCGTAGTAACGACTTTAGTCGTTCGTACCCGGTGTCTCCAGCAAGGACGAACGACTGAAGTCGTTACTACAGGTTGGCCAGTCCTCACCCTGACCCTCGTCGTCGCTCTGTCACGGCTGGTACAGCGGCTTCCCCTGGGATGTGATGGACTTGATCTGCGCTTCGTCCTTGGCTACCACCTCTTTCGGCAGAGGCGCATACAGCAGATCCGTGGCGTACTGCTCTCCGTCGTGGGTCCCCCACCAGAGGAAGTCCACCAGCGCCTTACCCTTGGCCGGATCCTGCTGATCCTTGTAGACCAGGATGTAGGTGTAGCCCGCGATGGGGTAGGACTTCTCGCCGGGGGCGTTCACTATGGAGACCCGCAGGTCGGCGGGCATATTGGCGGCGGACCCCGCCGCAGCGGCCGTGGTGGACTCCAGGCTGGGCTCCACGAACTGGCCGGCCTGGTTCTTCATGTAGGCGTAGGGCAGCTTGTTCTGCACGGCGTAGGCCAGTTCCACGTAGCCGATGCCGCCGGGGGTCTGCTTCACCTGGCCTGCCACCCCCTCGTTCCCCTTGGCGCCGATGCCCACGGGCCAGTTGACCGAGGTGCTCTTGCCCACCTTGCTCTTCCACTCGGGGCTAACGCTGGTCAGGTAGTCGGTGAAGATGTTGGTGGTGCCGCTGCCGTCGGAGCGGTGCACCACGGCGATGTCGGTGTCGGGAAGCTTGACGTTCGGGTTATCCGCGGCGATCTTGGGGTCGTTCCACTTCTTGATGGTGCCCAGGAAGATGCCCGAGAGGGTGTCCCCGGTGAGCTTCAATCCCTTGTCCACTCCGGCCATGTTGTAGGTCACCACCACGGCGCCCATCACCGTCGGGATGTGCAGCACCTCGCCGGGCGCCGCCTTCAGCTGCTCGTCGGTCATGGGTGCGTCGCTGGCGCCGAAGTCCACGGTCCGCTGGGTCAACTGCTGGATACCTGCGCCCGATCCCACGGACTGGTAGTTGATCTGGACGCCAGCCTTCTTGTTGTAGACGTCGAACCACTTGGAGTAGAGGGGGTAGGGAAAGGTGGCCCCTGCCCCGGTCATCTCCTTGGCCGAGGCGGTCGAGCCCGAGGCCCCTTGAGAGGACTGCCCCGACGAGGGGGGTGCGACGGGAGCGGCTCCTCCTCCGCTGCAGGCCGCGGTTGCGGCCAGCACCACCAGGGCGAGGCCAGCGCTCGCCAGACCCTTCCATCTTGGAAACGAGATCCCCGTGGAGCGACCAGTTTCTCCTGAACCTCTTGCCATGGTTTCCTTTCTGCTCCTTTGTGCCTTCTGACTTTTTTTACTTCGTTTTCGACAGTAATGGTAGCGGGGCAGCTTTAACGCTCGTTCAACGGCATGTTAACGTCTGGTTAAGAGTGTGAAGTAGAACGATATACTTGATGCAAGCTGCAGACCACCCGGCTACTTTGCGTAATTGCCCGCCACCGGTTCGCCGCGAGCGGCGTCTGGGGACCCCTTGCGCCATCGGCTATCGGAGTCGTAGCCTATGGGATGCGGCCCCCAGGGGCGAGCACCAAGGTGGAGGGATGGCAATGGATCAGGAGAACGTACCGAGGCCGGACATTCGGCGAGTGGAGGGCTTCCCTCTGCCCATCCCCGAGTCGACACCGGTGGGCACGGAGCCCCTTCATCCCTCAGAGATGATCCGGTTGCCCACCAAGCACAACCCCACCCTTCAGCAGGTGCTGGCCCGCATAAACGCCGACGAGGACCTGCACACCATATGGCGCTGCCAGAACGTCAACGCCGTCGATCGATTGGCGATGAGCGACCACGGCCCCATCCACATGCAGATCGTCGTCAACATCTCCCTGCGGCTGCTGCGCATGCTGATGGCCAGCGGGCTGGTTCCCAGCGTCGTCAAGAACCACCAGCTAACTAACGAGGACGCCGAGGTGGTGGTGGTGCTGTCCTCCCTGCTCCACGACGTGGGCATGTCCATAGATAGAGTCAACCACGAAGAGATGGGTCTATTCATCGCCCACGGTAAGGCGATGGAGTTGCTGGAGGGCATCTACCCTCCCGTCGCCAGAAGGGTGATCGTCTCCGAGGTGCTGCACGCTATCCTTAACCACCGCAGCGACGGCCGTCCCCTGACCCTGGAGGCCGGGACGGTGAGATTGGGAGATGCCCTGGACATGGCCAAGGGCCGAAGCCGTATCACCTTCGAGGCGGGCCACATGAACATCCACTCGGTATCGGCCGCTGCTATCGATAGCGTGGAGATCGACGAGGGGGAGACCAAGCCGATCCGCATCACGGTGCACATGCTGAACGCCGCCGGTCTCTTCCAGCTGGACGAGCTGCTGAAGAAGAAGCTGAAGAACTCCGGGCTGGAGTCCTACGTGGAAGTCTTTGCCGACGTCCTCGGGGAGGCGGACAAGAGGCTGTTCGAGACCTACCGGATCTGAGAGCGACGGGGAGAGGGGACGAAGGACGAACAGGATGGACAGGATATTCAGGATCAGCTAGTAGGTCCTGTCCTGTCCATCCTGTCTATCCTGTTCTTCCCTCCGTGTCCTCCACCACCCCCCTGTCCGCAACTGGAATCGCTCTTCAGAGTCTCTTACGCAGCAGTCTCCTCTCATGTTTTTCCCTGTACTTGCCGATTGTCACAATGGGTGTGCAACAGCATTCGTGCGAGGGACGCAGTCTGCCATCCAGACAAGAGGTGCTGCGGGTGGACATGAGAGAAGTAGGCGTAAACATCAACAACTCCGATAAAGGAGCAACTGATCTCCCAGAGGGGAATAACCTGTCCCCCAAGCCGGCCCTGTGGCGTGCTCTGCCGGCACTGGTGGCCATAGCGATCGTCCTGGTGGCCGGCGTGGGGGCGCTGTCTTGGCAACAAGAAGGCCTGCCGGCCACGGCCGGAACGGCCCTGGCGGTCCTGCTGGCGCTGCTGCTGGGCTCCATCTACGTCCTGCTCCACCGCGTCGACGCGGGCATCCGTGCCCAGCAGGCGAGACTGCGGGAGAGTGAAGAGCACCTGTCGGCCACGCTGCGATCGATCGGCGACGGCGTGATCGCCACGGATGCCGAGGGTCGGGTAGAGGCGTTGAATGCGGCGGGCGAGGTTCTCACTGGTTGGGGCGCCGACGAGGCCCGAGGACGGCCCATCGCCGAGGTATTTCGCATCGTCGACGCCGAGAGCCGGCAGGAGGCAGAGATCCCGGTCGGCCGCGCGCTGCGGGAGAACCGCGTCATCGAACTGGCCAACCATACCGCGCTCATCGCCCGTGACGGCACGGAGCGCCAGATCGCCGACAGTTGCGCGCCCATCCACGACGCGGCCGGCATGGTGATCGGGGTGGTGCTCGTCTTCCGCGATGTGACCGAAGAGTATCACCGGCGCGAGGAGCTTCAACAAGCGCACAGGCAGCTGGGTGAGATCATCGAGTATCTGCCGGACCCGACGTTTGTCATCGACGCCGACGGAAAGGTCATGGCCTGGAATAGGGCTATCGAACAGATGACCGGGGTCTCCAAGGAGGAGATAATCGGCAAAGGTGATTACGAATACTCCGTTCCCTTCTACGGAGAGCGCAGACCGATCATCATCGATCTGGCTCTATTGGCAGACGCGGAATTCGAGAAGGGTAAGTACGATGCCGTATCCAGGAACGGCGATTCCCTTTTCGGGGAGGTTTACGTTCCGCAGACCTATGGAGGCAAAGGGGCTTACCTGTCTGCCACGGCTTCGAGATTCCGCGACGCTTCAGGGAATATCATCGGCGCCATAGAATCCATTCGCGACATCAGCGATCGCAAGCGGACCGAGGAAGAGCTGCGTCGGGCCAAAGAAGAGGCCGAGAGTCTTAACGAGGATTTGCAGCAACAGACCGCGTTTGCCAACGAGCTGGCCGCCCAGGCCAAGGCGGCCAGCATCGCCAAGAGCGAGTTCCTGGCGAACATGAGCCACGAAATTCGCACCCCTATGAACGGGGTCATCGGCATGACCGGGCTGCTGCTGGACACCCAACTGGATGACGAGCAGCGGCGCTATGCCGAGGTCGTGCGCGCCAGCGGCGAATCGCTGCTCGGCCTGATCAACGACATCCTCGATTTCTCGAAGATCGAGGCGAAGAAACTCGACCTGGAGACGCTGGACTTCGATCTGTCGAGCCTGCTGGACGACTTCGCCGCCACGCTGGCCGTGCGGGCCTACGACAAGGGACTGGAGTTCATCTGCACCGCCAACGTGGATGTACCCTTGCTGCTGCGGGGCGACCCGGGCCGCCTGCGGCAGATCCTCACCAACCTGGCGGGCAACGCCATCAAGTTTACCCAGGCCGGCGAGGTGGCGGTCCGTGTCTCGTTGGTGGAAGAGAATGAAAACGACGTCCTCCTGCGCTTCTCGGTACGCGACACGGGCATCGGCATCCCGAAAGAAAAGGCGGGCCTGCTCTTCGAGAAGTTCAGCCAGGTGGACGCTTCGACCACCCGGAAGTACGGCGGCACCGGGCTGGGCCTGGCCATCTCGAAGGAACTGGCCGAGCTGATGGGAGGTGAGGTTGGAGTGGAAAGCGAAGAGGGGAGGGGTTCGGAGTTCTGGTTCACCGCGCGCCTGGGCAAGCAGGCCCAGGAGGCGCAGACGGAGAGGCGCCTGCCCGCCGTCCTGAGCGGCGCGCGTGCACTGATCGTGGACGACAATGCCACCAACCGCGAGATCCTGACCACTCGCCTATCCTCCTGGGGCATGCGCCCGTCTGCGGTAGAGGATGCCCCCTCGGGGCTCCAGGCCCTCTACCGGGCGCTGGACGAGAACGATCCCTTCCGGCTTGCTGTGATCGACATGCAGATGCCGGGCATGGACGGTGAGACCCTGGGGCGGGTCATCAGGGCGGACGCGCGGCTGGACGACACCCGGATGGTGATGCTGACTTCCCTGGGGACGCGGGGCGACGCCCGGCACTTCGAGGAGATCGGTTTCTCGGCCTATGCGACCAAGCCGGTGCGGCACGAGGAACTCAAGTCGGTTCTGTCCTTGGCGCTAGCGGAACTCGAAGGGGCGAAGCCGATGCCGCGAAACATCGTTACGCGCCACACGGCCCGCGAGACGCTGAACCTGTTTGCCGGCTGCAAGGCGCGCATCCTGCTGGCCGAGGACAACATCACCAACCAGCAGGTGGCCCTGGGCATCCTGAAGAAGCTGGGCCTGCGCGCGGACGCGGTGGCCAACGGCGCGGAGGCGCTCAAAGCCCTCGAGACCATCCCCTACGACCTGGTGCTCATGGACGTGCAGATGCCGGTGATGGACGGGATCGAGGCTACCCACCAGATCCGCGATTCGGAATCCGCACACCTCCCCAACCACCGGATTCCCATCATCGCCATGACGGCTCACGCCATGCAGGGCGACCGCGATAGATGCCTGGAAGCGGGCATGGACGACTACGTGTCCAAGCCGGTGGTCCCGCGGGCTCTGGCCGGCGTTCTGGAGAAGTGGCTGCCGATCGAGAAGGATGAGGGCAAGAGAGAGAACGGTAACGGTCGGAACGGCTCGTCGCCCATCACCCATGACTCGGCACCGGTATTCGACCGGGCGGCGATGCTGGAGCGCCTGATGGGCGACGAGGAGCTGGCGGGGACAATACTGGATGGGTTTCTGGAGGACATCCCTCGGCAGATCCAAGCCCTGAGGGAATTCCTGGACGCCGGGGACGTTCCGGGGGCAGACCGCCAGGCCCACACCATCAAGGGTGCCGCCGCCAACGTTGGCGGCGAGGCCCTGCGCGAGTTGGCCTCCGAGATGGAGATGGCGGCCAAGGCGGGCGATCTCGCGATGGTTGCAGCCCGGATGACAGATCTGGAGAAGCGATTTGAACAGCTCAAACGGGCGATCCAGGGAGACAAGGCATGAAGATGACGATGAAGGTATTGATCGCGGATGACGATTTCGTCAGCCGCCTGCTCCTCCAGGAACTGTTGAAGAGCTTCGGCCCTTCGCACATCGCCGTCAACGGCAGAGAGGCCGTCGATGCCGTGCGCATCGCCCTGCAGGCCGGCGAACCCTACGATTTGATCTGCCTGGACATCATGATGCCCGGGATGGACGGACAGGAGGCCCTGAAGCAGATTCGCCAGATGGAAGAGAAGGCAGGCAGAAGAGGTTCGGACTCTGCCAAGATCATCATGACCACCGCCCTTTCCGATGAAGCCAACGTTGTGCAGGCTGCCCGCCAGCGTTGTGACTACTTCCTGGTCAAACCCATCCAGAAGGTGAAGCTGATGGAAGAGCTGCACAAGCTGAAGTTGATCTCATGATGATGTGCTCTGCTCAGCCCTCCGCCCCGACGAGGAAGCCGGCTATCAGCACCAGCAGGACGAAGGTGGTGATGGCCAGGTACATCCTGTCCCGCTTGAAGAAGAAGTAGACCACCGTGGTCGCCACCCGGATGACCGGCGTGGCGATCAGCACCAGCAGCCCCAGGCTGATCACCGTCGAGGGGTCTTTGGCCCGCAACCCCGACAGGAGGCCGCTGAGGCCCTCTAGCGAGGCCGAGTCGCCCGGTTTCGGCACACCGGGCAGCGGTTGGCCGTTGAAGAAGAAAGCCCACAGCATCAGGACAACGCCCACCAGGATGATGCCGACGCTCAGGAAGGATCCGTAGCGCAGGACATAGCCCACTGCCTCTTCCAGACGGAGGCCATCGGCGCCCTCTGCCGGAATCACCTGGAGCCGCCCTTCGGAATCCTTCGGGGCGGCTTCCTCTTGCTTCCTCAGACCTCCTGAGGACTTCACTTTGCTCGCGTAAGCCAACGAATCGATCCTCCCTATCAGGCAGTGAGCCCCAGACCCCTGGCCGCCATCTGCACCGAGATGACCGCCAGGACCAGGACGAACAGTAATCGCACCGAATGGCTCTGGACCTTGCCCAGGAGGCGTGCCCCGCTGACGGCCCCCACCAGAACCCCCAGGGCAACGGGGGCCGCCACCAGGGGCACTATATCCCCGTGGGCGAAGTGGACGGCGGCCCCGGCGGCGGCCGTGACACCGATCATGAAGTTGCTGGTGGCGGTGGAGACCTTCATGGGGAGTCTCATGGCCAGGTCCATCGCGGGGACCTTCAGGGTCCCGCTGCCGACGCCCAGCAGGCCTGAGACCACGCCCGCTATCCACATCAACCCCAGGGCGGCGGGTATCCCCACCACTCCGTACTGAACCACACGCCCGTTGGCCTGATCCAGGAACTGGCCCGCCAGCTTCAGCCGCTCCGACCACCGATCGTTGGCCAGGTTGGGGGTCAGGTCGGCGTGGCGCCGGTGGAACATGGCGATGGCCGAGTAGCCCAGCATCACCGCGAAGATCAGATAGAGGGCACTCCCCGTTATGAAGGCGCCCAGGATGGCTCCGATGACGGCGCCGGTGGTGGTGGCCATCTCCAGCAGCATCCCCGCCCGTAGGTTGGCGATGCTATGCTTCAGGTGTGAAACCGTGGCGCCGCTGGAGGTGGCTATCACGGAAACGATGCTGGCGCCGATGGCGTAGCGGATGTCGACTCCGAACAGCAGCGTCAGGGCTGGGATCACGATGATGCCGCCGCCCAGCCCCAGCAGGGACCCGAGAACGCCGGCCCCCACGGAGGTGGCGAAGGTTGCCAGGAAGAATTGCATGGGATCCATTAACGGTCTACCCCTCGGTTACTCTTCGTTCGGAGGCCTACTCCCCCTGAGGATAATGTAGGCTACCAACACATATCGATCAAGCAGCTGTTACTGATATAATCCATCCAATCGGTAGATAGGAGGGCGACGCGTGAACTTCGAGCAGCTGAGGTCCTTCCATGCCGTTGCCACTCGCGGAGGGTTCAGCAGGGCTGCTGAGAGCCTCTACCTGACCCAGTCCACCATCAGCATGCAGGTCAGGGCTCTGGAGAAGGAGCTGGGGGTACGGCTGTTCGAGCGGTTGGGCAGGAGGGTGATGCTCACCGCCGAGGGGCAGTCCATGCTGGGCTACGCCTCCCGCATACTCTCTCAAGCCGAGGCCGCTCGGAGGGAGATGGCGGCCTTCAGGGGGGTGGAGACGGGCGAGTTGTTGGTGGGAGCGAGCCTCACCATCGGCAACTACCTGCTACCCGAGCTGTTCGGCTCCTTCCGCCGGCTCCATCCGGGCGTGCGGCTGGTCCTGGACATCGCCCCCACCTATCGGGTGGCCGAGCAGGTGGCATCTGCTGCCCTGGACCTGGGGCTGGTGGAGGCCGAGGTGAGCGACCAGGAGCTGGAGACTCGCCCCTTCCGTGTTGACGAACTGGTGCTCATCGTCCCTCCGGGGCATCGGTGGGCGGAGCGAGGATGGGTGTCGGTGACGGATCTACCCGAGGAACCCTTTCTGGAGCGAGAGCCGGGTTCGGGCACCCGAGAGATCGTGCAGGGGCGGCTGGCGGAGCAGGGGGTCCAGGTGACGCCGGTCCTGGAGCTGGGCAGCCCGGAGGCCCTGAAGAGCGCGGTTCGGGCGGGGATGGGGGTTGCCATCGTGTCCCGGGCGACGGTGGATCTGGAACTCCAGGTGGGTGTCCTGCGGGTGGTGCCGGTGCGAGGCCTTCGGCTCACCAGACCCTTCCTGATCGTGCTCCACCGGGGCAAGCACCGCTCGCCGGTGCTGTCGGCCTTCCTGGAGTTGCTCTGGTCTTCCTTCAAGGAGTGAATCGGTACCCGGCGCCCCTCACCGTCTGGATCAGCTTGGGCTCCGAGAGGTCGTCCTTCAGCTTCTCTCGCAATCGGTGGATGTGGACGGCTACCGTGCGGGTGTCCGAGGCGTCCATGTATCCCCACACCTCCTTCAACAGCTGGCCCGGTGAGAAGGCCTGCCCCCGATGGTGCATCAGGAAGGCCAGCAGGTCGAACTCCCTGGGCTTCAAACTGAGGGGGACGCCGGCGAGGGTGGCCCGGCCCGAGACCAGGTCGACTTCGAGGTCGCCCTCCTGCAGCCGGCGTAACACCAACCCCCGGTCGGCGGAAACCTCGGCCTCCGCAGCAGCCTGGCTCGCCTGCACACGCCGCAGCAGCGCCTTCACCCTGGCCAGCAGCTCACTGGCGCCGAAGGGCTTCGTCAGGTAATCGTCTGCTCCTACCTCCAGCCCCAGCACCTTGTCCGCCTCCTCGCCCATGGCTGTGAGCATCAGGATCGGCACCGAGCTTTCTCGCCGGAGGATTCGGCACACCTGCAGCCCATCGATCTTCGGCAACATGACGTCGAGGATGACCAGATCTGGAGGATCCTGTCTCGCCAGGAAGAGGGCCGTTTCTCCGTCCGTCGCCACCTGAACCTGATGGCCCGCTTTGGACAGGATGGGGCGCAAGGTATCCAGCACGACCGCCTCGTCGTCGACCACCAGGATCCTGGACAACGGGTCTGTTCCTCCTGAAAGGCCACGGGGCTGCAGCAGGCCACTCGGGTCAAGGGGCCAGCGGGTAGGCTCCACCAGGGCGCGTTTCCTCGGCTGTCTCTTCGCTCGCCAGGGGGAGAGGGCAGTGACCGGGGAGCCAAAATGGTTGCGAACGAGTTACGGAGGATACTACACCATCATAGCAGTTGACTTCAAACCCCCCGGCTCCTTCCTGACGGCATCCTCCCCACCGGTGCCACCCTGCTTCGATCCGCGGGCTCGTCGGAAAGTCCCACGTAGTGCCCCTCTGTCACCTTTTGTCCTACGTTAACAATTGTTAAGCCTTCATATGTCCAGAAGAATGCACTGGATGCCGACACTTATCTGTAGAGATGCCTGGCTCTACTGGATGCCAGCGACACTTGGAAGCCGGCTTTGCGGCAATAGGGAAAGGAGCAACGAGAGTGCGGATAACAGTGCGAGCGAAGATGCTGGCCGGGTTCGGGGCGGTTCTAATCCTCATGGGTGTAGTGGGGGCAATCGCCCTTTCGAACCTGGGGAAGGTCAGCGGGATGATGACCTCCATGTACCAGGACAGCCTGCAGCCGATCGAACAGCTGGGCAGCGCCGTCGAGAGTCTCCACAGGATGAGGGTGGCCGTGTCGGAGCTGTTGCTGGCCGAGGACAGGGCCGCCCTGGCCGATGCCGAAAGAAAGGTCGCCGAGTATGAGAAGGCGATGCTGGAGGCCATGGACAGATACGGCAAGGGCCACCTGGCCCCGGCCGAGCAACAGACCCTGTCGAAGTTCAACGTGGCGTGGAGCGGCTACAAGGCGGATCGGGACAGGGTTATCCAGCTGAAGAAGGATGGTAAGGACCAGGAGGCGCTGGCCCTCTTCCAGGGTGCGGCGCGGGAGAAGTTGACGCCGATCGCGGATGCCGCGGACCAGCTGATCGCGCTCAACGTGAAGGATGCCGACGAGATGGAGAACCACGGTGTCGCCACATACGACAGCACCCGTCTCCAGATGGTGGCTCTGGTGGTTCTGGCGGTCCTGGTGGGGCTGGGGATAGCCTTCTTCCTGTCGAGGGCGATCTCCAACGGAGTGGGGGCCATGGCCCGGGCCGCCGACGGCCTGTCCCAGGGGGACGTAGAGCAGGAGGTCAAGGTCGGATCCGGTGACGAGATCGGCCAGATGGCCCAGTCCTTCGGCGACATGATCCGGTACATTCGGGGAATGGCGGTGGTGGCCGAGGCCATATCCAGGGGGGACCTCACCCAGAACGTGACTCCCCGTTCCGGCAAGGATGTCCTGGGGGTGGCCTTCGAGCGGATGATCACCAATCTACGGGAGATGGTGAGCGGCGTCTCCGCCTCGGCCCAGTCTCTCGCCGAGGCCAGCCAGCAGCTTTCGGCTGCCTCGGAGCAGACCAGCTCCGCCACCCAGCAGATAGCCACTACTATCCAGCAGGTTGCCCAGGGCAGCCAGGAGCAGGCCGCGGCGACCCAGGAGACCTCCTCCTCCGTGGATCAGCTGTCCAGGGCCATCGACCAGATTGCCAAGGGGGCTCAGGATCAGGCCGGCTCGGTGGAAAGGGCCTCTGCCTCCGTCGGCCAGCTGGGCGGATCCATATCCAACGTGGCCGTCGCCTCTCAGCAGGTTTCCTCCGCGGCTCGAGAGGCTCATCTGGCCGCCTCGTCCGGAGCCGACTCGGTTCAGAAGACCGTCCGAGGAATGGCTGCCATCAAGGCCAGTGCCGGAACCGCCGCTGCCAAGGTCCAGGAACTGGATAAGTACTCCGCCCAGATCGGCTCCATCGTGGAGGCCATCGACGACATCGCCGAGCAGACCAACCTGCTGGCGCTGAACGCGGCCATCGAGGCGGCCAGGGCCGGGGAGCATGGGCGGGGCTTCGCCGTGGTGGCCGACGAGGTGAGGAAGCTGGCGGAGCGGGCCGGTCGCTCCACCAAGGAGATAGCCGAGTTGATCGCCCAGGTCCAGCAGGGCACCCAGGAGGCCGTCGACGCGATGGCCCGGGGCACCAGAGAGGTGGAGACCGGGGCTCAGCTGGCCGAGGAAGCCGGGACGTCTCTCAAGAACATCCTCTCCTCGGTTCAGGAGGCCGCCAACCAGGTGACCCAGATCGCGGACGCTGTTCACGAAATGGAGGCCTCTTCGCAAGAGGTGGTCGACCTGATGGGCTCTATCTCAGCCGTGGTGGAGCAATCTACAGCCGCCACCCAGGAGATGGCGGCCTCCAGCCAGCAGGTGGGTGGTTCTGTCGACAAGATCGCCGCGGTGAGCCAGCAGACCAGTGCCGCCGCCCAGGAGGTGAGCGCCTCCACCGAGGAGATGAGTGCCCAGGTGGAGGAGATGGTGGCGCAGGCCGAGGAACTCGCCCAGATGGCTGAGGAGCTGCAGGCTGTCGTTGCCCAGTTCAGGCTGGGAGAGAATACCCAGTTGGTCATGAGGCGGCGCCAGGAGGACTGGTCGGAGGATCGAGGAACGATGCGGGCTTCCAGGCAGGCCGCGGTAAGGCCGGCCCTGGCCGGCTAGGCGGCTCCTGGAGCCAGTAGACCCCACCCCTCTCCCCTCCCCGCTGCGGGGAGGGGCCGGGGGTGGGTCCGTCCCAATCCTTTTCGCCCCCGGCAGCCCGCTTGTCATTGCTGCTGGCCTTTGAGCGTGATAGGCTATCTTGCCTCCGGCTTGAGGCGAGACATCGCGACCTTGTGAGTCTTCTGTTTCTCTTCTAATCCCTCATCGCCGTATCACTGTGTGCTGCATCCGTGGGGCGGGTTGAGCCTGATCCCTGAGAAGATCCTTCTAGGTGGTACCCGTGAGAACTGCGAATCCATCCAGCAACCTGGCCTCGGGGCTCCGAGTACTGGTCGTGGCGTTGCTCACGACCTCAGCTCTCTACCTCACGGCGAGCCAGAATTTCCTGCTGGTTCACACAGTGGTCGAGGGATTCGCCGTGGTCGTCGCTCTTCTCACCTTCATTCTGGCCACCAGGAGCTATCAGGGCTCCGGGAACAGCTTCCTGCTGTATCTGGGCAATGCCTACCTCTTCGTGGCTGTGTTGGACCTGCTGCACCTGATGACCTACGAGGGCATGGGCATTTTCCCCGGTTACGGTGCGGATGTGGCAGCCCAGCTGTGGATAGCGGGGCGGTACGTGGAGGCCGCCTCCCTCTTCCTATCCACGTTTTTCTTCCGGCGATCCTTCCCACGTTCCGTCGTCTTCTGGCTGTATGCCCTGGCCACCGCTGCCTTTGTCGTTTCCATAATGGTGCTTCGGCTGTTTCCGGCATGCTTCATCGAGGGCCAGGGGCTGACCCGTTTCAAGATCGGCAGCGAGTACTTCGTGGTCTTGCTCGTTCTTGGAGCCTTCCTGCGGCTGCGCTCTCACCGTGCCTGGGTGGAACGGTCGAGCTACCTGCTGCTGGCCGGCGCCATGGTCACCATGATCCTGTCCGAGCTGAGTCTAACCTTCTATTCGGATACCTTCGGGATGATGACCCTGGTGGGGCACCTGTTCGAGGTCCTCTCCCACTACTTCATCTATAGCGGCATCGTCCTGCGCTGCATCGAGGCTCCCTACGAGGAGATCCGCCGTCTGAATGAGGGTCTGGAGAAGCGCATTGCCGATAGAACGGCCCAACTGGAGATGACCAACCGGGAGTTGGCCGAGCAGATGATCGAGCACCAACGCGCCGAGGAGACGCTGCGGAAGAGCGAGGAGTTGCACCGGACCCTGGTGGAAGCAGTGGACGACATCATCCACGTCAAGGATGCCCAGGGACGGTACGTGCTGGTGAACTCGGCGATGTCCCGCCGGCTGGGGCTGTCCAAGGAGGAGATCCTGGGGAAGACCGCCCTTCAGCTGTACGAGCCGGAGATGAGTCACCGGGCTATGGAGGAGGACCTGCGAGTCCTGAGATCCGGCGAAGTGGTGGACGTCGAGAAGGTGATGGGCAAGGGGCAGGGCGAGAGGATCGTCCATGTGCGCAAGGTCCCCCTCCGATCCGAGACGGGAGAAGTCGTTGGGGTGGTGACCGTTGGCAGGGACATCACGGAGCGCAAGCAGATGGAGGAGCGGCTTCTGCGGGCTCAGAGGCTGGAGACGGCCGGGCGGATAGCCGGTCAGGTTGCCCACGACTTCAACAATCTGCTGTCCCCCCTGGTTGCCTACTCGGAGCTGATCAGGATGGAGTTGCCTGAAGGGCATCCTGCAGGGCAGTACTGCGACGTCATGGGGGAAGCAGCCCGGCGGATGGCCGAGATCAACGGCGACCTGCTGGCCCTCGGCCGCAGAGGGCTCATTGAACACAAGCCCACGGACCTGAACAGGCTGGCCAGCCAGGCCCTGCTGCAGATGGCGGACCGGTCCGAGACCCTGGTGGTGGAGACAGATCTCGATCCCGATCTTCTGCCGGTGGCCGGGTCCTCGGGGCAGCTTCTACGGGTGATTCTGAACTTGCTGTCCAACGGGCGGGAGGCCATGGCGGACGCCGGTGTGCTGGCCATCAAGACGGAAAACGTCTACGTGGAGAAGCCCATCGGCCGCCACGATCGGGTCGAGCCCGGCGAATACGTCAGGCTTACCATCAGCGACACCGGCTGTGGTGTTCCGGCGGAGATTCGGGACAGGATCTTCGATCCCTTTTTCAGCACGAAGGCTGTCGATGGCCGCCGGGGTTCCGGACTTGGACTGAGCGTAGTCCAGGCTATCGTGGAAGACCATCGGGGCTACCTGGATCTGGAAAGCAAGATGGGAGCGGGAACCGTCTTCAGTGTCTGGCTGCCGGTTTGCCGGGAGGAGGTGAACGAACCGCCTTGCGATGACACGAAGGGTGGAGCCGAGACCGTTCTACTGGTGGATAACGACCCCCTGCAGAGGGAGGTGGTGGGCCGGATGTTGTCGATGCTGGGGTATCGGGTGGAGGTCGCGGCCAGCGGTGAGGAAGCCATATCGCGCCTTCGGCAGTGCCCCGCGGACCTGTTGATCCTGGACATGGTCATGCCGCCCGGCATGGATGGAGCCGAGACCTACCGGCAGCTGCTGAAGGTGCGACCCGATCAGCGGGCGATCGTTCTCTCCGGGTTTGCCGAGTCAGAACGAGTCCAGCTGGCGAGAACCCTGGGCGTCGGTGCCTACGTCCGAAAGCCGGTGACGGTGCAGGAGTTGGCCCGGGCCGTGCGGGGTGAGTTGGACCGGGTCGATCGATACATTTAGCCCTCCTATATCCCCTGCTTGTGCCTCTTTGATCGGCATGGTTCATGGGGACGGGTAGTTGGAGTTACAGTTTAATGCAACGTCACCCCCGCTTGCGCGGGGGTCCAGACGTCCCCCTCTCCTCGTGAGGCTGCTCCTTCACGCCAACGGGGGGACCCTGGATGCCCGATCAGGTCGGGCACGACGATCCGGGTAGCCTGCCTTCGTTAGACTGTCACTCTCCCTGTGAACCATGCCCTTGGATCCGGAAGCTGGCCTGGAAATTGCGGAGCTGCCAAACGGTTACTGCCAGAGGTTTTCCCCAGCGATCCCGCCACGGAAGCGACCGGATTCCCTGCGATGGGGGCAGCGGAAGGAAGCGGCACCGGAAGCAACGTCGGCCCAGCCGTTCTCCCCCTCGTAGCCGTAAGGCCGCTTGCCGTTGGATCCAACTAGAGCTAGACAGGAGAATGGTTCGGAGGGTTCGACGTGATTACCGTGCAGTGTGAGAGGTGTGGCGGCAAGCTGGCCAAGTGGGATTCCATCGGTCTCGACTGGGTGATGTACTGCATCAACTGCGGCTCTGAGTTCTACACTCGAGAACCGGAATTGAAGGAGCAGTGGGAGCGGGCCAGGGCGGAGAACAAACGGACCTTCGTCCTTCGTCCCAGGGTGGTGGCGATGGGCAGGCGGTAGTCGACAGCTTCCTTCCTTCCGTCGACAGACTCCCAGTTGCATCAGCTTTCGGTGGCTATGTCTCGAGGAAACCTTGGCCTGAGACCTATCCGCCGAAAGCTGCTAGTGGAGGGGTGCCGGTGTATACTAGAGGGTGACTCTCGCAGGAGGTGTTGAGGTGGAGGAGAGGGAGCAGATTCACCGGCTGATATCGAGCACTGGTGCCCTGTACGAGGGAGGCCACTACAAGTACTCCTCGGGACTTCACGGCTCGGTCTACGTGGAAAAGGATCGGGTTCTGGCCAACGTCGATGTGTCCAGCAAGCTATGTTACCGTATCGCCAAGCACTACTTCGCCGACAAGATCCAGGTGGTGACGGGTCCCTCCATGGGTGGCGCTATGATGGCTCCTTTCGTTGCCTACTACCTGGAGCCCAAAGCGATCGCTGTCTATGCGGAGGGGGAACGGGAGAATCGATACTTCCGGCCCTCGGTGGTGGACATGATCGCTGGGAAGCGGGTGCTGGTAGTGGAGGATGTGCTGGACACCGGGGGGTCGGCCCTGAGGGTGATCGAAGCCGTGGAGAGGGAAGGTGGCGAGGTCGTCGGAGTGGCCTCCATCTGGAATCGTGGTAACGTCACCTTCAAGTATCCCCTGTTCTGTCTCGTTGAGCACGAGACCTACGAGCCCGGAGACTGTCCCATCTGCAAGGCCGGGAAGATACCACTGGAAGCCACCCCTGGGGTAAAGTAACCGCCGAGGGGTAGATAGGCCCGGCCGGTCCTGCACCGGCCGGGCCTGCTGCCACCTAGCCGCTACGAGGTTGCCTTTGCATCCGCCATCAGCGGCTTGACCTGTTCCTCGAACTCCTTCCAGTACTTGGCGAACTCGTCGGGGTTCATGTAGCGCTGGGTAAGACCTGCCTCGTCCATCTTCTTGTTCAGTTCAGGGTTCTTCATCGCCTCCTCCATCGCCTTGGAGATCGCCCAGACGATCTCTTTCGGAGTGCCTGCGGGAGCGGCGAGGCCCCGAGAGGAGGAGGAGTAGACCTTGTAGCCCTGCTCTTCGGCCGTCGGCACGTCCGGCAGGAACTTGTTCCGCTGATTGTCCATGACGGCGAGGGTGCGGGTCTGTCCCTGCTTGTCCAGCTTCGCGTAGGTGCCCACGTTGTCGAAGCCTACGTCCACGTGGCCGCCCAGCAGCGCCTGGGTCTGCGGGGCACCGCCCGTGAAGTGGACGATGGCGAACTTGACGCCTGCCGCCCTCTGGAGGGCCAGGATAGCCAGGTGGTCGTCGCCCATGATACCCGTCGTGGCCACCTTGATCTTCTCCGGGTTAGCCTTGGCGTCGGCAATGAGGTCCTTCAGGCTCTTGTACTTACTGTCCTTGGCAACGGCCAGGACGCCCGGGTCGAAGACGTGCAGCCCGATGGGGGCGAAGCTGTCCCAGGTGAAGGCGGCCTTCCGGTCGGGATCCAGGTACTGGGTTATCACCGCGGGTGCGCTGACGTTGCCGACGGTGTAGCCGTCGGGCTTGGACTTGGCCAGCTCGGTGACGCCCACCTGGGCACCGGCACCGGGTTTGTTGACGATCTCGATCTGGGTTCCCAGCGCCTTCTCCATCAAGGGTGCCAACAACCGGAAGCCGACGTCGGTGCTACCTCCGGCATCCCAGGGTATGATCATGGTGATCGGCTTCTGGGGCCAGCCTGCTGGCTTTTGGATGGCGCTGGCGGCTGCCGCCGCCGGTTTGGTGGCTTC
The DNA here is from genome assembly GCA_021806765.1 of Chloroflexota bacterium. The sequence continues at coordinate 504 of JAJZQR010000041.1, read as the reverse complement.
AGCGGGCTTCGCGGCCTCGGGAGCCTTGGTGGGTGCTGCGGGAGCTGCTGTGGGCTGGGCGGCCGGCGCGGCAGCGGGTTTGGCGGCCGGCGCGGCGGTGGGTGCGGGTGCGGCGGGGGAGCCGCAGGCCGATGCTACCAGGGCGAGGGCTGCGACGGTTGCCACGAAGGCAGTGAGAAGATGCAGACGCTTCATTCCTTCTCCTCCTGTTGCTGTTCCCGATCGAGTCCCTGTGCCGTTCGCCTCGTGGAACTCTTCAGCGCCCTCGCTGATGGGCTGCGTCGCCCGCCCGGTCGTCTTCGTGGACAGGTTTCCTCCTCCGATGGGCCCGGAGATGAGCGCCGGGCCCGTCTTCTCCTCACATCACCTCCCCTCGAAATGGACTCTCGGGCAATCTAGTACATCGTTCGTTATTGGTCAAGTAGGATGCCGGTGGAATCAAGCAGTGGGGCTCGACCCATGGGTCGAGCCCCACTGCTTCTATTCAGTTGTCTATTCGGTTGT
>JAJZQR010000362.1 GCA_021806765.1 Chloroflexota bacterium | reverse complement strand
TCACCCTCACCAAATGCAAGAAGCAGGCCAGCCTTGAGCGCCCTGATCTCAAGATGGCGTAGGGCAGGGCGCTCTGCCCTGCCGCCGGCCTACCATCGCCTGCTGGGCGGAGGGGCACAGGGCCCCGCCCTACACCATCGAGGCCATCGTTCGGGCGGAGGGGCACAGGGCCCCTCCCTACACTGTTGACGCCATCGTCTGGTCGGCGGGGGACAAGCCCACGCCCTACATCGGCCTGACCCAAGGGAAGCCGTCTTCCTTCGTGTTGGTGCCCCGTCAGGGGCATGAGCAACTGCAAATACCGCCGACGGCAGCAGCGAGTCCGCTTCCTCCCGACCTCTTGACCAACTTCGGGACGGTGGCTACGCCGCCGGGCGGAGTTCCTTGGAAACCTCCTCGGCCGCCGCCTCCTCGGCCTCGCTGATCCCCTCCGGCTCCTCGGCTGGAGCCCCCATCACCTCTTTCGAGGTGGCTGCCACGCTAACCACCACTTCCTCCGGCGGATCCATGATGGTTACCTTCGGGCCGGCGGACAGGTCCCCAGCCCGGATGTTCGAGTCCATCGACTCTAGGCTGGACAGATTCACGTCCACGTGAGCGGGCAGATCCGAGGGGTAGCACTCCACCGTCACCTGGTCCAGGGCCCTCACTATGGCTACATCGTGGGATTCGGCTACCGGAGCCTCGCCCACGAACCGGAGCGGGACTCTGGCCTTCAGCTTTTCCCGAGCAGACACCCCATAGAAATCCACGTGGAGCAACTCCCGCCGGGTTGGATGCACCTGGTGCTGCTTGATGAGCACCGAGATCGGCTTGTCGCGTCCTACCTTCAGCCGAAACAGAGAAGAACTCCCCCCGTTGCGAAGGATCTCCTCCAGTGCGTCCCGGTTTACCTGGAGGGACACCGACCCCATGTGGCGGCCGTACAGGGTAGCCGGCACCAGGCCGCTCCTCCGCAGGGCCCGGACCTGCTTCCCTCTGACTACTCGCCTCTCGGCTACAATCTCAGGCTGATCGTTCATAGCTTCCTCCACCCTACGCGCGCCGCCGTCCCCGAGGCAGCGCGAAGCGGCAGTGAACAAAGATGCGATTGGGGGATAGGAAGCTACAGCGCGCGATGTCTCGGGGCCGAGGGTCGGAGGTCTTTCAGCACCATCTCGTATCCGATGGTACCGTTCCGCTCGTTGCGGGAAACGGTGTAGGCACAATCCACCCTTGCCCCGGGTCGCGCGAAGTCGTACTTCTTCGTCCCCATGCCGAAGCCGATGGCAGAGGATGTGCCAGTCTCGTCTACGAGCCACAACTTCAGGTGGTTGGTGCCTACCACCCGAGCGTCCCGAACCTGAACCCGCGACGTGAGGAAAAGGGGGCGATGGTTGCCCGTGCCGTAGGGCTCCAGCAGTGTCAGCCCCTGGTAGACGGTTGGACCCACCTCGCCCAGCCTGAGGTTTGTCTCGAGCAACAACTCCCTCTGGGGGCTCACCGCCCTCAACTGCTCCTGGGCCGAGGCCTCGAGCCGGGCCTTGACCAGGTCGATCCGCGAGGTGGGCAGCGCGAATCCACCCGCCTGGGCATGGCCGCCAAAACGACTCAGCAGGTCGGAGGTCTGAGCCAGAGCCCGAACCACGTCGAAGCCGGCCACACCTCGTCCGGACCCGCGACTTTCCGTCTGCCCGCGCTCGATCACGAAGGCAGGACGCTGGAACTCCTCGGCCAGTCTGTTCGCTACCAACCCCATGATGCCAGCGGGGTAATCTCCCGTCAGGACGATGGCCGGCGGCAACTCCATCAGGCGGCCCAGTTCGTCCCGGGCCCCGTTGATGGCCGCGGTCGTGGCCATCTGCCGCTCCCGGTTCGCCGTCTCCAACTGGGCAGCCATCAGGGCTGCCTCCGTCTCCGACCTGCAGGTCAACAACTCCAGACTGAGCCGGGCATCTCCCATCCGACCGGCAGCATTCAAGCGGGGAGCCAATCCGTAAGCTATGACATCGGTGTCGATGACCCGCCCGGTGATGCCGGCCACGCTGATCAAGGCCTGAAGCCCCAACCGATTGCTCTGGTTCAGCTGCTGGAGGCCCAGCTTGACGAGCAACCGATTCTCATCCCTCAGCGGTGCCAGGTCGGCCACGGTACCCAGGGCCACCAGGTCCAGTTGCGGCTCCAGCCTCCGCCGAGCCTCCTCCAGACCCCACACCTTCGATAGGAGACCCTCGGCCAGCTTGAAGGCCACTCCAACCCCGGCCAGCTCCAGATAGGGGTACCGGCATCCTTCCTGTCGGGGGTTCACTACGGCGAAAGCCGGCGGGACCCCCTCAGAGATCTGGTGATGGTCCGTCACGATGACGTCCATTCCCAACTCCGCAGCCAGCGCCACCTCCCTGTCGGCCCCGATGCCGCAGTCGGCGGTTATCAGCAGCCTCACGCCCCTCTCGGCCAGTCTGCGGACCGCATCGGGGTTCAGGCCGTACCCCTCCTTGATCCGATGGGGCAGGTAGGACACCACGTGGCCCTGCAAGGAGGGCGACTCCAGCACCTCCATCAGGAGGGCGGTGGAGGTCAGACCATCGACGTCGAAGTCGCCGTAGATACCGATCAATTCCTCGTGGCGAAGAGCGAGGTAGATCCGTTCGACGGCCGAGTCCATCCCACGCATCAGGAAGGGATCGTGGAGACCCACCACTTCCGGGTAGAGGAACTGCTCCACCTCCTCGGAGGTGCGCAGGCCTCGGTTGTACAACAGTTGGCGGAGCGGATGGGCCCATCCCCCCAGGTCGGGGGCCAACCCATCGACGATCGGCTCCGCTATTCGCCAGACCCATTCCGGCATGCTCTCGACACCTCGCAGTGATACCAGTGGGCGGATTGTACCAGTGATGGTCCGGCAGGGCCAGCGGGAGAGCCACCGGGCTCGTCGCAGCAAAGTCTGAGACTGGTCCGGAGTCCTGCTCCTAGTAGGGCGGGTTGTCTCAACCCGCCCGTCCTCTCAGCTGTGCCGACGGCGGAGTTGAGACAACTCCGCCTGCTTGGCGCAAGTGGAGCCATTATGGGTACACCTCTACTCCTCGACGTTGAAAAGCCGTGCAAACGCATAACCCGGGATTGACGGCCCTTTTCGCCCTATGCTACATTCCTATCGAGCTTCCTTGGGGTGATCCTTCGCGTCTGGGCGCCGCGATTGTCTGGCGCCTTTCTTTCGGCTCTGCATGGAGATGGTTGAAGAGTACACCCTGCGGCTGTTGAACTCCCTGACGCCCGTCCTCTCCAGGGTTCCTCCGCCCTACTACGTGGGAACCCTTGTGGGGATAATCAACACCTGCCTGTTCTACCTGCGCTTCGGTCGTGGGCTGAAGCTGTTCCTCCCTTACCTCGTCTTGGGGGCCGGGGCCGCCCTGGTCGGCCTCACGGTGGGCAAGCAACTGCCCAACTCGGGGCCGATGCTGGGGGAGGTGAGTATAGTCGCCACCACCTTCGCCACCTGGGCTTTCCTCTTCATTGCACGGTCATTGCGACTGTGATAGCATGGGCCAACAGGAGGGTAAGCGATCATGAGCCCAGAGCCGATATCCATAGCGCGCGACATTTCGATCATATTGATGTGTTTCGCGGGGATAATTGCCCTCTTAGTCGTAATCCTCATTGGCTGGAAGGTTTACCAGTTGGTGAACCTCTTGAAAGCCAAGGCTGAAGAGTACAGTGTTCTGGGTAGGGTTCTCCTGGAGCGCGCTCAGCAAACGGCCTCCACGGCCGGCGATGCAGCAACTACCGTGAAGGGCTCCGCTGACTTCATTAGCGACACTGTGGTTACCCCCGTGGTCGATGTGGTGAGCGCAGTCGCTGGCGCCCGCGGATTCGTCGGCGCGCTCTTTCGATCGTACAGTTCGTCCAGAGACGGAGGTCACAGATGAAATCACAAGAGAGTGGATCCGGGTTCGTCTCCGGTTTCCTGCTCGGTGGTCTGTTCGGTGCTGCAGCGGCATTGCTGCTGACCCCACGCAGCGGTGAGGAGACCAGGGATACCCTGATGGATAGAGGGATCGTGCTGAGAGGCAAGGCGGAAGAGGTAGCAGCCAAGGCCCGAGAGGAAGCGGACGAACTGCTGACTCGCGGAAAGGTCGTTCTGGAGGACCAGCGAGCCCGCATTCGGGACGCCGTTGAAGAGGGCAAAGGGGCGGCTGCCGAGAGGAAGGCCGAGTTGCTGGCCAAGTACCGCGTCGCCAAGGCCACGGGAGAGAATCCCGAGACCGAACCGCCCCTGATCGAAGCCCTCGCGCCAGAGCCCCCTCTCGCGGAAGAGGAGCCCGGCTCCGAAGCCTCGTAGTCCTGGGCCGTCCCTGAAGCGGGGCATGGACCTCTTCCCTGCCGCCCGGACAAACAGGATGCGCAGGATCTGATCACTTGGCCCCAGACAGTCTGTCCTTCGTCACCGCCGCGAAAGCGGGGGTCCAGACTGTCTGCGCTGGACCTCACCGGTGACCTACCGTCACCCCCGCGAAAGCGGGGGTCCACACCACCACTACGCGGAGAGTGCCCTGGATGCCCGCCTTCGCGGGCATGACGATCTGGTTGTGCACCCAATCTCAGGCCAGATGCCGAGCCGCACCCCTTGCGGCCCGCATCGACCCCCCTGCGTCACTGCAGGTCCCGGATGACTTTTGGAATGACAGCTATCAGATCGCTCGCCAGCAGTCGATCCGTCCCGCTGCTGGCGAGCACCTTTTCCGCTGCTGCCCCGTGGATGAAGACCCCCGCCCGTGCCGCCTCCGCTGGGGCTGCCCCCTGAGCCATCAGCCCGGCTATCAGACCGGTCAGCACGTCCCCGGTCCCAGCGCTGGCCAGGGCAGCATTGGCGAAGGGGCTTACCCAGGTGTCACCGCCCTGATCAGCCACCACGGTGAAGGGTCCCTTCAGCA
>JAJZQR010000361.1 GCA_021806765.1 Chloroflexota bacterium | reverse complement strand
ATACAGATGGGTGAGGAGATCCTCCCTCGTGGGGAGGGGACTCTCCTGGGCGAGCTGGAAGGCCTGGTCGATCTCGGCGTCGATGGCCAGCTCGAACTCTTCCAACTGGCGGTGGGTGGAGACGCCCTCTGCCAAGAGCCTGTCTCTGAAAGCGCCTACCGGGTCCTTCCGCTCCCAATCGCCGATCTCTTCCTCGGTGCGATAGCCCAGCTTGGCGTCGGAGCCTGCCCCCGAGTGGCCTCGCATCCGGTAGGTCCTGCACTCGATCAGTGAGGGGCCCAGGCCGCTGCGGGCCCTTTCCACCGCTACTTGGGCGGCCTCGTACACCTCCAGGACGGAGTTGCCGTCCACGGTGGTGGTGTGCAGCAGCTCGGAGGGCGCGGAGTGGAACAGGAGCGGCCATCGCTGCCGGACGTCGGTGCGGGAGCAGACGGCGAAGCCGTTGTCCTCGAAGACGAAGACCACGGGCAGCTGCCTGAGCATGGCGAAGTTGATGCTCTCGTACAGGACCCCCTCGTCGGCCGCGCCGTCGCCGAAGAAGACGACGCTGACCCGCGGCTGCTTCTGCATCTGGATGGCCAGGGCGAGGCCGGTGCCGATGGGGATGCCGCCGCCGACGATGGAGGAGCTACCCAGGTGGCCCACCGAGCTGTCCACGAGGTGCATGGACCCGCCGAAGCCCTTCGAGCATCCGGTCTTCTTGCAGTACAGCTCGGCGATCAGGGCGCTGAGGTCACCGCCCTTGGCCAGGTAGTGCCCGTGGCCCCGATGGTTGCTGGAGATGTAGTCATCTCGGGTCAGGTGGGCCGACACGCCCACCGGGATCGCCTCCTGGCCGATGCACAGGTGGACCGGGGTCTTCATCTCGTCCAGGTGGTATAGCGACTCGATCCGCAGTTGGACCTTGCGGATGCGGAGCATGCTGTAGTAGAGGGAGAGCAGGGTTTCTGGAGTCCGGCTCACGAGTTCACCGCCTCCTTCTTTCGATTCAGGACCAGCTCTCGGAACTTGCGAATTGGCTGGTTGGCGCGGTCCGTCTCCTGGTCGGCATAATCCTGCTCCAGGTCGAAGAAGATGATCTGGCTGCCGGAGTGCTCGAACCGGAAGGGAACGTGGAGGAGGCCGTTCAGCCTCTCCCTCACCCTGGTCTGGTGAGAGGGCGGAACGAACAACAGCATGAACCCACCGCCGCCCGCGCCGATCAGTTTCCCTCCGACGGCACCGGCCGACGTTGCCTCCTCGTAGATCTGATCCACGTCGGCGTTCGAGACCTGCGAGCTTAGGCTCCGCTTCGCCTGCCAGGACTCGTGGAGCAGCTCACCGAAGTCGGTGATCTCCTGACCACCGACCAGGATAGAGATGCTCTCGTCGACGAGGTCCTTCATGACCCGGAGCTCTCTCTTCTTCTCGTCCACGTTCCCCACATAGCTGTCGGCGATCTCCGAGGCCGTGCGCTTGAGGCCGGTGTAGAACAGCATCAGGTGAGAGTTCAGCTCCTCGAGCCTATCCTTGCTGATGGTAATGGGCTGCACCGAGATATCCCCGTTGGGATGGAAGACGATGTGATTCAGCCCCCCGTAGGCGGCCGATACCTGGTCCTGGGAGCCCACTGTCTCGCCGATGCCCTCTTGCTCGACCTGGATCGCCTCTGTGGCCAGCTGCTTCTTGCCCGGCATTCGCCCTTCAAGGGCGTGCAGGGCGTGCAGTAGCCCCACCGTGAAGGAGGAGCTGGTGCCCATGCCGCTGCGGGCCGGCAGGTCGCCGTCGTGGTGGATCTCGACCCCGCGATCGATGCTCAGGAACCGGAGCACCTCGCGAACGGACGGATGGGCCACCTCCTCCAGCGAGTGGCAGTTCTCGATCCTCGAGTACACGATGCGGATCTTGTGCTCGAAGAAGGGAGGCAGGTAGCGACAGGTGATGTAGCAGTACTTGTCGATGGAGGTTGCCAGCACTGCTCCGCCATGCCTGCGATACCAGGCGGGATAGTCGGTTCCGCCACCGAAGAAGGAGATCCTAAAGGGGGTCCTACTGATGATCACAGGCTGTCACCTCCCGACGGAGACGGCTGGCCGAACAGGTACCGCTCGACCAGGTCGCAGACTATGTGTTCGATGGCCAGATGGCTCTCTTGAACGTACTGCGTGTTCTGGCTGGGAACTCGAATGGCCACGGTGGCTGTTCCAGCGAGCCGATGGCCCCCGCCGCCGGTGAGGGCGACGCTGCCCATCCCGAGGGACCCTGCGGCCTCCATGGCCCGCAGGACGTTGGCGGAGTTGCCGCTGGTGCTGATGGCGATCAAGACGTCGCCCGGCTTCCCCAGGGCCTGCACCTGCCTCTCGAACAGGCCGTCGAAGCCGCAATCGTTGGCGAAGGCGGTGAGGAACGAGCTGTCGGTAGTCAGCGCAACGGCGGGCAGGCCGGGGCGGTCGAAGTCGATCGTAAGCCGGCTCATCAGCTCAGCCGCCATATGCTGGCAGTCGGCAGCACTGCCGCCGTTTCCGCACAGCAACACCTTCCCCCCGGACCGCAGGGCATCGGCGATGAGGCACGCTGCGGCGACGATGGAGTCCTCACACTCCCGGGCAACCTGCCGTTTGACCTCGGCGCTTTCCAGCAGGTGGGCGTGCACCCTTTCGACTCGCAAGTCAACGGCTGACAACGCCACAGGCCACCTTCCTTTCCGCCTGGCTCTCCGCGGGCTTGTTCTTGCCTTCCGGGCCTGAAGGGGCCATCTCCAGTCTGTTCTCCGCTAGGAACCGATCGGCCATCGCGTATGTCTCGGGCGTGCCGATGTCCAGGAACGGCCCCTGGCCCACGACGGCGGACATCCCTCGACCGATCAAGGAAGGGAAGACATCTCTTTCCAGGGAGGTCGCCTGCCCGGGGGGGATCATCTGGAGAAGGCGCTCCTCCAGCAGGTAGATCCCCGCGTTGATCAGCCCCGAGCTCGGTAGGGAGGATTTCTCGCGGAATCCGCTCACGCGGCCCTCACCATCGAGCTCCACCGAGCCGTATCTACTGCAGTCCTCCATGGGGACCAGCCACAGGGTTGCCAGGGCTCCTGCCCTGAGGTGGGCCTCCATCATCGTCGGGAGATCGAAAGAGCAGGTGGAGTCACCGTTCAGCACCAGGACGCGATCTGTGGACAGCTGGCCCAGGGTGTTGCGAAGGGCCCCGCCGGTGCCCAGGGGCACCAACTCCTGAGAGAAAACCAGTTCGAGCCCCAGGGGCAAAGGACCCGTGAAGTGGTGCTGTATCACTTCCGCCCTGTAGCCCGTGGCGAGGACGACTCTCCTGATGCCCTGGGACCGGAGACCCATGAGGAGCCATTCCAGGAAGGGACGGCCGAGCACTTCGGCCATCGGCTTGGGCCGGTCCTTCACCACCGGTTGCAGGCGAGTGCCCTTTCCACCGACCAGGATGATCGCGTCCGGCGCTATCGGATCAGACATTCGAATACCGGGAGTTGCGCAGGATGGTGTATCCCTTGATCAGCTCGCGGATCCCCATGTCCAGGGAGTGCCGGGGCTGAAAACCGGTCTTCAGCAGTTTCTGATTGGAGACGATGTAGTCCCGCTTGTCGGGATCCTCACCGATGGGAGCTTCCAGGTACACGAAACCGGGTACGTATTCCTTGATCTTGGCGCACAACTCCAGCTTGGAGAGGTTCGCATCGTCGAGCCCCAGGTTGTAGGGCTGGTCCTTCATGGTTTCGAAGCGGGCGATCCCGTGCATGAACGCCGCGGCAACGTCGCGGACGTGGACGTAGTTGCGTTTGAAGTGCCCCTCAAAGACGACAATGGCCTTATCCGTGACCGCCCGGTAGACGAACTCGTTGACCAACAGGTCTATCCGCATCCTTGGAGACAGGCCGAAAACGGTGGCCAGCCGAAAGGCGATGGCGTTGCCGGCATCCAGGATCGCCTTCTCGGCCTCCACCTTGGTCTGCCCGTACAGGGTCAGGGGCCGCAGTGGGCTCTCCTCGGTGCACTGCTTGCCGTTCTCTCCGACCCCGTAGCCACTGTTCGTGTTCGGAAAGAGGATGCGCTGCTCCCGGGATCGGAGGGAGAGCAGCAGCTTGATCGCGTCGAGGTTGGTGGATCGCGCGGCCGTCTGGTCCTCCTTGCACAGAGGGGCTCCCACCACGGCGGCGAGGGGAATGATGACGTCCTGATCCCGCATAGCGGAGCGCAGGATCTTCTCATCCCGACAGTCACCTCGGATGACCGAGAGGCCCTCATAGGAGCAGCAGTCCAGCAGGCTGTTCTGCTGATACATGAAGTTGTCCAGGACCGTGACTTTGTGGCCTTCCGCCAATAGAGCGGGAACCAGAGTAGACCCGATGTAGCCGGCCCCGCCGGTTACGAGCACTCGAAACATATGTGGAGGCCTCCATCCGACGATAGAATCGGGCTTGACTTGCGCGATGCTACGGTCAACCGGGAAGGGGCAACATCGGGAAATCCCTTAGTTCTCCTCTCGCCCACCCCTAATTCCGAGGTAAGGCTTCATCGACATCGCTGACCTGGGATGGCGGGCGTCTGCACTGAAGGGATTCCTTTCAAGAAGTCCGGGTGTTGCCCCTAAAGTTCCTTCCAGAAATGCCGATCTAAGTGTGTAAGCAGAGCAACCGGCGACCACGGCGAGGCGGCCGAGGGGCGAGGCGGTTGCGGATCCAAAGCGACCCGCGAAAGGATGCGCGGGGAATAGCAGCGCCGCCAGGCGCGACAACAAGGAGAGAGCACCATGGCACAAGGCGATTTCACCAGGATCAACACGAACATCGGTGCCCTGAACGCCCTGAACGCCCTGAAGAGCGTGCAGTCGAAGCTGGGAATGTCCCAGCTGCGGCTGGCCACCGGCAAGCGGATCAACCATTCGTCTGACGATCCGGCAGGGCTGACCAT
>JAJZQR010000360.1 GCA_021806765.1 Chloroflexota bacterium | reverse complement strand
GCAGGCGATGCTTCGCCCTCGAGCCGGTCACAGGCGGTGCTTCGCCCCTGCAACTCGTGGGTCCCAGTCCCAAGACTCATCGTGCCAACCCAGAACTCTGGCCCCCATCCAGCCCGCTCCTTCGGGTGAAGGGACTTGGAGTGTGCCGCTACCGAATCCCCAGGAGGGTGATCAGCACCACGCTCAGGGAGGCCACCACGGCAGCGGTGAAGAGCCCCAGGTAGAAGGGGCGCAGGCCGGTCTTCCGCATCTGGCTCAGGTTGGTGCCCAGCCCCACACCCGACAGCGCCATCAGGATCAGGAAGCTAGACAGGTTGTTCACCTGAGCCACCACTTCCTTCGGGAAGACGCCCAGGGTGTTCAGGACAGCCATCCCCACGAAGCCCAGGACGAAGTAGGGGAAGATCTTGGTCAGCTTCAGCTCTTTGGCGGCCAGGCCCGAGGTAGATACCGACCGGGCAGAGGCACGGGCCCACAGGATGCCGATCAGCACTATCACCGGGGCCATCAGGGCATTGCGAGTGAGCTTCACCACTGTGGCCACCTGTCCGGCAGCACTGCTGAAGGCAAAGCCGGTGGCTACCACCTGGGAAGTGTCGTTCACGGCCGTTCCGGCCCAGGTACCGAAGAAGGTGTCGCTCATGTGGGTTGCCAGACCGATAGCGGGATAAAGGAACACCGCCAGGGTACCGAAGAGGGTGATGGTGGCGACGGCGAAGCTGACCTCCTCGTCCTTGGCGTCGACTACTGGAGCGGTGGCAACGATCGCGGAGTTCCCGCAGATGGCGGTTCCGACCCCGATCAGGAGGGCCAGCCGGTTCGGCAGCTTGAACAGCCGCCCGCCCAGATAGGCCAGCAGGAGCGCCGCCGCCATGCAGGCGACGATGATGGCCAGCGACTGGGCCCCGATGCGAATGACGTCGAAGAAGCTGAGCCGGATACCCAGCAGGATGATGGCCAATCTCAGCAGCTTCTGGAGGGAGAACTTGATCCCGGGTTGGAATTGGGAAGGCACGTTCACGGTGTTCTTGATGAGGAGGCCCAGCAGTATGGCCACGATGACGCCGTTGATCGCAGGGGGTAGAAAGCCCGCCGAAAGGTTGGCTACGATAGCGATGGCCAGCACCAACCCCAAACCGGGGACCAGGGACATATACTGCGACATCTGATGCACCTTCCGCCTCTCTAGTCTGATTCTTGGTTCGCCCGTCGCGCCACGAGCCGGTCATGACCCGTTGCTTCATCGCATTGCTGCCGACCTCAGGCTAGCCTATAATCCCTCCCATCCTTATTCATATTCATCGCCGGCCTGGAGTATAGCTAGATGCCTGATCTAAGTGCAACCTCGGCCATTATTATCCTGGTTGTCTCTTGGCTTGCCGGCATGGCCAAGGTTGCCTTTGGCATCGGGGCGGGCGTCTTCCTCACCCCCATCCTCGCTCTCGTCCTCCCCTCCAAGGTGGCGGTGGCCCTGATGGCACCCATGATGGTGATCACTGACTTCGTTGCCCTTCGCCATCACTGGGGCAAGTGGAGCAGGCACCACGTCCTGGTGCTTCTGCCCACCGCCCTCGTCGGGATCGTGCTGGGCACCCTCTTCCTGGCGTGGGCCCCCGCTCCCCTCGTGCGCAAGGCTATCGGCCTGATGGCCGTGCTCTTCGTGACCCTTCAGATCCTCCGCTGGCGGGCACCAGATGCTGGAGCATCGACTCACCTGCCGCCCTGGGCCGGCTGGATCATCGGTCTGGTCGCCGGCATCGCCAGTTCGATCGCCCATTCCGGCGGCGTCGTTATGTCGATCTACCTGCTGAGCGTTGGCCTCACCAAGGAGGTCTTCGTCGCCTCCGTTGTCGGTAGCTTCACCATCACAGACCTGCTCAAGCTGTCCCTCTACTGGCAGGTCGGTGTCCTCACCCTACCCATCCTGCTCGCAGGAATGGCGCTGACCCCAGTAATGATGCTGGGGGGTCGCATGGGGATCGTGGTGAGCCGCCGCCTTTCCGTACGCCAGTTCACGGCGGCGCTGACTGTGTTGGTGGGCATCAGCGGGCTCCTCTTGCTGGCCACGTAGCGCTTCGCCGCAGTAATCATGCTGATCGTGGAGTCGAGGCTTTAGCCGGTGCCGAGAGCTACGTCCGGCTGAAGCCTCGATTCCTCGCTGTCTGGAACTGTATGGCGATGTACCAGCACCTGGACCGCATGGCGCTTTGCGCCCCCTAGATCCCCAGCAGACTCTGAACCTCCGGCAGCCGCTCTCGGGCCCGGGCCTTCACGTCGAAGTAGAGGTTACGGCCGTGGGAGTCGATGGCCACCGTCAGGGGGCCGAACTCCTTCACCCGGAATTGCCACAGGCACTCCGGCATCAACTCCTCGTAGTAGACCGCCTCGATCTCCTCGATCTGCACCGTCTCCACCGAGGCAGCCCCGCCCACGATGGCCAGGTACACCCCTCCATGCTCCTGTAGCAGTCGGGTGCTCTCCTCGTACAGCCCGCCCTTCCCGATAATCGCCCTCACCCCGTACTCTCCGAGCAGGCCACCCGTGAAGCGGTCCATCCGAGTGCTCGTGGTCGTGCCCACGCACACCGACTCGTAGCGGTGCTCCCCCACCTTCTTGACGTTGGGCGCCGTGTGCAGCAGGACGCCACCGGCCAGATCCACCGGCGGCCTCTCGTGGTAGTCGAAGATGTGGATGAGGGTCGCGTCCCTTATCCCGAAGATGATCCCATCCAGCAGAACCGTGTCCCCCGCCCTCAACTGCCTGACGTCGGATTCGCTCAGGGGCGTCTTCAACCGATAGAGTGCCATCTTCCAAATCCTCCCCTCAGTACCCGACTTCGACGAGGCCGTCGGCGTAGATCTTGGCCCGCCGCCGCTCGCCGCGCCAGCACTGGAAGGTCACCGATACCGGATTCTGGGTTATGTGGGTCCAGGCGTCCTCCACGTGCACGTCCAGAGCGTAGCTGTCGCCGCCCAACCCCTGGGGTCCGAGACCCAACCGGTTGATGGCCCCCAACAACCCCTCTTCCAGCGCCGCCATCTCCGGATCGGCATTGCGGGAACCGACCGGCCGGTAGGCAGCCTTCTTGGCCAGACCGACGCACAGTTCGGCGTTGCCCCCAATCCCCACCCCAACGATCGTCGGAGGGCAGGGGTTCGCCCCGGCCTGCATCGCACAGTCCAGCACGAACCTCTTGATCCCCTGCACCCCGTCGGCGGGGGTCAGCATCTTGAGGAAGGTCATCTGCTCCGATCCCGACCCCTTGGGGATCATCAGCAGGTTCAGGTAGTTGGCTTCTGCCTCGAAGTCCCAGTGGATGACGGGGATCCGATACCCGGTGCTGGTCTGGCGGTTCTCCCGCTTGATGGGCGACACCACACTGGAGCGCAGCGGATGCTCCCTGGTGGCCCGCTCGACGCCGGCGGTGATGGCATTCCTGATCCTGGCGCCGTCCAGGTTCAGCGCCGTTCCCAGAGTCGCGTAGTAGATGGGGATCCCGGTGTCCTGGCACACCAGCATGTCTCTCTCGTCGGCCAGCGCCACGGCCCGCAGCATGGTTTCCAGCATCTGCTTCGCCGTGGGGTTGGTCTCCCGCTGGGCGGCCCTGCTCAACGCCTCCCTGACGTCCGGCGGGATGTCCTTCTGGGCCTTGATGTACAGATCCCTGGCCGTCTCCTCGACCACCTGGTAGAAGTCGCTTCCTACCTCGATGTGGGGCACTTTTCACCTCCGTGAGCTGTCAGCCATCACCTACCCCGGATTATTCATCGGCTGCCATGAATGGTCCGGGCCAGGGGGCCGACAGCTGATAGCTATCGTGCTACCGACCCCAGTTCGTCTTCCCGGAAGGTCGCCACCGGGGGCTCCTCCGTGAGGCTTCGCCCGGGGACGTAGTCGTACAATGCCTGGACCTTCTGTCCGGTGCTGCGAAAGATCGCGGTCAGGGGGATCCGGCTGGGACACCCGCTCTCGCACTGCCCGCACCCGACGCACGAAGTCGCCATGTGGTTCATGCGCGTCAGCTGGTACAGCAGGGTGTCGGCGGGCATCCTGAGGGCACCTTTCCGAGCGGCGCGCCTCATGTACTGGCTGGAGGAATGCTCGAAGGTCGGGGTGGTGAAAACGCACTGTTTGCAATAGCAGATGGGGCAGGTAACCGAGCAGTTGTGGCAGGTCAGGCAGGCCGCGAAGTAATCCAGCAACCCGTCGGGCGTGGAGGTCGTCCTCCTCACCTCGGCGAAGGCAGCGTCCCGATCTTCCGTCCGCTGCCGAACCATGCGATCCAGGGCCGCTTGACGGTCTGGGGCACCCCCAGGCTCCAGCCCCAGCCGCTCCAGGCCGGCTCCCGCCACCGTATCGCTCAACTGCACCGCCAGCGGAGCGTCTGGGGAAACCCCCAGGAAGCCGATCAGCACGTCGCCGCACTCCGGGGTCGGGCGCTCGCAGATGCGGCAGGCGCTCCGCATGTCGTACCCCTCCCGGTGGAAGGACTCTCCCGTCAGTCCCCGCGCCACGAACTCCGGCGCCTTTCGGTCCCCGGGGATGTCCTCGATCATGGTCGAGTAGTCGGCCACCGTGTAGCTGCCGGGACAATCTACCCCTATGATCCGCACCTTCTCCAGGGACGCCTGCTTCAGCTTCGCCAGTTCCACCAGGGCCCGAATCTCGCAGGAGCGGAGCACCACCCCCAGACGGCCCGTCCCCTGATCGATAGTGAGGTTGGACACCACCGTGGCGGAGTTGACGGGCATTACTGGGGAAACGGGCACGGCTCTCTCGAGCCTGTCCGGGGCCCTCACCAGGGACTGGGCGACGTTCCGCCCTGAGGGCAGTTCGACGGGCACCAGCAGGGCGTCCACCACGCCGTTCTCCAGCAGCGATGCCAGGAAACGGTTTATGGTCGCCAGCAGCCCTTCCCTGGATCTCGGCAGCAAAGCCTCCACACTCATCCCGTACCC
>JAJZQR010000040.1 GCA_021806765.1 Chloroflexota bacterium | reverse complement strand
GACCACGGAGCCCCGGGATAGCTCCACCAAGCCTGCCAGCTCATCGGCCTCGATGCGGTAGTGCTGGTGGGGCTCACCGACGCAGCTGCAGTCGACGGCCGAGACCGCTACCTGGACGGAGGTGTCTCTCAGGGACAGCTGGAAGGGCCGGCCCACGGGCGGGAAGAAGCTCAAGGCATCCTTGGTCACGAAGATGTATCGCTCCCTGGCCTCTTCCGACGATAGCTTTCGACGGTAGCTGGTCTTCTCCTTGGCCATCGATCTCTTTCTTCCTCCCCGGAACAGCGTTGCCTATCTACATTCTACTGCTTCGTGGAAGAATCTCTCACCCCTCGAATCGAGAAGCCCCCGGTGGATTGACACCGGGGGCTTCCTTCGAGAAGGGCTCCGCTACTTGCGAGCCTTCTCCATGATCTCCTTGCTGACCGAGGCCGGCACAGGATCGTAGTGGCCGAACTCCATGGTGTAGGTCCCGCGACCGCTGGTCATGGAGCGCAGCTCAGTGGCGTAGCCGAACATCTCGGCCAAAGGCACCAGAGCCTTCACCGCCTGCATCTCCCCTCGGACTTCGATCCCCAGGATCTGGGCTCTCCGGGAGCTGATGTCGCCCATGACGTCGCCGAGGTGCTCCTCGGATATGACCACCTCGACCTTCATCATCGGCTCGAGGAGCTGCGGTCCCGCCTTGTTGACTGCGTTCTTGAAACCCATGGAGCCGGCGATCTTGAAGGCCATCTCCGAGGAGTCGACCTCGTGGTAGTCGCCGTCCACCAGGGTGGCCCGGACGTCCACCATGGGGTAGCCCGCCAGGACGCCCGTCTCCATGGCCTCCCTGGCGCCCGCCCCTACCGCCGGGATGTATTCCTTGGGGATGGCCCCGCCCACGATCTTGTTGACGAACTCGAAGCCCGATCCTGCCGGCAGCGGCTCCACCTCGATCCACACGTCGCCGAACTGGCCATGGCCACCCGTCTGCCGGACGAAGCGGCCCTCGGCCTTGGCCGGTCGGGTGATGGTCTCGCGGTAGGCCACCTCTGGCGTGCCGACACGGGCGTTCACCTTGAACTCCCGCATCATTCGGTCGACGATCACCTCCAGGTGCAGCTCGCCCATACCCCAGATCAGGGTTTGACCCGTCTCGGGGTCGGTGCGCACCCGAAAGGTGGGGTCCTCCTCGGCCAGCCGACCCAGAGCCGTGGCCATCTTGTCCATGTCCGCCTTCGTGGCCGGCTCGATGGCCACGGAGATCACCGGCTCCGGGAAGCTGATCGATTCCAGCAGGATCGGATGGGCCTCATCGCACAGGGTGTGGCCGGTGATGCTGTATTTCAAACCCACCACCGCGGCGATGTCTCCCGCGGAAACCTCGGAGACGTCCTCCCGATGGTTGGCGTGCATCTTCAGCAGGCGGCCGATCCGCTCCCGCTGGCCCTTGGTAGTGTTGTAGGTGTAGGAGCCGGCGGTCAGCTTGCCCGAGTAGACCCGGAAGTAGGCCAGACGTCCCACGAAGGGGTCGGCCACGATCTTGAAGACCAGGGCCGAGAAGGGCTCGTTCTCGTCGGCGCGCCTCGCCTCGATCTCCTCGCTGCTCGGGTTGGTCCCCGCTACCGGAGGCACGTCCAGGGGCGAGGGCAGGTAATCCACCACGGCGTCCAGCACCTGGTGGACCCCCTTGTTCTTCAGGGCGCTGCCGCACAGCACCGGGACCAGCTTGCCGTCGATGGTGGCCGCTCGCAGCGCCTCCCTCAACTGCTCGACGCTGATCTCCTCGCCCTCCAGGTAGAGCATTATCAGCTCGTCGGAGGTCTCGGCGATCCGCTCCACCAGCTGCTCCCGTCGGGCCCTGGCCTCCTCCAGCATCTCGGCCGAGATGGGCTCCTTGAGGAAGGGCTCGGCGGGATCGTCGGTGAAGATGATCTCCTCCATCTCCAGCAGGTCGACGACGCCCCGGAAGCCATCCTCCCGTCCAATGGGAAGCTGGAGCAGCGCCGGGCGCGCGCTCAACCGGCTCTCGATCATGCTGATGGTGCGATCCAGGTCCGCTCCTCGGCGGTCCATCTTGTTGACGAAGCAGATCCTGGGCACGTCGTAGCGATCGGCCTGCCGCCAGACCGTCTCAGACTGGGGTTCCACACCGGCCACGGCGTCGAAGACCACGACGCCGCCGTCCAGCACCCTCAGGGAGCGCTCCACCTCGACGGTGAAGTCCACGTGGCCAGGAGTGTCGATGATGTTGATGCGGTGATCCTTCCAGGAGGCCGTGGTGGCGGCGGAGGTGATGGTGATCCCTCGCTCCCGCTCCTGCTCCATCCAATCCATCACCGCGGTGCCATCGTGGACCTCGCCGATCTTGTAGATGCGGCCGGTGTAGTAGAGGATCCGCTCCGTGGTGGTGGTCTTCCCCGCGTCGATATGCGCGATGATTCCGATGTTTCGTGTGTTCTTCAGTTCCATCTTGTCAGTCAATGTCAATGGGGCTCTCCACTTTCTCTTTCCGTGTCGGTTGCGGACCCGACCGCCAGACAACAAAAAGGGGTCGGATCAGAAAGATCCGGCCCGCCGGTTCGCCGCCAGGCGACCGCGTTTCACCCGCTGATCGGCGCGGACTGTCGAGAGTGCCCGCGCGTTCCCTGCTGGTTCACGAGGCTCCTTCCTCATCGTGCCCACGGTTCGGTCCGCGATACGGCCCGGTGGGGAAGGCTGCCGACGGAACAGCCAGGGAGGAAGCGAAATTACTTACTCAAGTATAGCACAAAAGAGGCCGTGGATGGCATAATTCCCGGTGATGTCATCTTAGGGGGAGTCATGCCAACCAAGCCATCTAAAGAGCTGATCGCTCTGCCCAACCCGCACCCGGATCGGGACTACGAGGTGGAGTTCTCCACCGACGAGTTCACCTGCGTCTGCCCGATGACGGGGCAGCCCGACTTCGCCACCATCAGGATCACCTTCGTTCCCGGCCAGCATCTGGTGGAACTGAAGAGCCTGAAGCTGTATCTCTGGTCCTTCCGGCAGGAGGGGCATTTTCACGAGGACGTCACCAACATCATCCTGAACGACCTGGTCGCCGTCCTGAAGCCCCGCCGCATGACGGTGGTGGGGGAGTTCAACATCCGCGGCGGCATCGGCACGGTAGTGAAGGCCGGCTACCCGCTCACCGTGAACGGCGAGCGGGCGAGAGCCAACGAATAGGAGGAAGCCCTCAGTGCGATCTAGTCCCTGGTTCACCGGGATCGTGGCCGTCTTCGTCACCACCCTGATCGTGAGCAACATCGTCGCCGTGAAGCTGGTAGATTTCGGTGGCCTGGTGTTGCCCGCGGCGGTGGTGATCTTCCCCATCAGCTACATCTTCGGCGACGTCCTGACCGAGGTGTACGGATATGCTCAGGCGCGCCGGGTCATCTGGCTGGGATTCGCCTGCAACCTGCTGGCCGTCGCGGCCATCTGGGTCTCCGGGGCCCTGCCGCCGGCCGTCTTCTGGGCCTCCAATCAGCCGGCCTTCGACGCCATCCTCGGCTTCACCCCGAGGCTGCTCCTTGCCAGCTTCCTGGCCTACCTGGTGGGGGAGTTCGCCAACTCCGCCGTTCTGTCTCGGATGAAGCTGTTGACCAGGGGGCGCTTCCTCTGGACCCGCACCATCGGCTCCACTCTGGTGGGGGAGGGGCTGGACTCGACGGTGTTCATCACCGTGGCCTTCATGGGGGTGCTGCCGCCGGAGGTACTGCCGCTGACCGTCGTGACCCAGTGGCTGTTCAAGGTGGCCTACGAGGTGGCGGCGACGCCGGTCACCTACCTGATCGTGAACTGGCTGAAGCGGGTGGAGGGGTTGGACAGCTTCGACCGGGGCACGCGGATGAACCCGTTCGCCTTCGGCCAGTAGTGAATACGGACCTAACCCCCCAACCCCCTTCCCCACAGGGGAAGGGGGTTTCTACCTTCTCCCCTTCCCTTGTAGGGAAGGGGAAGGGGGTTAGGTTGGTTCACCTCGCCTGCTTCACCGTCAGCGTCCTCAGGCGGTTGATGGCTGCGGCTACCTCCTGCAGCCGGGGCATGGCGTAGTCGCCGGGGTGGCGCTCGCCCCGAAAGGGGGAGATCACCTCCAGTCCGCCGGCGGAGATCTCGCCGTAGATCCGCTCCAGCAGTTGGCGCAGGGTGGAGCGGTTGTCCACGTAGCCCCGGTTCACGGCGTGCAGCAGCAGGTTGGCGATGGCCACGCTCTGGGAGGGATCCACCAGCTGCTCCACGTCATCCAGGTCGATGTTCTCCTGGCCGAACTGGATGTTCTCCATCCCCCGTGCCCGCACCTTCACTCGCTCCCCCCTGTAGGGGTTGAAGCTCTCCGCCAGGGGGATCCTCGCCACCAGCCCGCCGAAACCACCGGTGGCCTCCGGGGTGCGGGGGCTGGGATCGGCCTGGGCGATCGTCCTGGCCCGATCGGTGACCACGTGGGGCAGGTAGTCCTCCATGAAGATCACCGTGTCGGCCACGTCGAAGTAGTCCCCGGAGCCGCCGATCACCAGGATCGTGGAGACGCCGTGCTCTCGGTGGAGGTTCCGCACCTGGTCGATGAAGGGGGTGATCGGCTCCTTCTCCTTGGGCACCAGCTTCTGCATCCGCTCGTCCCGGATCATGAAGTTGGTTGCGCAGCTGTCCTCGTCCATCATCAAGAGGCGGCTCCCCACCTCCAGCGCCTCCAGGATGTTGGCCGCCTGGGAGGTGCTGCCGCTGGCGTTGTCGGTGGAGAAGGCGGAGGTGTCCTTCTGGAAGGGGAGGTTGGAGATGAAGGAGGTGATGTCCACCTTCTCCACCCGGCGGCCGTCCTCGGCCCGGATCTTCACGGCATCGGCCCGGCTCACGACTTACTCCCGACCGTCCCCGGGGATGTGGTCGTACACCCCCATCTCCAGGGCCGACAGGAGGGTGGACTTGCCGTGGTAGCCTCCTCCCACGATCAGGGTGACCCCGTTGGGGACCCCCATGCCGGCGACCATGCCCCGGTTGGGAGCGGTTAGCTCCACCCGCAGCTCAGGGGGCGAGACGAACTTGACCACCCTATCCGCCCGCATCGGTCGGGGACTGATCCCGCTCTCTCGAGGGAGGATGGCCCCCTCGGCGACGAAGGCCACCAGGCCGCGACCCTCCAGTTGATCCCGCAACGCCTGGGCGTCCTCCGCAACCTCCACGTGGCGGCGGACGGCGTCCCTATCCAGGGAGGCGTAGTAGAGGGCCGCCTTCACCAACTGGGGGATCTCCTGGTAGAACATGGCGTAGGCCTCCTGTCCCAGCACCGTCCGGCCGGCAGCGGGGAGCCCCGCGGAGAAGCGCACCTCGACGAACTGGTCGTTCACCACGCAGGAGGTCCGCTCCAGGATCTCCTGCCGCCCCACGTCCACGGCCACCATTCCCGACTTGCCGGTGCCCCGGTTGCCCTTGACGTAGCGGCGGATGGCTGCGGCGAACTGGCGGGTGACGTAGTCCTCCAGGGCGACCCGCCGCACGGGGGAGGCGAACAGCTCGGCGGGGAAGCCGGCCTGCTGCTGGGGCACCCGCACCCGCAGTGTAGAGGGGGAGGCGAAGGGGTCCCCCTGGACGTGGTCCAGGTAGAGGGCGTAGCCGGGGAAGTCGTAGCTCCCCGCCAGATCCTTGTATGCGGGGTAACCCCTTCGGTCGATCTGTCGCAGCCGTTGCTCGAGGCTCAGTCTCATGGTTGGTCTTCGCTCTCTCTATGCCTTGCGCCGCCAGGGCAGCGCTCCGGCCAGCAGCGCCAGTTCCTCCTGGTCGAAGCTGCGCAGCGCCAGCAACGCCGCTGCGTAGATGAGGGGGGCCAGGAGGACCGCCACGGGGAGGCTCCAGTCCCGGAGTGCCCACACCTCCAGTCCCATGATCGCCGAGGCCACTACCGGTCGCCAGGCCAGATGCACCACGGGGATGGGGGGCAGGTTGCGTCGCACGCAGTACCAGAAGGGTATCATCAGGATCCACTCGGAGGCAACGGTGGTGAGGGCTGCCCCCAGGTAGCCCAGGAGCGGTATCAGCAGCAGGTTGGCCGCCAGGTTGAAGGCCGTCGCCACCAGGAAGCTGAAGGTGAGGAATCGCTGCTGGTTGATGGCGATCAACAGGTACTGGGTGACACCGTTGAGGAAGCTGAAGGGCAGGAACCAGATCAGCACCTGCAGCGCCATGGCCGAGTTAGGCAGGTAATCGGGGCCGGCGAACAGCAGGATGATCTCCGGTGCGATCAAGGTGATGCCGACGCTGATGGGCAGGCTCACCATCAAGAGCAGCTTCAGGGCGAGACTGAAGGCCCGGGCCAGGGAGGCCCTGGAGGAGTGGGCGTACTGGGAGAGCAGAGGGAAGAGGGCCAGGGTGAAGCTGGAGGAGATGATCCCCAGACCGTCGATGAACTTGTAGGCCGTGCTGTACCATCCGAGGGCCAGGCTCCCGGCCATCGGCATCAGCATCAGGCTGTCTACCCGGTAGAAGACGGAGTTCAGCAGGTTGTTCAGCATCAAGGGATACGAGAGCTTCAGCATCTTCCAGGCAGAGGCTGTAGAGACGCGACATGTCGCGTCTCTACCAGACGTGACCCCCAGAACCGATACCACAAGGACTGCCAGCATCGCCACGGTGGCCAGGTTCACCACCACCGAGACCCCGGCCAGCCCCACGAAGCCCCATCCCGCTGCCAGAGCCAGAACCCCAAGCCCTATCTTGAGTAAGGTGGTGAGGACCGTGACCATGGCCGGGTACTCGAACCGTTCGTAGGCCTGGAAGAGAGAGGTCAGGGTGGAGGCCACCAGGGAGGGGAGTAGGCCCGCCACCAGCAGCAGGATGGCCAGGGCCACCTCCGGGGTAATGCCCATAGGACCCGCCGCCGGCCCCAGCAACAGGGCTACCAGGGGCAGTGATCCCGTCCACAGGGCCACTCGTAGGATCAGGGTGTTTCCCAGATAGCGGTTGGCGCTACCGTGCTCTCGGGCCACCTCTCGGGTCAGGAGGGTGCCCAGGCCGAAGTTGGCCAGGATATCCAGATAGCCCAGCACCACCTGGGCGAAAGCATAGCTGCCCACCCCCTCGGCGCCCAGCACCCGGAACATGTAGACGGCGAAGCCCATGTCCAGGAACTTGTTTAAGAAGGAGGTGGTCATGGGGAAGAGGGAGTTCTTGGCCACCTTCTGGAAGGCGGAGCCCTCGCGACCCGGGCGGTAGCGCAGCAACGCGGCAGCAGCCAGCACCGCCAGGAGGACGCTGGCTGCCATCAGCAGTGCGAACAGAGTCTGTCGAGAGGAGAGCTGGATCTTACCCCTCCGCTCCCTTTCGGATGAAGTCGAGCAGCAGACGGGCGCCGAAGCCGGTGGGGCCCCTGGGTATGTAGGACTTGGGCAGGGCGGGGTGATCGCTATCGACCCACGCGGTTGCCGCGATGTCCAGGTGGGCCCATCGGGCTTTGCCGACGAACTGGGCGAGGAACAGGCCGCCTACCGGAGAGGAGCCCAGGCGGCCCCCCGTGTTCTTGATGTCGGCGAACTCGCTCTTCACCTGCTCCCAGAGGTAGTCTTCCCAGATGGGCAGTTGCCACAACCTCTCTCCCGTGCGGTCCCCCGCTTCACGAAGTTGCTGGATGAGGGTATCGTCGTTGCCCATTACCCCGGCGCCGCCGGTCCCGAGGGCTACCCCCACTCCCCCCGTCAGCGTGGCGATGTCCACCAGGGTGTCGGCCCCCTGTTCGAGGGCGTAGGCCAGGGCGTCGGCCAGCACCAGCCGGCCCTCGGCGTCGGTGCTGATCACCTCGATGGTCTTGCCGTTGAGGGCCGTCAAGATGTCGCCGGGACGGAAGGACTGGCCGCCGGGGAGGTTCTCCGCCGCAGCGATGACGCCCAGGACGTTGGCCTTCACCTTCAGTTCGGCCAGGGCCTGCATAGTCCCGAGCACTGCGGCGGCCCCGGACTTGTCGTACCTCATCCTATCCATGTTCTCGGAGGGCTTTATGGAGATGCCGCCGCTGTCGAAGGTGATCCCCTTACCCACGATGGCCAGCAGCCTCTGGCTGTTCGGGTCGCCCTGGTACCTGATGAGGGCCATACGGGGCGGGTGGACGCTCCCCTGGCCCACGGCGAGGATCGCCCCCATGCCCAGCCGCTCCATCTCCTCGGAACCCAGCACCTCGCAGGACATGGCGTACTGGGCCGCTATCTGCTGCGCCCGCTCGGCCAGCAGCTGTGGGTACATCAGATTCGGCGGTGTGGCGGCCAAGTCCCTGGCCGTCACCGATGCCTGGGCGTAGACCTGGCCCAGGCGTGCTCCCTCCTCAATCCGGGCGATCTTGCCGGCGTCGGCCTCCACGAAGGTCATGCGGTCCACGGCCGGCGGCTGCTTGGTGGTCTTGAACTGCTTGTAGCCGTAGGAGGCGAGGACGGCGCCCTCCACGATGGCCTGGGCGCAATCGCCGGTCTCTAACCCCCCGGCCCCCGCACCGTGGACGATGGTGTAGTAGCTGGTGATCCCGAGGTCTCTGGCCCTCTTCAGGAGGCTTCCGGAGGCTCTCCGGATGGCGTCCAGGTCGAACTTCTCCCTGGAGCCCAGGCCTACCACCGCCACCCTCTGGGCCGGGATCTTACCTTGAGTGTGGAGGAGGGTGATCTCGTCCTGCTTCCCCTTGATCTCCCCCTCGGCGATCAGCCGGGTGATTAAGCCCCCCATCGCCCTGTCGATGGCGCCCGTGGCCCCGCCCGGTGCCGTCACCCCTTCGAAGAGGTTCACGGCCAGGAGGGGGGTCTGAACTTCGGTTACGGACCCTTGTTGAGTCAGGATCTCCATATGTCACCCCCGCCCTACGTTGTCCAATTCGATCCGGTGCCGCAGACCACGATACTACATCTGCGGCCAATCGGGAAAGGGAGGCTGAAAGCTGACAGCTATCAGTGGATAGCTACCTGAAGTAGGGGATGACGTAGCGGGTCAGGCAGACGAGATCCAGCAGCGCCAGCGATCCTACCGAGAGCGTGAGCAGCAGACGGTCGTGGATGGGGGCCATCAATTCCCTGATACCCAGGACGAAGAAGAGAGCGACAGGCAACAGGGCTGGGTACAGGTACCGCCCCTGGGCCTGGACGAAGGAAAGGTTGTAATAGATCAGCTGGGCCACCACCACGGCGAGTGCCAGCCCCATCAGGGATAGGGAACTCTTCTGGTGGGGGGTGAGGGACCCTTTCCCCAGAACGACCCTGATCAGGAAGAGGAGCAACCCGAAGGCCGCCAGGAGGGTGATCAGCTTCAGAACGAAGTAGACCTGCCCGTCCATCAGGATCCCCATCCAGCCAAACTGCCCCCAGAAGCTCTGGAACAGGGTGGTGGTGAAGTAGCTGATCGTGCCCGCGTCCAGATGCTCGAAGCGGGGCTGGCCCACCACCACCTGATCGTGCCTCTGCAGGCCGAAGATGTCGGTGGTGCCGTAGAGC
Organism: Chloroflexota bacterium; assembly: GCA_021806765.1. The sequence goes on along the minus strand of JAJZQR010000040.1, from coordinate 17,953 downwards.
ATCCCGTTCCTCACGAACCACCAGCCGCTCACCAGCAGGGCGACCAGCAGGGCGAGCCCCGGGAGCCGGAGACGGGAGGATTCGCCGTTCTTCCCCTGTCTGGGTGCGACCAACGCCACCCCCAGCGCCAGGGGAACATAGCCGTAGACGGTCATCTTGGTCAGGAGGGCCACCCCCAACAGAAGGCCCAGCAGGAGAGCCGATCCCTTGCCGAGGCCGGTGCGGAGGATGCGAACCATCATCAGCAGCAGCACGGTCGCCACCAGCTCGGTCAGGGCGTCGTTGCTGATGCTGCCGGCTATGGCGCTGCGCATCGGCAGGAAGGCGATGAAGCCCGTCACAGCCAGCTGCAGGGGTAGCTCCTGGGGGAAGATCGACCGAACCAACAGGAAGGCGAAGATGACGGTGATCCCCGAGAGGGCCACCGACAGCAGCCTCAGCACTCTCACCCGCTCCTCCAGAGGGAAGCGAGCGGTGGCGTCATAGACCGGGGTGGCCAGCAGGTAAAAGGCGGGGGGCTGGTGGCTCTCGTAGGCGACAGAATCTACCGATTGCCCTTTCGGGAACCTGGTGCTCTTCAGCCGCTCCAGCAGCTCGGCGTTCCAATCCCCGGGCTTAAGCTCAGGCAATTCCCTGGTTGTAGCGATGTAGCGGATGTAGTTGTAGTGGGCGGGCTCGTCGGGGGCATTCCAGGGGGGCACGCCCAGGGCGTACCCGCCCGCCAGGACCACCCCGGCTACCACGATCACCCACAGGATCACCACGGTGGCGAGGGTCTGCCGGACGTTTCCGTAGGAATGCGACTTCTTCAAGGGGGCCTCACGCTGGGGAGTAACGCAGGGTAAGGCGTCTTTGTAGCGTCGCCCCTTGTGGGCGACGGGTAACCCGTCGGGGACAAGCCCCGACGTTACATGGCCCGGGTACTCGCCTGCTAAAGGATGTTGTCCGGCTGGGAGTACGGGTTCACCTCACGCCTCGGGTAGCTCGAGCTTGGTGAAGAGCGGGCTGGGCTCGGGCAGCTTCCTTCCCTGAGGCGGGACGGAAGACCTCCAGCCGTGGCCCAGCAGGTCGTCGCTGTAGCCCAGCAAGCCGTGCAGCTTCTCCGCCGAGTGAGGCAGATAGGGATAGGTCAGCACCTTCAGGGAATCCACCAGCCGCAGACACTCGTACATGGTGGCGGCCATCGCCTCGGGGTTCTCCTTCCGCTGCTTCCAGGGGGCCTTCTCCTCCAGGTAGCGATTGCCGAACTGGGCCAGGGTCATCACTTCCTTCAAGGAGTCCTTGAAGTGAGCCCCCTCCAGCAGATCGCCCACGGTCTCGAAGGTCTCCTCGATGCGGCGGGTCAGTTCCTCGTCGCCCTCGTAGTCGGGGCCCACCTCGGGCACCTTGCCCTCCAGGTATCGCTGGAGGAAGGTGAGGGTCCGGTGGACCAGGTTGCCGTAGGTGGCCACCAGTTCGTCGTTGTTGCGGCGGATGAACTCCGCCATGGAGAAGTCGGTGTCCCGTGTCTCCGGCATGTTGATGGTCAGCATGTACCGGATCGGATCCGGATCGTACTGAGCCAGCATGTCGGGCAGCCAGGCCGCCCACCCCCGGCTGGTGGAGAACTTCCCACCCTCCAGGTTCAGGTACTCGTTGGCGGGCACGTCGTAGGGCAGGTTGAGCCCTCCGTAGCCCATCAGCATAGCCGGCCAGATGATGGCGTGGAAGGGTATGTTGTCCTTACCGATGAAGTAGTAGGACCGGCAGGGCTGCTGCCACCACTCCCTCCACTTATCCGGCTCCCCCCGCAGCTTGGCCCACTCGATGCTGGCCGAGAGGTAGCCCGTCACGGCGTCGAACCAGACGTAGATCCGCTTGCTATCGTAGCCGGGCAGCGGGATCGGTACGCCCCACTCGATGTCCCGGGTGATGGGCCTATCCTTGAGGCCCTCCTGGAGCATGTTCATGGTGAAGTTGTAGACGTTGGGCCGCCAGTAGGTCTTCGGCTTCACCCACTCCAACAGCCGCTCGTTCAGCTTGGACAGCTTCAGGAAGAAGTGCTCCGTGGGCCGGATCTCGGGGGTGGTCCCGTGGAACTTGCACCGTGGGTTTATCAGGTCGGTGGGGTCCAGGGTCTTCCCGCAGTTGTCGCACTGGTCCCCTCGGGCCTCCGTGAAACCACAGTGGGGGCAGGTTCCCTCTACGTACCGGTCCGGCAGGAAGCGGTTGCAGGTAGTGCAGTAGGGCGAGTGCATCTCCGCTTTCTCGACGTAGCCGTTCTTCAGCAGGCCGAGGAAGAGGTCCTGAACCACCTCGTAGTGGTTCTCGGTGGTCGTCTTGGTGTAGAGGTCGTAGCTGATCCCGATGGTCTTGATATTCTCCACGAACTGCTCGTGGTAGAAGTCGGCGACCTCCCGAGGGCTCTTGCCCTCCCGCTCGGCCCGCAGGGTGATGGGCGTGCCGTGCTGATCGGAACCGGAGACCATCAGCACCTGGTTCCCCTTCAGCCGATGGAACCGGGCGAAGATGTCGGGCGGCAGTAGCGCCCCGGCCAGGTGTCCCAGATGGAGGGGGCCGTTGGCGTAGGGCCAGGCAACCCCGATAAAGATACGCTCGCTCATTGCTCACTAATCCTTGTTTGCTATGCAGCTGGCCCCAGATAGTCTGCCCTTCGTCACCCCCGCGAAAGCGGGGGTCCAGGGCACCACCGCGCGGACAGGACCCTGGATGCCCGCCTGCGCGGGCATGACGGCGGATTGTGCACGCGATCTCAGGCCAGAGGCTTAGACCGTTGCAGCCAGGACTGAGGACTGAGTGGTATACTGAACTCAGTCCCCAGTCCTCATCCCTCAGTCCTCACTCGGCGGCCGTGGCCTTGGTTCCCTCTGGATTCGCCGCCGGTTCGTACAGCCCGCGGCGATCGTTGCTTCTCACCTGCAGCACGTCGTTGAACATGCGCAGGGTGTCGCGAACCGGATCTACCCTGCTGCTGGGAGAATAATACCAGCTTACGGGCACTTCCGTAATTGCGATCCCCAGCTTCCGGGCTATGTACAGCACCTCTACGTCGAAACCGAAACCGTCGATGACCTGCATCCGAAAGATCTTCTGCGCCGACTCCCTGCTGAAGCACTTGAAGCCGCACTGGGTGTCCTGGAGACCACGTACAGCCAGGACCCGCACGATCAGGTTGAAGACCCTACCCATCAGATGGCGATGCTTCGGCTCGCCGATCCTCCTCGCCCCCTTCACCTCTCGGGAGGCGATGGCGATATCGTAGGATTCCCGCATAGCCTCGGGGAAGCGGGGCACCTCCTCCACGGGCATGGAGAAGTCGGCGTCGCAAAACATGACGTAGCGCCCTTCCGCAGCCAGCATCCCCTGGCGGACGGCGTGGCCCTTGCCCCGGTGGGGCTCTCGCAGCAGCCGCAGGCCGGGGAAGTCCGCCATGGCCTCCTCCACCAGGGCCGCGGTGCCGTCGTGGCTGCCGTCGTCTACCACCAGCACCTCGTAGCTGAAGCTCTGGCGAGTCAGGTACTCCCGCAGTTTCTTCATCGTGGCTGGAAGCCTTCCCTGCTCGTTGTAAGCCGGGACTACCAGCGATATGAACGGGCGATCCATCACGACCTCTCGATGGTGGACTCGGGCTCGCGCAAGAGTGGCGTCAGGTAGCCTTCTGGGGCCTTTCGGCCCGCCTGCAGGGCGCGGCGCTGGCCGAGTCTCCTCGGTATCTCCAATAGCCCCGCCAGCTGACCACGGAGTCTCGCTCTGGCGGCCCTCTCCCGAAGATGCCTTATAGAGTGTACCGCAAAATGGGCCTGAGTCCTAATCAGTTCGGCCCAGTAGCGCCGCACCATCTCGGAGGGGAGGTTCTTCACGGCCACGGTGATGAAGTTGCGACCGCAGTAGTAGCTGGCGGTCTCACCGCCTCCGGTGGCGCTCAGCCGGTGGTAGACTCGGGCGCCGGGCAGGTAGAGGCAGTGATGACCCCGCAACTGGGCTCTCAGGCTGAGGTCCACGTCCTCGCAGTACATGAAGAGGGACTCGTCGAACAGCCCCACGTCCTCAAACAGGCTCCGCCGCCATCCGGAGGCAGCCCCGCAGGCGGCCAGCACGTACTCCTCCCGGTCGAACTGTCCCCGATCCTGCTGCCAGACCCCCCGATTACCGGGCACCCCGTCCTTGCTGTAGAAGTCTCCCGCCGAGTGGATCACGTCCCGGCGGTCGTAGAGCAGGATCTTGCTGGTAAAGAAGCTGACCTCCGGATGTACAACGGATGCTTCGGCCAACCGTTCCAGCCAGCCGGCCTCCGCCTCAGCGTCGTTGTTCAGCAGGACCACCAGGTCGCCTTTGGAGTGGCGGATCCCCTCGTTGACGGCCGCCGCGAAGCCGCGATTGCTGCTCAGGGCCACCAGCCGAAACTCCGGGTATAGCTCCGGCACCATCCGGTCGGAGCCGTCGCTGGAGCCGTTGTCCACCACCAGCACCTCGAACTGCCGGTAGCTCTGAGACCGAAGGGAATCCAGACAGCCCGCCAGGTAGCGGGACCCGTTCCAATTGGGAACGATGACCGATATGAAGGGTTTCGACAAGTTAGATATACCCGTGCAGCTTGTAGTAGGCCAGTTTGGCCAGCTCTACCAGGGTGAGGCGTCGGGTCGTATCGTTCTTCCACCAGCTGTCGGGATGCCATTGGTCGTCCTGGACGGGATAGCTGGCCACCGAGATGTCGGTGTCCTGGAAGGCTTTGGCGAAGGTCAGAGATGCGCGCCGCTCGTGGTAGGGCGAGGTCACCAGGATGGCCGACTTGAGCCCTTGCCGCACCATTAGATCCCGAGTGTAGAGGGCGTCCTCTCTGGTGGAGGTGGATTGATCCACCTCCAGCATCCGAGCGGGAGGGACTCCCAGTTCGGCAGCCTGGCGCTTCATCACCTCCGCAGCGGGTGGGCTGCCTTGCTGACCGCCCCCTACCAGGACCAACCATCGGGCGTAGCCCTTCTGGTACAACTCGACGCCCTGCTCCAGCCTGGCGCCATAGTCGCCACTGAGCACCACGATGGCGTCGGCCTTGGTGGGATTGTCCTCGACCACCAGGAACTGGCCGACGGTTGTCAGGAGGTGGGGTCCCTGCCAGAGGAGAGCGGCTCCGAGTAGGACTAGCACCATCGTTGCTGTGCCGGCAACTCGAACGCACCCCGGCAAGGCTGCACGATAGGAATTGTGGGTCCTGCGCCGGGCCAAAGGATGCCTCCGAAACAGACCGCCGGGTACCGAAAGCGGGGCCAGTATAGAGGCTCGGGAGAAAGGCGGTCAAGGAAAAGAGCGTAGACAACCGGTGCGGCCATCGCTATGCTGTAGTTGATGCCTCGATCTCACCCCGCTTGCGGAAGAAGGGAGGTTTGTGCTCGGCGGAAGGTCGCAACCGCCTGGAATCTCAGCAAGGTCAACAGCGGTTTGTGGGTGAGGACGCCCGGGGCCATGCTCATAACGGGCCACAAAGGTGTGGTGGGACAGGCCTACATTTCGCAAGGGGTAATGTGGACATGAGATACTTCCTGATCACCGTCACCTTCCTGATGAGCCTCGCAGTAACCGCGTGTGCTTCCTCCGCGCCCGTACCCGCGCCTGCTGGAGCCACCGAGGCTCCTAAGGCCGCCGCCCCGGCCGTTCCCGCGGCGGGCCAACCGGCTGCTCCAGTCAAGGTGGATCTTCTCACCATCAAGTTCGCTCACGCCGGTTCTGACACCCATCCCTACTCCATAGGTCTCAAGGTCTGGCAGCCTCTCCTGGAGAAGGCCTCCGGCGGTGCCATCAAGCTGCAGATCTTCGGCAATGCTCAGTTGGGTGGCGAGCGGGAGTTGGCCGAGGGAAGCCGTCTCGGAACCATCGACATGACCTCCGTTGCCGCCGATGGGCCACTCCCCGCCTGGGTGCCGGAACTCCAGGCCCTGGGCCTACCCTTCCTGATCCGGGACCGTGATCATGCCTACAAGGTGCTGGCGGGTCCCGTGGGCAAGGACTTTGAGAAGAAGCTGGCGGACCAGGGGCTGGTCGTCCTGGCCTGGTGGGAGTTGGGCTTCCGCAACATGACCACTAAGAACAAGCCGATCAACAGCCCGGACGATATGAAGGGCCTGAAGATGCGGGTCCAGGAGTCCAAGGTGTGGATCGAGTTGATGAAGGCCCTGGGTGCTATCCCCACGCCCATCCCCTTCAACGAGCTGTACAGCGCCCTGCAGCAGGGGGTGGTGGACGGCGAGGAGAACCCGATCATCACCATCACGGCGATGAAGTTCTACGAGGTGCAGAAGCAGGTGGCCCTGACCGAGCACGTTTACACGGCTCTGCCGGTCCTGGCCAGCAAGAAGTGGTGGGATGGCCTGACGCCGGAGCAGCGTCAGATCATCGCGGAGACGGCCAAGCAGTCCGAGCCGCTGCAGCGCGAGGCCACCATCAAGGCCGGTAACGAGGGCTTCGACTTCATCAAGAGCCAGGGGGTCAACATCACGACCCCCGACAAGAGCAAGTTCGCTGAGCTGACCAAGAACGTGCCCGATGCCATCGCCGACATGGTGCCACCCGCCCTGGTGCAGAAGATCCGTGACACCAAGTAAGCGCCGGAAAGCCCAGGTCATGCAGGCCGGACGCTGTAGCGTCCGGCCTGCATCTTTTCTACCTCCACTCGCGCAGGAACTGCTCCAGGCGGTCGACGGTCCGCTGCAACAGTTCGCGGCCCTCTTCCGCCGTCCCCCGGGCGGGCTCGCCCGTGAAACCCTGGGGACAGTCCTCCTTGAAGGTCCGGTACATCATCACGTCGGGATACCGGTTGGCCAGCGGGGTATCGGGGACGAAGCTGCTGAAGCGATCCTTGAAGACCAGGGCCGGGTTGATGGCCAGCGCTACCGCCGTTGCCATTTCGGCAGCGTGGCCGTGGGCGTGCGGCAGTTCGCCTTTCAGCAAGTCGCTGCCTGCCCTAATCATGAAGCGCCAGAAGTCGATCTGTGCGCAGCGGACATCCTGCCTCAGGTACTCCCGACTCAGCTCCTCCAGGAAGCCCAGGTTAGGCCCGTGGACGTTGAGGAAGAAGATACGCTTGATCCCCCAGGTTATCATCCGATCGCAAATGGCCTGCACGTAGGCTTTGAGCACGGAGGGGGGAGCGTAAAGGTTGCCTGGGAAGGGATCCAGAAGCTCCGACCAGGTCACGGGGACGGTGGGCGCTACCAGGCAGTCCAACCGGTTGCCCAGGTCCGTCGCCACGTAGTCCCCCACGTAGCTCTCCGTGCCCATGGCCAGATGGGGTCCGTAGGTTTCCGTGGCTCCCAAGGGAATGATCAGGAGGTCGGTGGTGCGCAGCTTCTCCTGGACATCGACCCATGGAACGTCTTTGATGTTCATGCCTTTTCCTCGTTCAGTAGTTGAGGCGCATGGAGTCCGGCGATGCCCTCAGTCCCAACTAGCTCAGGGCCACGGTGGGCACCCTCTTATGCCAGTCGGTGCTGCTCTGGTAGGCGTGGGCGATGCGAAGGGCGGTGGCTTCCGCGAAGGGTGCCGTGGCGATCTGCATCCCTATGGGCAGCCCGTTGGAGGCGAAGCCGCAGGGGACGCTGGCTGCCGGTTGGCTGGTCAGGTTGAACAGACGGGTGTGGCGAGTTGCCGTCGCCGGCCTTGGCTCCACCAGCCCATCGTACTGGACCACCTCCTGGTCCAACCGCGGGGCTGTGGCTGGTTCTGTGGGGCAGACTATGGCGTCGTACTGGCGCATCAGCCCCTGGAACCGATCGATCAGCATGCGGCGGACTCGCTGTGCCTTGACGTAGTCCGTGGCAGCGATCATGAGACCTTGCTCCAGTCGCGCCCGCACGTCAGGCCCGAAGTCCTCCGGTCGCGTGCGCATATTCTCCTCATGGTACGATGCAACCTCGGAGTAGAGGATGGCCGTGGAGGCGCCGATAGCCGAGTCCACCTTTGGCACCGATATCTCCTCCACCCTCATCCCCAGTTGTCGCAGCACCTCCAGCGCCGTCCGGACCCCGGCCACCACCTCGGGTTCCATGGGGTCGGTCATATACTCCTGAAGCACGGCTACCTTCAGCCCCGAGACCGGTTGCGAGAGCGTCGTGGCGTAGTCCGGCACCGGTTTCCGGCTGGAAGCCGGATCCCTGGGGTCCCAGCCAGCGATGGCGGCCAGCACGAGGGCGCCGTCCTCCGCGGTCCTGGCCAGGGGCCCAACGTTATCCAGGGACCAGGCGCAGGGGATGGCTCCGTACCGGCTCACCCTGCCGTAGGTCGGCTTTATCCCGAACAAGCCGCAGAAGGAGGCCGGTATGCGGATGGATCCGCCGGTGTCGCTGCCCAGGGCGGCGCTGCACATGAAGGTTGCCGCTGCCGCGGCCGACCCGCCGCTGGACCCGCCGGTCACCCGGCTCAGATCCCAGGGGTTGTGCACGTCGCCGTAGTGAGGGTTGGTGTTGAGCGGACCGAAAGCGAACTCGTGCATGTTGGTCTTGCCGACGATCACGGCCCCGGCTTCCCGCAGGCGGGTGACCGCGGTGGCATCCTCGCCGGGCACAAAGTCCCGGAGGATCTTCGATCCGGCCGTCGTTCGGATGCCCTTGGTGTAGAAGAGGTCTTTCAGGGCAATGGGGATTCCGTGCAGGGGACCGCGGTAGTTGCCCTTGGCGATCTCCGCTTCGGCCTGCCGCGACTCGGACAGGGCTGTCTCCCCCATCACCGTGATGTAGGCGTTGGTCCTTCCGTCGATCCGCTCAATCTGGCGCAGGACGGAACCGACCACCTCCACCGGCGACACCTTTCTGTCTCGGATCAGCCTCGCCTGCTCTGCCAGCGTGAGAAAGCATAGCTCCCGATCGCTCATGGTTGCTCCATCTCCCAGACGAACAGGGTTGCGGGCTCCGTCTCTCCCAGGGGCAGTTCATCCATGCGGCGCAGGCCGCGGTAAGTCGCTTCCCACTGGGGAGCAAGAAGGCGAAGTCTTTCCTCGCTGAGGACGACTCCGCCGGTGGGCACCATCCGGGCTTCCATCGACTCACCGCCGTTTGGCCCAGGGTTCTTCGCCATGTCATCTCACCTCCCAGGGGAAGTATCTTCATGGCAACGAAGGCTGTCAATTCTCTGATGCTTGTCGAGATCGATTCCTCACTGCTGGATCACACCGTAGACGAGCTTATTCTTCCTTGCTATCCTACCAGATAGCGGTACTCAGCTGATCCCAGATAGAGATCACGCCGCAAGACTACCGGAGACACCGCCGAGAGCGGCTTCGATCCGTTCGCCTGCATTTCTCCGCTCCAAGTTCGATCGATTGGCATCGACCAGGGATTGCCGAAAAGACTCTTGAGAGGAGGACAAACAGGATGGTGAAGTACCTGGATCAAGCCCTCCGGTACCTGCTGATGCTCCTGGTCGCCGTTCTCACGACGTCGGTCTTCTTGCAGGTGCTGGTACGATTCGTCTTCCGGACCCCTTTGCCGTGGACGGAGGAACTCACCCGCATCGCCTTCGTCTACTGTATCCTGGTAGGTGCCACCATAGGGGTTCGGGAGAAGGCCCATATCAATGTGGATTTCCTGGTGGCGGTGCTGCCACACCGGGCGCAGGTTGCCCTGAAACTGGTATCCAATGCTTTGGTTGGCGTTTTCCTGTGCTTTGTCATCTGGCAGGGGGTGGTGTTTGTCCAGTTGACCGGGGTGCAGGTTACGCCGGTGCTGCTGATACCGTTCCGCTACCTGTACATTGTTCTCCCCACGGCCGGTGCCCTGATGCTGTCTTACCTGATCCTGGACACCGTGGACTTCCTGAGGGGGGTGAACAGAGCATGATCGGCCTGATCGGCCTGCTGTTTGTCCTCTTCTTCATGGGAGTACCCATCGCCTACGGCTTGGGCATAGCATCGCTGATCGGCATGCTCATCACGGGGGCCCCACTGTTGGTGCTGGTGCAGAAGCTGTGGACCAGCATCGACAGCTTCGCCATCGTCGCGGTGCCGCTGTTCATCCTGGCCGGATCGCTGATGTCCTATGGAGGGATATCGCGGCGGCTGGTGGACTTCGCTCAAGCGCTGATCGGCCACTTTCCCTCAGGGCTTGCCATGGTCGCCGTGGTCGCCTGCATGTTCTTCGCCGCAGTCAGCGGCTCGGCCATCGCCGACGCCGCGGCCATCGGTGGGATCCTGATTCCCGTCATGGTTGCCCAGGGCTACCACCCCAAGTTCGCCAGCGCCCTGGTGGCCTCCGCCGGTACCATCGGCCCCATCATTCCCCCCAGCATCCCCATGGTGATTTACGGCGTGATGAGCAACACCTCCATCGCCAAGCTGTTCGCCGCCGGCTTCGTCCCCGGGGTTCTGATGGGTGCCGGCTTGATGGCCTACTCCTACCACGTTGGAAGGCAGCGGGGCTACAAGGGGAGAGAGAAGCGAGCCAGCCTGGGCGAGGTGGTCAGAGGCTTCTTCAACGCCCTGCTGGCGCTGATAATGCCCCTCATCATCATCGGCGGCATTGTCGGCGGCGTGTTCACCGCCACCGAGTCGGGCGTCATCGCCGTAATCTACGCCCTGGTCTTGGGGCTCTTCGTCTACCGGGAGTTGAAGCTGTCTGACCTGCCCAGGATCCTATACGAGACGGGGCTAACCACCGGCACTATCCTCTTTATCCTGGGCACCGCCTCGCTCTTCACCTGGTTGCTCACGGTCCAGCAGATACCCCAGCAGTTGACGGCCGCCATCGTGGCCGCCCACCTGGACCGGATCGCGGTTCTCCTGCTGGTGAACATCGTGTTGCTGATCGCGGGCACCATGATCGACACCACCAGCGCCCTGATCATTTTCACCCCGCTATTCCTACCGGTGGTGAGGGCCGTGGGAGTGGACCCGATCCACTTCGGGATCATTGTGGCGGTGAACCTCACCATCGGGATGGTGACCCCGCCGGTGGGGGTGGTTCTCTTCGTCACCTCGGCCATCGGTAAGGTGAGCATCCGCCAGATGTGGCCCGACCTGTGGCCGATGATCGTGGTGTTGATGGCTGTGCTGGCGCTCATCACCTACGTCGATCCTCTGGTGATGTGGTTGCCAAATCTGCTGCAGTAGTGACGGCGACGGCGGGCTCCGCAAGAGCCCGCCCCCCAGGCGCATCCCCAAACCTGTGGGAGGGGGCAGGACCAGGGGGTGATCGTTCTGGCCCGGCACCCCCAGGGATTGGGCCAGGTCGGTGGCGCCCAGCAGGATGGCGTCCACCCCCGGTGTCGAGACGATCTCCCGCAGGTTGGCTGCCCCCTGGGCGCCGACATCCAGGATGCGGGAGAGAGGCGGCAATTCTCCAGATAGGATCCTGCTGCGAAGGAACTCGTAGGCGCGCGTCGCAGTTGACCGTCCATGCAGCCCGCCTGAGTGGTGCTGCGGATGCCGGGGAGCAGAGCGGGGATCCCGGGCCGGCTGTTCAGTATACAGAATGTTTAGCCTTATATACTATATGGCACAGCTTAGCTGTTGTTCCTGGGCGAGTCAAGCGGCAATTTGGGGTTCGGGGGACAGGGGGTAGGGCGCGGCGAGGCCTCGTGGCGCGAGAGGGCGCAATCCTCCGGGATGCCGTTTCCATCCTCGATGGTGCCCCGTCAGGGGCATGTGTAACTCCTACAGCGAAGAGGTGTGCCTCCCCACAGGGCAGATCTGGAGGCAGCGGCCGTAGCAGAACTCGGTCTTCCTCTTCTCCCGGCAGACGGGCTTGTCGGTGCGGGAGACGGGGTTCAGCCACACCTCATGGTCGTCGAAAGAGGGGAGCAGGGTGATGGCCTGCCCTCCGCACCTCTCCACGCAGAGGGCGCAGCCGCTGCCCCGGCACGCCTTCTCCTGAAGCAGGGGTGAAACCGCCAGGGGCGCCTGGGTGATCACGGAGTTGAACCGGACCCGAGGGCCGTACTCCGGCGTCACCACCACGTTGTTCAGGCCGAACTCTCCCAGGCCGGCCCGCACGGCCGCATGGCGCTGGGAGAAGAGTCCCATCCAGTCAGGCATCATGTCGTGGAACTTCTGGTAGCTGGCGCCGAAGGTGGCCGGGAACATGGTGGAGCGGAAGCCCCGTGACTGGATGTAGAGGGTGAGGCGGAGGGCGATCTGGTCCAGCCGGTCGTTGATGTCGTTGTAGTTGACCACGCTGTACAGGTAGTCCTGCAACATCGTTTTTCGGATCTCCGGCCGGACGATCTCTGAGTCCAGGAACATCTCCTCCCAGTCGGCCACCTGCTCTACCAGGGGGATGCCGAAGCTGATCACGCTGCGGGCACCCCGCACGATCTCCGCCGGGTGGTGGCCCCGGGGAGCCCCCTCGAAGCGGCCCACGTCCGCGACGCCGATCAAGTAGGCCCCCTCCCCCCGGGCCAGCTCCTTCACTTCCTCTGTCAACAAGGTGGAGCTTCTGTCCATGCTTCCCCTCCTATCCCTAGTCTCCCCTGGTTTCCCTGAGCTCCCCCAGGTTCCTGGAAGCCTCGATGGCGGCGGGTGCCGGGGCGCGCGTAGGGCCTCGCGACCAGCCCCATCCCGTGGCGGCGATCAAGCAGAGGGCGGCGTCGACTACCAGCACCGCTCTCAAGTCGATGGCGGCGAGGGATCCGGCAACCAGGGGGCTGCAGGCGTAACCCACCTGGCTGGAGCTGGAAAGCCAGCCGTAGGCGGAGCCCCGCTGGCCGGGGAGCACCATCAGCCCCCCCACGGTGAAGGCGGCCACGGCGATACCCGACACGGCGCCGCCGCATAGGATGCGAATCGCCACCACCCCCCAGGGGACCGGCGCCGTCACCGCCGCCAGGGCCAGGATCGCCACCGAGGCGGCGGCAACCACCATGGTGCGGCTCCTCACCTGCAGACTCCGCCCCGCCAGACCGGAGCCAACGGCCGCGGCAGTGGCGTTGAAGGAGGCGGCCAGCCCCGTGAGAGCCGCGACCCTGGAGGGATCGTCGCCCCCTTGGGCCAGCAGCAGCGGCAGGATCGGGTTGAAGGAGGCGTCGGTGAACTGCACTGCCACCAGGGTGACCATGGGGAGCCACAGGAGAGTCGGGCGGAAGGGTACCCCTGCCCCCCGCAGTTGAGCGCGCCGGCTCTTCGGCTCGTGGAACCAGCGACCGACCAGGAGCACCCCGAGGGCGATGGATATCGCCCCCGCGACCGGCGCGAAGCGGACCCCCAGCAAAGCCGAGACGATGCCGCCGAACAGGGGGCCGACAATCGCCCCCATCACTTGAGCCATCTGGAGCCGGCTGACCCCCTTGGAGAGATCCTCCGGCCTGCTCCAGGAGGTCAACGCCCCCATGGCCATGGGCTGAAAGGAGCCCAGGGCACCGGCCAAGGCCCTGAGGATCACCAGTTGCCAGGGGGCGTTGGGCAGCGCCATCAGGCCGATGATCACCGTGGTGCTGAACAGCGCCCGCAGCAGCATGGGGCGGTAGCCGAAGCGGTCGGCCAGCCTCCCCCAAAACGGCGACACCACGGCGCCGGCCATGGGAGTCGCCGCCATGGCGAGGCCGGCCCAGAAGAGGGCGGCGGCGTTGCTGCCCGAGAGTTCCTGCATGTAGAGGGGCAGCAGGGGGAAAACGAAGGTGAACCCGGCCGCAGAGAGGAAGGAGGCCACGATCAGGGCATGGCCTGCCCGTTCGGCCGAAGGGCTCTCTCTCGAAGCTCGCGACGTCGTTTCTCTATCCACGCTGCGATTGTAGCCTTTAGCTTCCGGGGATTCCAGCGGAATTGCGAATCTTTCTCGGGAATTTCTCCTTCTGCTGCTGCTACCCGGTGGGTCTGGCCCCGATTCTGCCCTATTGATGCCCGGCGACGGCAGGCCACCGGGGGTCCACGCACCGTGGACTCGAAGGGCGGCGTGGCGGCAGGGCCCGACGGGTGGATAACCCAGAGCTGATGGTAAGGGCAACAAAGCGGCATTGGATCTTTCGGAGCTACCATGACATATTGGACCGCAAGAAGATCCACTTGCCGGGGTACGGAGGACCAGGTGCGTTACCTATTGAGCCTGAAGGGCGTCGACGCCCTGTTAGTAGCCGCTGTCGGGATGGCGCTGGTAGCCCTCGCGGTGGCGGCGAGCGCCGTTGGCCTGCACTCGTCGGCCCAGTTGGCGCAGCGGATTCTGGCCGCCATCGGCTTCATGGGGCTCTCAACTCTCGCCCTTTGGGCCGGGATGGCATTGAAAGGGACTCGAGACGAGGCCGGGAGCCGGGTCCCCGTCCCAGTCCCCGTGCGGGTAAGGGCGCGGGTTCGCCCGAAGCGCTGATTTTCCCAACCCCTTTTCCGAGCGCGTTGGTCCTCCCCGGCGGGCGGCCAGCGCGCTCTGGATTCCGGGCGACCACGGCGATCCGCCACGATCGTCCCGCGGGACGGGCATTGGGCCGCCGGTCAGCTATTGTTTCCCGAAAGGGGGGGAACGGGTATTGCGTGGGGGAGAGGACTGCTCCAATATTGCTTTGATCCCTGGGTGGCGCCGGGAAAGCGGATTCGTCCGTTTGCAAGAGGAGGAGATCACGATGTCGGACCTCCCCTTCGGAGCCACGGATGCCCCGTCGGCGGATGGGTGGTTTTCGGGTCTTGCTGAGAGCCTGGAGGAGTTGCTCGGTGCTCAAGGCGCCCAGGCTGTCCTCTCCCGAGCCCTGGAGGATGCCCGCCGGACCTGGCCCCAGTTGAGTCGGGTCACCCTCGGGCCCGGAGGCTTCGACCTCTCCCCGTTCTACTCCGCCTATCCTGCCCCTCGCGGCAAGGGTTTCTCCCTGGAGGCCGCCGTGGCCCTGCAAGGGCTGGTGGACAGCCTCAACCTGCTGCTGGAGTGCCTGCTCGGCCGGCAGCTGGCCTCGGAGTTGATGGCCTGGCAGGGCCGAAGCTCCTCCACCGACCAAGAGGACGGCCGGGATGAGTTGCCCTTCAGCGGCTGCGCCTGAGCGCTCTCCTCGCGGCACTCAAACTGCATCTTTCAGGCGATGAGGATCGTCCCCCCGGGCCTCTCGGCCCGCCGTCGATCCTCACGGCGTCGTTCTGGAGAGGTACCATCCCATGGCTGACGTTGGTTTCGAGCGAGAGGCGCGCAGGCCCCACGGCCACACTGTTCCCCGCTTCGCGGGGCTCCCTACCTTCGCGCGATTGCCCTACACCCAGTCCCTGCAAGGGGTCGATGTTGCGGTTTTTGGCGTCCCCTTCGACGGTGGCACCAGCTACCGCCCGGGCGCCCGCTTCGGCCCCCAGGGCATCCGCCAGGCCTCCCGGCTGCTGCGGTCCTACAACTACGCCCTGGACGTGCAGCCCTTCGACGACCTCTCGGTCATCGACTACGGCGACCTCGCGGTGGTTCCCAGCGACATCGACGATACCTACGCCCTGGTGGAAAGCGACGCGGGGGTCTTCTACGCCGCCGACGTCTTCCCCATCGCCATGGGGGGAGACCATTCGGTGATCCTTCCCCTGCTGCGCGCCTGCGCCAAGAAGCATGGTCCCGTCTCCCTGGTGCAGTTCGACTCCCACATCGACACCTGGGAGAAGCTGTTCGGCAAGAAGTACAATCACTCTACGGCCATCAAGCGGGCCATCGAGGAGGGATTGATCGATCCCCGCCGCTCCGTCCAGGTGGGTATCCGAGCCTCTCAGCCCTTCCCCGACGACCTTGACCGGACCCGGGGGCTGGGGCTTACAATCGTCACCGCCGAGGAGCTGTTCGAGAGGGGCATCCCGGACGTGACCGCGGAGATACTGAAGCGGGTCGGCCCGAAGGTGTACCTCACCTTCGACATCGACTTCGTCGACCCAGCCTTCGCCCCCGGCACCGGGACGCCCGAGGTCGGCGGCCCCAGCAGCCGTGAGGTGCTGGCCATCCTGCGAGCGCTGAAGACCCTGCCCCTTGTGGCGGCCGACCTGGTGGAGGTGGCGCCTGCCTACGACCAGTCGGAGATCACCGGCATGCTTGCGGCCAACGTGATCCTGGAGATGATCAGCCTTCTGGCCTGGCAGAAGCGCCACCGACGGCGCAACGGCCAGTTCGGAGAGCCGCTGCGGGAGAAGGCCAGGAGCCGCCGGTAGGACTCGGCAGCCCATCGGATGAGGGACGCCGGGAGTGGTGCGGCGCGGACTTGGAGTGCTGCGGCTTGCCGCAGCTTTCGATCCGACCGAAAGCGGTGGCGAGCCACCGCACTCCACATTCGGATCGTAGGGCGAGGGTTCATCGCCCTCCGCCCGCGAGCGATGCTTCGACAACGTAGGGAGGGGCCCTGTGCCCCTCCGCCCGCGAGCGATGGCAGGCTGCATGGCAGGGCAGAGCGCCCTGCCCTACGCTCACATCCCGATCGGAAGCGAGGTGCCCTCATGCCCACCGACCGCCTCTACTACCGCGACAGCTACCTGCGGGAGTTCACCGCCCGGGTGGTGAGCGCCCGTCCCGCCGACGGCCACACCGAGGTGGTTCTCGACCGCACCGCCTTCTACCCGGAGGGGGGCGGCCAACCTGCCGACCTGGGGACCCTGGGCGGCGCACCGGTGGTGGCCGTGGAGGAGCGGGAGGAGGAGGTGGTCCACCGGGTTCGAGGGGGGCTGCCCCAGGGAGAGGTGGTGGGTCGAGTCGACTGGGAGCGTCGCTTCGACCACATGCAGCAGCACTCCGGCCAGCACCTGCTTTCCCAGGCCTTCGAGCGGGCCCTGGGCGCCCGGACCGTCTCCTTCCACATGGGGCCCGAGGGCTCCGCCATCGACCTGGACGTCACCTCCCTCTCCCAGGATCAGATGGAGTCGGTGGAGACGCTGGCCAACCAGGTGGTGTTGGAGAACCGCCCCATCCTGGTGCAGCTGGTGGAGCCCTCCGACCTCGGTCGCTTCGAGCTGCGGAAGGGGACGGATCGGACGGAGCAGGTGCGCATCGTGGAGATCCAGGATTTCGACGCCATCCCCTGCGGTGGTACCCACTGCCGCTCCACGGGTGAGATCGGCCCGATCAAGGCGATCAAGGAGGAGCGGCGCAGCGGCAACGCCCGGGTGGAGTTCCTCTGCGGCTGGCGGGCCCTGCGGGACTACCAGGCGAAGAACCTGGCCGTCGTCGGGCTGGCGGCCGCCCTCAGCGTGCGGGATCGGGACGTTCGTGGGGCCGTGGAGCGGCTGCAGCAAGAAAGCGCGGAGGCGCGCCACCAGATCGGCCTGCTGAGAAACCAGCTGCTGGACTACCGGGCCGAGGAGCTGTCCCACCGAGCCGAGCCGGTGGGTCGAGGCTCCGTGATCGCGGCGCTGCTGGACGGCGGCACGCCGGACGAGCTGAAGCATCTGGCGAACCGCCTCACCGAGGTGCCGGGCCGGGTGGTGCTGCTGGCTGCCGTCGGCGAGCAGGCCCACCTGGTCTTTGCCCGGTCCGAGGATCTGCCCTTCGACGCCGGCGTCCTGCTGCGCCAGGCGAGTGGACCCTTTGGCGGCCGGGGGGGAGGTCGGCCGACGCTGGCCCAGGGCGGGGTCCCCGAACCGGACAAGGCTCAGTTGGTGCTGGAGGGGGCTCTCAGGGAGCTGCGGTCAATCCTTGCAGTATAGGGGAGAGCCGGAATCCTCCGGCACCTTCCGCAGCAGGCCCCTGGCGGCGAGAGCATCGAGGGCCACGCGGCATTCGCTCTCGACCAGGCCCAGCAGTCCGGCCAACGACTCGCTGGAGATGGCCAGCCGGTGAGCGCCGCCGACGAACCGTCTCACCTTCGCCGCGGTCTCTTTCCTGCCAACGACACCGATTCTGACGGTCATCCCCCGGTTCTCCTTTTCGATGATCACGATTTCCTGCCGCAATACCCGTGCCGCCTCCCATCGTCGCATTTCCTGCGGTACTGTATCCAGGATTGCGCAAACTTCGTTGGAAGGTCTCAGGCGGCGAGGAGGGCGGCTTCGAGCCGACGCGCCCAGTGTTCGGTGGATTGATCGGCCAGGTGGCGATGGCTGATAACCAGT
>JAJZQR010000359.1 GCA_021806765.1 Chloroflexota bacterium | reverse complement strand
CCGCGCCGGGGCCTCTCCATATACCCCATAGGGGTATTATACAGTGCCATCGGGAAGGCTGCACCCCGCCACCCTTTGCACGACACGCCGATATTTCGTTATGATAAGCGTTACGTTCAGTAGCACCGGGGTGCGGTGTTCCGCGGACTGCACCCACCAGGAGGAGGTAGCGGGTGAGCCAGGAGGTCAAGCAGCCAGGGTCTATGTTCGGAGGGGAAACCACAGCGCGACCAAAGGAGGATCTACAGGTAGCCCAGCCCCATCACCGTGTCAGCTTCTCCGAGGCGCAGCTGGATTTCGATAAGCAGGGCGGGTTGGTGCCCGCCATCGTACAGGACCACCACACCAAGGAGGTGCTGATGGTCGGCTTCATGAACCCGGAGGCCTGGGACAAGACGGTACACACCGGCATGGTCACCTTCTGGAGCCGCACCCGGCAGACCCTCTGGACCAAGGGCGAGACCTCGGGCAACTTCCTCCGCGTGCAGCGGCTGTGGATAGACTGCGATAACGACACGGTGCTGGTAGAGGCTGAGCCCAAGGGCCCTACCTGCCACACCGGCGCCCGAAGCTGCTTCTTCCAGGAGGTAACCAATGCTTGATCTGGTACTACCCAAGGGGAGCCTGGAAGAGCAAACCCTCAAGCTGTTCGAGCAGGCCGACCTGCCCGTGCGGCGAAGTAGCGATCGGGAGTACAACGTCACCATCAGCGACCCCCGCATCGGTCGGGTCAAGGTGCTCCGCCCCCAGGAGATCGGCAGCTACGTCCAGAAGGGCTATTTCGACCTGGGGATCACCGGCCTGGACTGGATCGTCGAGACGGATAGCGACGTCGTCCGGATGATGGACATGGCCTACAACAAGCAGGGAGTCGGCGCCCCGGTAAAGATCGTCCTGGCCGTCTCCAAGGAGAGCGGCATCGATCGTCCCGAGCAGATGCCTGCCGGAAGCAGGATCTCTACCGAGTACCCCCAAATCACCCGCCGCTACTTCGAGAAGCTAGGGATTCCCGTGGAGGTGCAGCTCTCCTACGGTGCCACCGAGGCCAAGGTGCCGGAGATCGCCGACGCCGTGGTGGAGGTCACCGAAACCGGCTCCACCCTTCGGAAGAACGGAATGCAGATCATCGCCGTATTGCTGGAGTCCAGCACTCAGCTGATCACCAGCCATCAGGCCTTCGAGGATCCGGTCAAGCGGCAGGAGATCGAGGAGATCCAGACCCTCCTGACCGGCGTGCTCACCGCCCGAGGGAAGGTGTTGATCAAGCTGAACGTCCACGAGGAGAATCTGCAAGCCGTGGTGGACGTGTTACCCGGCATGAAGTCCCCCACCGTCTCCCGGCTGTACGGGACCGGCTACTACGCCGTCGAGGCCGTGGCGGTGAAGTCCGAGGTCAACCTGATAATCCCTCGCCTGAAGGCCGCCGGCGCACAGGACATCCTCGAGTTGCCGATATCCAAGATCGTCCTGTAAGCGCCTATCTCGTGAAATCGAGGCTTCAGCCGGTCCTACCCGCTCCACCGGCTGAAGCCTCGACTCCTCTCCCCCTCACCCGTCTCCACCGACTTTACTTCTTTCTGCTTCATCCTTTAGTATGAAGCGATTGTGGGATGCGTTTTGAGCAACTGCTTCGCGAAGGCCCCCCCGAAGGCTCAGAGCAACAGAAGGAGGCTGAGCAGTGGCTGACCAACGATTGCTGGACGTCCTGAACCAATCGATCGCACGGGAGTTGCAGGTATCCATCCAGTACATGTGGCACCACGTCATGGCGGTAGGTCTGGAGTCCCCGGCCGTCAAGGACATCTTCAGGAGCATCGCCATCGTGGAGATGAAGCACGCCGAGCAGTTCGCGGAGAGGCTGGACTACCTGGGCGGTGTGCCCACCACCAAGCCAGACCCCATCGCCGAGGGCGGCAGCCTGAAGCAGATGATCCAGGCCGATCTGAAGGCCGAGGAGGAGGCCATCACCCTCTACAAAGAGGGGATCCACCTCTCCATTGAGGACCAGGACCCGGTCACGCGGCTGCTCTTCGAGGAGATCCTGGACGCGGAGGAGGAGCACCACAAGACCTTCCGGGATCTTCTGAAGTAGAGAGGAAGGGCTGCAACCGACGGGCCGGCCCGTCGGTTGCAGCCCTTTTTCCCGCGCGAAGGCGCGGAGCGTGCTAAACTAGAGGGAACCGTTCCATGCGAACAGCGGGCAATGGGTGCGAGCCCCTTGCCCGTCCGGAAAGGAGAGTTATGCCAAAGGACCAAGCTATTGAAGTCGAAGGCATCGTAACGGAGGCTCTGCCCAACGCGACCTTCCGCGTCAAGATGGAGGGTGGACATGAGGTGCTCGCCCACGCCTCCGGGAAGATGCGCAAGTTCTTCATCCGCATCCTCCCGGGCGATCGGGTCAAGGTGGAGTTGTCCCCGTACGACCTCACCCGCGGCCGGATCGTCTACCGCTACACGAAGTAGCGGCTACGAGGGCGAAGCAGCGACGGCGTGAAGCTATCGGCGGAGGGAGCGGCAAGTGGAGATCAATCTCGGGGACGAACGCATCGTGGAGCTGCAGGCGACCTACTCCGACGAGCAGATCAAGGAGAGAGCCTGGGCCAAGCGCATCGATGCCTTTGGCCAGATGGCCAAACTGTTCCAGCGGCCCAAGCCCGAAGACATCGAGATCACCGTGATCCAGAAGCGGTACGAACCCTTCTGGGGTGGAACTGCCTCGGCCCACTACTCCTACGATCGGCAGCACAGCTATCGCGTCGAGGTGGCCCCAGAAGTGGAGGCAGTCACGGTGCTGGGGAAGAGGCACGAGGTCACCCGCGACCGAGCCGGCACCTTCCAGCTGGAGGTGACCGACCACTGCGTGGAGAACCTGCAGGTCCAGATGACCCTGGAGGCGACCACGGGCAACGAAGTCGACCTCAGCAGGTATCTGACCTACCCCAGACAGCAGGTACCCGAGGTATCCGAGTTGGAGAAAGACGATACCCTGGTGGTGCCGCCGGAGGTTCGCAGCTCCTTCGTCGTGAGGAAGCTGATCTCCCAGCTGATGAAGACCTTCCACGCCGACCGCATCCATGAGGAGAGGATCGACGTGCAAGAGGTGATCCTTTACTATCGCCCCGTGTACGCTGTCGAGTACAACTGGAAGCCGAAGAACAAGAATCAGGTGGTCGAGTTCGATGCGCTAACCGGGGAATCGAGGGCCGAGGGGGGCGAGATAAAGAAGCAGGTGAGGCGCATCCTGGAAGCGGATACCCTCTTCGACATCGGCGCGGACACCGCGGGCATGCTGATCCCGGGGGCTAGTATCGCCATCAAGTTGGGGCGATTTGCCGCCAAGAAGGCCATTCGATAGCAGCGAGACGCAGACTCTAAGCACATGGCCCAAGATAGTCTGCCCTTCGTCACCCCCGCTTAAGCGGGGGTCCAGGCCACCACCACGCGGCAAGCACCCTTGGATGCCCGCTTTCGCGGGCATGACGATCTGGTTGTTCAGCCGATCTCAGGCCAGATGCTTAGGGATGCAGAGGGGATGTCCGCAGTCCACGGTGGTGCAGCCGCTGGTGCTCCCAGTCGGCGAAGGTCTCCGGCGGGTGGATGGTTTCCCAGTCGGGTCTCTTTTGCAGGGTTGCGGCGCCGGTGGAACAGCCGGTAACGCACAGGCCGCAGCCTATGCAGCGCTCCGGGTCCACCACCGCCACCCCGTCCACCTCGGCCATCGCCCCCACCTGGCACCTCTTTAGACAAACCCCGCATCCGGTGCACCTCTCGGCATCCACCTCCGCCAGGTAGGTGGCTCTGGCCACGGAGTTCTGGATACCTCGCTGGGTGACCCCCCTCAGGATCCCGCAGCAGCAGCCGCAGCAGTTGCAGACGTAGTGGAGGTCCTTGACCACGTTGCTGACGGTGTGGACGAGCCCGATCTCCTCGCACTCCTCCAGCAAAGCCAGCGCTTCGGCCTTGGAGATGTCCTTCGGGCCGGGCGGCCGCCCAAAGCCCGAGAAGGTAAGGCAGTTGTGGGTCGGGAAATCGCACTGGCGCTCGCCGAGGTGGTCCTGCTGCACCCGACAGATGCAATCTCGCACCGAGAAGCTCCTGGCCTGGTCCAGGATCTGTAGGACGTCCTCGTAGGGCAGCACCCACTCCGAGGGCAGGGCCCGGCGGGCCGGGACGACCCGGTGGAGGGCCGGCTCCGGGCGCATGATCCCCTCGGCGCCCCCCTCGGCCATATAGTCCTCAACCAGGTGGGCCAGCTCGTGATCCATCAGCTCCAACGAGGCCTCGTACATCCCCACCACGAAGGGGGCGAGGCGGAAGCGCCACGACCGGGACTGCCGATCCAGGTCCAGCCACACCATCCCCCGCTTGGCCAGGGTCTTCAGTTGGGCTGTCACCTGCTCCGCCGGCAGCCCTGCCCGAGAAGCGATGGTCGCGGGAAGCTCCATCTGGCCCGTCAGGCGAGAGGCCAGGAGGGCCTCCTCGGGGGAGAAGATCTTCTCCAGGATGCGGATCTCCTTGCCTCCCGGCGTCCGGGGAAAGCCGTTGGGCAGGGCGTCCAGGGCCGCGGCCAACCGCGAGTAGCTGTCGTCCATCGGTGACCTCTCAGCAAGTTCTGGGTTCTGAGTTCTGGGTTCTGGGTTCAATGCACTCAGAACCCAGAACCCAGAACCCAGAACTGGCAGGACTACGCGTAAACCATCCGTTTGGCCTTCATCAGGAGGTCCACGATCTCCTGCATGTTGCTGACGCGCCCCAGGGCCAGCCGCTCCTGTAGCTGGAAGTAGCTGACACAGGTGCCGCACAGGAGGACCTCAGCCCCCTTCTGGACCAGGGCCTCCAGCACCGGGACGGCTGGGGCGCCCTGCTCGGCCAGCTTCACACCGCCGTTGTAGCACACCACCGTCCCGGGGACCTCATCCCGAAAGGCGATGGTGCGCAGGAAGTTCACCATCAGTTGGGATCCCAGTTCGTCGTCGCCGCGGCCC
>JAJZQR010000039.1 GCA_021806765.1 Chloroflexota bacterium | reverse complement strand
GAGCAGGCGACCAGGATGGCCGCCGCGGCCATCGGCTGGTTCGGCATGAACGGCAGCCTCTACTCCGTAAGGGCCTTCAACGAGATGACTCCGGACCCGCACATGAAGCGCGAGATCGACAAGATGTTGAAGGACCAGTACAAGAAGGTGAAGGAGTTGCTGGAGACCAACAAGGAGGCTGTCGCCGCCATCGCCGAGGGGCTCCTGCAGAAGGACGAGCTGGACGAGGACGAGATAAGGGAGTTGGTCCAGGGCTAGCAGAACCAAACTGCTGGTATGGACCTTGCTAGCCTACCCCCCCGTTGGGAAGAAGACCTCGTAAGGTTACGACAGCCTTTCGATCCTCCCTCCATGGCAGCGTCGCGTCATCGCCAAGGTTTGCGTTTCCGAGCAACCGGTCCGAATAGGAGCAGACAGAGAGGTTAGGGGAATCTTCGGCCTAGAGCCGACACTCGTCCCCAGTGTCAACTAATGGGAGGATTTCGAATGAGACACCGCGCATTAAGCCTGGCCCTGGCAGGGCTAGTCATCCTAGCCACGGCCGCAAGCGCCTTCGCCCAGGCAGTGATCCCCACCCCGTTCAATACCGCGGGTGTGGCAGCGAATGGCCGAGTCGATATACTGGTCGGCTATTCCCAGTCCCAGGTAGTACCGCCCGTCGCACCCGGGACCTTCGTGCCACAGGTTACGGCGATCGACATGACGGCAGCCCCGATGGGAACGACGATAGTGCCCTACGTTCAGGACCTAGATGCCTACTTCGCTACCAGCTTTGGCTGGAGGTCCTCCAAGCCCGTGACGGTGTTGCTGTACTCCAACAGCAGCAACCTTCAGGCTGGGCTCCAAAGCTTCACGGGCGGCACGATCAACGCTAATCAGCAAAACCTGGCGCTGAGCGAGCCTGCGGCACTCATCCCGGTCACAAACGGCGATGGTCTGGTGCCGACGGGCGGCTGGGCGATATTGGTCAACACCGATATCGATGCCGCAGCTCAGCAGTATGCCAACCTGGCCGGTCAGGTGAACTCGATCAATGCCAGCCTCGTGCCGGGGGGCACCGGCGGGGGCATCAGCAGCGCCCAGGTGGTTAGCCCCAGCAGCTTCAACACCGGCGTCCTGTCCCAGGACCAGATCTTCAGCAACGGTATGGCGATGATCCAGGAGTCGCTGGCCAGACAGTATGCGAATCTGATGATGACCGACCTGGGGGGCATCAACGTGCCTGTCTGGTTCCGACAGGGGTTGGGGGATTCCCTCGCCTTCACCATCGTCCCCGGGATCCCGCTGGAGCCCGGTTTGAGCATGGCTGTGGCCAGGTCCCAGAGCAACACGGGTATGCTACCGACTCTCACCCAGATTAACGCGGGTGGCTTCCCTGCCTTGCTGAGCACCGGCGGGACGTCCGGCGCAATAGGGGAGGGCGTATCGTTCCTCGCGACGCAAAGCCTTCTCAACAACACGAGCGGGACGCAGATAGCGAACCTCTTGAAGGGCATTGGTTCGGGCCAGAGCTTCCAGACGGCACTCCTGTCGTCCACAGGCTTCAACCTGGATACCCTGAACAACCGATACCAGTCGCTCATCCCACTGCCGTAAGCGGTCCTCACCCTCTCGTCCGGCACGGGCGAGGGGCAGGCATCTAATGGCGAAGCTGCCCCACCGGGCAGCGGCCAAGGCAGCGAAGAGCCGCTGGCGCCAACCACAAACGCAGATCTTGGCGAGCAACGGGGAGGTCTGGATCGGTTTCCGGGCCTCCCCCTTTCTCTTCCACCCCGGTTGCCAGCAACCGGCATCTCCAAAGGCCCCGGCCACAAAGCTCGTCCCACATCCCGACAGTCGGGATGTGGGACGCAAGGTGTTGGGATCACAGAGGAGGCAGGGTCGTTCACGATCCCGCCGTCCACAGCTTCTTATGGGTTCCTCGGACCCGGAGGGGTCGAGTAGCTGCCGAACCAACCGGTGATGTTGCTCGCCACCTTCTGCATGTAATCACGGAACTGCCCCGGAGGATTGGCGGTGGTGTCCACCGCAGCTATGACGTCCTGCTGCCTCTGGATAGCCTCCGTTTGGGCCTCGATAGTGTTGGTGGGCAGGCCCTCTGCATACCGCTTTATGAGGACGGCGTTGTGGACGATCACACCCGCCACCCACTCGGTCTGCTGGTCCTGCTGTCCGTACCAGGACTCGACGTAGGCCGCGGCCTCGTTGAAGTCCTCGGCGTGGTTCGGGTAGTCGTTGTAGGCGGTGCTGCTATCCACCAACTGGATCTTCCAGACGTACTGTTTGACTATCTGGTAGTTGTAGGGAGACTTGTCGGCCAGCAGCTTCAGCGCGTCGTTGATCACGTTCCCGAACTGCGGCGGGCCGATCACTTCGATGTTGGCCGGAGCCTGAGGGGTCGGCGTCGCGGCCGGGGTGGGAGTGGGTGCCGGGGTCGGCGTGGCCGGCACCGGAGTCGGCACCACCACCCCATCTTGCTCGAAGGCGGCGAACATGTTGGTGCCTGGGAGATCGGCGGGCCTGTTCAGCCCGTTGGCGACGCCGTTGTTGTACTGAAGATACAGCTTGCTGCCCTGAGCCTCCTGAGCGAGGTCGCCGGGGAGGTTCTGGCCGGTGATGACAGACTTCAGGTAGTCACCCAGCAGGATACCCTGGGTGAGGCCCGTAGTCTTATCGAAGTGCATGATCCCCCGCTGGAAGCGGAGGTATACGAAGTTGTTGTTGTTGGGATCCGGGGTGGGCTGGCTGGTGGGCAGCCCCCAGATCTCCAGGTTGATGAGGGGCATCAGCCCCGGGTCGGCTCCACCGTTGGGGAAGGCATCCTGGTAGCTGACGGTGTTCACGAAGGTGGAGTAGAAGTTGGTCTGCATCCCATTCCAGTTGTCCGGAGCGTTCTGACGGACGAAATCCAGGGCCTTGTTGGCGAAATCCGGGTCGGATGGCGATGGAGCCGCGGACAGCAACTGCGGATCGGCGGCGGGGAAGGTGGAGCCGTTGATCCGGGTGTAGGGCAGCAGGTCGTTGCTCAGCAGGTTCAGAAGACCAACGCTGCCATCCGGCTGGATCTGGAGGACGGCCCGCTGGAAGAACTGCACCCTGGTACCCATGAAATCGAACTCTCGAGAGATCGGGTAGCCGAAGACCCTGGCCCCACCTCGATGGTCGAAGTAGTCCTGAATCTTGTCGTTGGTGATGGAGTAACCCGTTTGTGGGAAGGGTCTCGCGGCAACGACCGCCGGGGTGGCAATCAGGGCAACGCACGCGATGAAGGCGAAGAATGCGAGACGGACAGTACGCAAGGCGATCACTCCCTTCTGTGAAGTTTCGTGCTCCAAAACTGGAGGGGCGGGGGAAACTGGAGAGACACAGGACGGGCAGCGGCCAGTCTCCACTTTCGTACCGCGGATTGTACCACGGCCCACAACCCCATTCTACAGGCAGCCACGCGCGGCTCTTGGACGGCCTCACGCGCACGGCGCTTTCTAGGCATGGTTCATAGACAGCGTAACAGTCTGGAGAAGGCAGCCTACCTTGATCGTCATGCCCGACCTGATCGGGCATCCAGGGGTCCACGGCGATGCGGAGGAGTGGCCTCACGAAGAGAGGGGACGTCTGGACCCCCGCTTCCGCGGGGGTGACGTTGGCATCAGACTGTAACTCCTTCTACCCGCCCTCGTGAACCGTGCCGCTTTCTACGAAGCCGGGCACGAGAGTTGCAGGTAGTGTAAGCACATTAGTCTCTGCTATAGCTGCATTCCAGAGACTAAGCATCTGGCCTAGGATCGCGTACACAATTCGCCGTCATGCCCGCGAAGGCGGGCATCCAGGGTCCTCTCTTGGACCCCCGCTTTCGCGGGGGTGACGAAGGGCAGACTATCCGGGGCCAGATGCTTAGCCTCCTTATACGGCAGTACAGGGGTTAGCTCGGGAAGAAGGAACTGGGCAGCTTCGATGCCCCCGATGGCTTGCGCCAGGAAGGAGGTTTTCCGATGCGGCCTAACTCCAGCATTCACACCGCCGTCACCCTCTTCGCCGCCCTGAATCTCCTCGACATCGCCTCCACCTATGTGGCCCTGCAGGCGGGTTTCTCCGAGGGCAACTGGCTCCCATCCCTACTGCTGTCGATGGGAGGCGAGCCGGCAATGTTCCTCTTCAAGGCCCTGGTCTCACTACTGGTCATAGCCGCCGTGATTCGGCTGAGTCCCCACTTTCGCCGGCTGGACTACGGCCTGCACGCCGCCAATGCTGTCCTGGCTCTCACGGTCGCCCAGAACGTGCTCCAGTTGCTGGTTGCTTGATTAGGAGCCCAAGGTGTCTCATTCCGAGCCAGCCATCGGGCCAATCCCTGCGCTGATCAAGAAGGGCCAGATCGAGTACAATAGGACTCCCATTACTCCGTCCTTATGCTAGCAGGTTCAACTGGTAATTGGACCATTTCGGTCTACTATGTCATGATAGCGCCGAAGCCAGGACCGGCTGATAGAGTCTAAGAGGAACTGCCATGAACGAGTACCGCTTCTTCGACTACCACACTCGATCCCACGCCCTTCCGGAGGTCTCCCGCTTCGACCTGTGGGTTTCGTCGGTCGCGTTAGCCCTCTACGCCTTCGCCCTGGGAGCCACCGTAACGTCTGCGACTTCAGCGGGCGAGTTCGCCCTCCGAGCGGGGTTCACCCTGCTTCTAGCGGGGAGCACCACAGTCCTGTTCCGTAGCGCCCTCCTGTGGGGCAAACCCCTGGTCGCGGTGCCAACAGAGCCGAGGCAACTGCGATACGTGCGACGAAGGCTCGACAGCGACCGCGAGGATGGCAATGCCCGGGCAGCCTAGCCCCGCCATCTCTTCGTAGTGGCGGCTTCAGTCGGTTCGTCCGGGGACGAACCGACTGAAGCCGCCACTGCACAGCTGCTACGCCGCCTTCCCCTTCCTTCTCTCTCGCGGGTGCTTCTCTGGCGGGTGCGCAGCGTACCCTTCGGCGACGGCCTGCCGTGCCCGTTGCGCCCGCTCGGGCTCCGTCTCGGGATGCTCCTCGGCCCCATGCTTGGCCACTTTGGCCAGGTCCAGGGCGGACCGGATCAAGGCCAGGTGGGTGAACCCCTGGGGAAAGTTGCCCAGCAGTTCGCCGCTGCCGGCGTCAATCTCCTCCGACAGAAGCCCAACGTCGTTCGCACAGCTCAGCACCTGCTCGAAGAGGTCGCGGGCCTCCTCCGACCTGCCGCCTAACGCCAGGGCATCCACGAGCCAGAAGCTGCATAGAGCGAAGGTGCCCTCTTTACCAGGAAGACCATCGTTCATGTGGTACCTGTATACCAGCCCGTTCTCGCTCAGATCGGCCCGGATGCGAGCGATGGTGGACTGTATCCGGGGATCGGTGGCCGGCAGGAACCCCACGATGGGGAGCGTAAGGGCCGTGGCGTCCAGATCCGAGCCCCCGAAGGTCTGGGTAAAGGATCCCAGCTTCTCGTGGTATCCGCGGGTGAGGATAGCCTGCCGGATCTGGCTACGATTGTGGTGCCATTCCTCCATAGGGGCCGGCAATCCAAACTCGTGGGCCATGCGGATGCCCCGGTCCAGGGCTGCCCAGCACATCAAGCGGGAGTAGAGAAACTCCTTCTTGCCGATCCGCATCTCCCAGACACCGTTGTCCGGCTCCTCCCAGCGCTGCGCCGCCTGCTCCACCAGCCCCCTCAGCAGGGTCCAGGCCTCCTTCGAGGGCTTCTCTCCCGCGAGGAGATTCTTGTGATCGCGCATCCTTCTGGCGCTGCCGCTCCTGTAATGCAGGTAGGCTGCCCTCAGGATCTCTCCGAAGATGTCCAGCTGCAGCTGTTCGCTGGCCTTGTTCCCGACCCGCACCGGCCGCGAGTGCCGGTAGCCGTCCAGGTGATCCAGGTTGCGCTCGGGCAACTCCCTCTTGCCGTCCAGGGTGTACATGATCTGGGGCGGCGAGCCCGGATCCTCGGAGTGGGCCCCGTGCAGCCACTGAAGAAAGTCGGTCGCCTCCTCCTGATAGCCGACGCTCATGAGGGAGTAGAGGATGAGGGAGGCATCCCGCAGCCAGGAGTAGCGGTAGTCCCAGTTGCGGACGCCCCCGATGTCCTCCGGCAGGGATGCAGTCGGTGCCGCCACTATGGCCCCCGTGGGCTCGTAGGTCAGTAGCTTCAGAACCAGGGCGCTGCGCAGCACCTGGGATCGGTATGGCCCCCGGTAGGTGAAATCCCGCACCCACCGATCCCAGTACTGCCGCGTGCGCTCCAGTTGGGCATCGTAGTCTCCTGGGCGCAAAGCCTCCTGGGCCCGGTCGGGATCGTCCGCCTCGGTCAGCGCCACCCACTTCCGTTCCCCTGCCGCCAGGTGAAACCGCCCTTTCACCCCCCCTTGCCCGTCCTGCTCCAGCCGGACCCCTGGGGTGGTCAGGGTCAGGAACTGCCCCTTCACCCCGGCCACGGCCCCACCTTCCACCGACGACAGCCCGGTATCCCCCTGAGCGTAGTCGAAAGTGGGCTTGAAGGAGACTTCCATCTCCAGGTCGGCGCCCTCCGACTCCACCAGCCGCAGGATCCGGCGGGAGGTACCAACCTCATATCCCTGCTCCCTGGGCACACGGCTGTACACCGGCATCAGGTCGGTCAGCCTCACCCGGCCGTGCGGGGTGGAGAAGGTGGTCTCCAGAATGTTGGTATCGCCGCTGTAGCGTCGGGTGGACGAATGGCCGTCCACGGGCTCGAGGCGCATGTATCCCCCCTTTTCGGCGTCCAACAACCGGCAGAAGACGGCCGGGGCGTCGAACCGGGTCGGGCAGTACCAGTCTATGGAGCCATCCCGGGAGATCAGGGCCGTCGTGTGGCAATCCCCGATGATGGCGTAAGCCGAGATGGGAAGGTATCCGTCGGAGGCTTTGGCATCGTCAACCATATCTCTCGTGGTTCCCCCCTACAGCCCTCCGTACTCCCAAACCGAGCCCCAGCAGCAGCACACCGATCGCACCAACGGAGAGAGCCACCTGAGCGGGGACCGGCAGCAGCCGGGTGGCACCGAGGGCAGCCCGAACCACGGGCACCAGAGGCTTGGGGGCCTCGAACTCCAAACGGCTGTCGAGGGCGCGAGTCTGCCCCATTACGTTCAGGGCCGTGTGGCCGAGTCTGGGGATCCGTAGCCCCACCTGCAGCCCATCCTCCAGATTGTGGAGCACCGGGTGGCCAGGGGTGAACATCACGTCGGGGTGATGCTTGTACCGGTCCGGTGCCGCGTCGTCGATCACCAGGTAGGGGCCCTCCTGCAGATGCTTGGTAAACAGGGGATCCTCGGCGTCGCCGATAAGGATCGTGGGCTTCCCGTGGAGGGCGCGGACCACGTCCCAGCTGCCCATGGCATGGAAGATATCCCCCATGGACTTGAAGTGACCCAGGGTCCCGGCCCTGGTGAGCCCCCTCCCGACGATCACGTTGGCATCGTAGATGTCGACCCCCATCAACGGCGGCTTGCCGGGCTTGAAGGCCTGGCTGAGAGGCACACCCACCACCGCGATCTGGTGAGGATCGCCCACCCCGAGTCCCCGCTCCCGGGCCACCATGATGAAGCCTATGGAAGAGGGATCGAACCCGAGGATCTGGGCCGCCACGGTGTCCATCGCCACGGGGTCGGTGCTGGCGAGGATACCGCCGTAGAACTCCCCCTGGTTGGCGCCAGGTCCGTTACCGACGCCACGGACGATAGCGTCCATGACGTGCAACTGAGCCGGCACTCGGAAGTGGAGGTCAACGTACTCGTCGAAGGTCCGAGCATCGTGGTGCTGCTCACGGACGTCCGGCCGGACGATGCCCACCCAATTCTTCAGCGCACCGGAGATCCAATCCCAGTTGTGGGTCTTCATCTTCGGTAGGTTGATCACCACGTCGGCGTCCAGGATGGCCGCCGGCAGCAGGATCCGCTTGATGACCTTGCCCTTCTCGATCTCCACCTCCCGCTGCTCGGAGACCTGGAAGTCGATCACCTCTGCCCCCGCCCTCTGAGCCAGCAACTTGACGCCGGTGACGTGCATCACCTCTTCGCTCTTGGAGCCACCGCCGGAGGACTCTCCCACTATCACCTTGCGCGCCCCGGCGGCGAAGCTGAGGCGGGCCAGGGCCGCCACCAGCCTGGGGTCGGTGGTGGACCCCTCGTCGGCCAGCATGAAGAGGGTCTGGTTGGGCTTGAGGAGCACCGTCTGGCCGGGCTTCACGAACTGCTCGATCCCGCCCAGAGGCTCCAGGGCCTCCCGAACCAGCATCTCCACGTCCTCGACGCTCAGGTTCGGCTGCTGGGTTCGGGCGATGGAGACGACGGCCCGTGCGGCCTCCACCGAGGGGGCCTCCCCCGCCGGAGCCATGATGCGGTGGGAGCCGATGGGCGGCATCCTATCGTGGGCTTCCCTCGCGGCCTTCATGGCCTCCTCGGCCTTCGGCCGGAAATCCGCGATCCACTCCTTCATCTCGGCCTCGTCCCGCCTCCGGGCCTCGTCGGCGTCCACCAGGCCTGCCTTGAGGGCATCGAAAGCACGACCGGCCGCCTGGGAGGATTCCTTCAGGTTGGCGGCGCGCAACTTCGGCTCCTCGATGGACAGGAACACCCCGAGGGCAGACTCCATCTTCCAGGCCGCATCGAGGGCCTCCTCCAGATGTCTGGAAACATCATCGATGCGACCGGCCTCAGAAGCAGCCTGCAACTCCCGCAGCATCCGCTCGCCCCACGAAGTCGCCAGGTCGAGTTCACGCTGGAACATGCTTCACTCCTTAGTCGAAGTGCCTCTGGTCCGGCAACTTCTATGCCCTCTCCTTCACCGGGCTCTACCTACGCCCCCGCCGCCTGTGTGACAGTCGGACGGGATTGCAGCTCGCCCCGTGGCACGGCCCAGCGGATCCAATCCGCCTGGCGGGCGGCCAGAGCCGATATGGTCAGTGCAGGGTTAGCGGATCCCTGCGTGGGCATCAGGCTGCCGTCGCAAATGAACAGGTTGGGCACGTCCCAGGAGCGCCCCCACCGGTCCACCACCGAATCCTCAGGGGTGAAGCCCATCCGGCAGGTGCCCACCAGGTGGGCGAAGCGCTTGTCCCATTCCACCTCCACCGCCCCGGCAGCCCTGAGCACCTCCTCCGCCCTGGCGACACCGGCGCGCATCACCTTCTCGTCGTTCTCGAAGAGGCTGAAGTGCGAGTAGGGAACCGGCAGACCGTACCGGTCCTTGATGGTGGGGTGAAGCTCGACGTAGTTGCGCTCGTCGGGCAGCAGTTCCCCCAGCACGCCGATGCAGGCGTAGTGGTTGTACTGCTGCATCGCCTCCAACAGATCCACACCGAACCGTCCGTCCTTGCCGGCCAGCAGGTGGGAGAAGGAGATGGGCAGAGGAGCGACGGTCTGGAGTGCGTATCCCCGCACGAAGTCGTTCCTGGGGTCGGTCTCGTAGAACTGCTCGGTGCAGGCACAGGCCGGAGGAGCCTTGTACTGGCGGATCATCTTCTCGAAACGTCCCCACACCACCGGTCCGATCTGGGCCATCAGGTTCTTGCCCACCAGCCCGCTGCTGTTGGCTAATCCGTTGGGGAACCGTCCCGACCTGGAGTTGAGGAGCAACCTCGGCGTCTCGATGGCGTAGCCGGCCACCACCACCGCCCGGGCCCGCTGCGTCTCCTCCACCATCCGCCCGTGCTCCACGGTTCGGAAGTAGCGAACGCCCGTCGCCCGGCCCTCATCGTCGATGGGGATCTCGAAGGCCATGCATTCGGTCCGGATCTCGGCCCCGTGCTGGATGGCGTCGGGGATATGGCTCACCATGATGCTGTGCTTGGCGCCCACCTTGCAGCCCAGGAGGCAGAAGCCCCGCATGATGCAGTGGGGACGCTTGCCGAACCTTCCGGCCGGTATCGCCACCGGGCCGCCGGCCACCACCGGGATCCCCAGCTTAATGCAGCCCTCCACCAACTGCTGGCCGGCCGTGCCCGCCTGCAGCGGACCGTAAGGGTAGCCGTGGGGCTTGCCCCAGGGATAGTGGGCGGGCCCGGTCACCGGGTACTCCCTTTCCATCTGCTCGTAGTAGGGCTCCAACTCCTCGTAGGAGATCGGCCAATCAACGGCCACGCCGTCCAGGGTGCGAACCCGAAAATCGGAGGGGTGCAGCCGCGGGCAGAAGGCGGCGTAGTGGATGGTCCCGCCCCCCACTCCCCGTCCCGAGTTGTTGGCACCAAACTCCAGGGGGTCCTTGCCGCCGGTGATACGGAGGTCGTTCCAGTACAACCGTTGGGAACCCGCCTCGTCGGACACCATGCTGGTCTCCGAGTCGTGCCAGGGACCGGCCTCCAGCACCACCACCGAGAAGCCGTAGCTGGCCAGGCGCTGAGCAAGAACACCGCCCCCTGCCCCGGAACCGATTATGCAGAAGTCCGCCGTCTCCTGGGGCAGGTACTCCTTCATGTCGCAGTCGAGAACCCAGTTGGGGGAGAGGTTCACGCGCAATCTCATCGAGACCCACCCCCCTCCGGGGGAGGCGCTTCACAGACCTCCCAGGGCTCCGGTGCCCCATGGTTGAGAGCCATGTATCCCCGGGGATAGGCCGGGCCGCCGAAGCCTATCTCATCCCAGGCAAAGGGGTGGGCGTAGTAGACACCCGCTATCTGGCGAAGGGCCGTCTCCCTCCACCATCGAGTCGCAGGCATCCGCTGCCAGACCTCCCCCGGCGGGTTTCCTCCCCGGATGGCCTCCAGCAGCTGGTCCTGCCGTTCAGCGCTGAGGTCGATGAACCGAAGCCCGAACATGGCCTCCGCCGTCTGATCCAGCCCCTCCAGCCCCCAGTGCCACGCGGTCCCGTTGTCGGGCATATCCTCGTACCGAAAGCCCTCCGGAAGCTCCTCGCCAACCTGTTGGTCTATCCATGGTGCGATGGGAACCCTCCAACCGGGCTCCTTGTGATCCTGAGGGATCACCCGCGCGCACAGGGCCTCCAGGGTGGCCTGCTCGTGGGGATTGAAGTGGCCAAAGCTGGGGACGTTGTGGACCCTATCCATCACCACCTGGCGGGTCGCACCGTCCCAGTGCCCCCGCTGGCCGAGGACGTAGTAGCCCGGGTATCGGTCGTAAAGCGGCATCAGTCCCCCCTCCGCTGCAGCAGAGTGGCGATGAAGCCCAGAAGGCCGGTCGAGGAGAAGAGCAAGGGGGCGAAGGCAGGCGGGCCCAGGGTGACGGCGAACCGAAGGGTAGAAGCACCGCCAGGCATCTCCTTGATCCCCCGCAGATGGAGCAGGGAGCCCAGTATCCCGACCAGGAAGGTAGCCACCGAGACGGCCGGCAACAGCGTGCCGGCAACCCGCTTGCTCTGTGTGGAGAGCACCCCAACGACCACCATGGGGAAGGCGACCCAGACGGGCACCCACATGAAACGCTGGTTGAAGCTCCCCCGCAGGTGCTCGAAGTAGGCCTCGCCGCCGGCCAGCAGGCCGGAGAAGGCCGCCACCAGGGCCATCCCCTGCTGGAAGCGACCGTAGGCCACGTTGGTGGCCACGGACTCAGGTAGCCACCGGGCCTCGGGGTGGATCAACGGCTCGTGGGCTTCGGCAGGCAACAGCCCTCGACTGAGTGTGCGTGGGAGCCCCGGGCCGCGCCGCAGCATGCTGCCCATCAACCCCAGGATGCCGACGGTACAGGCCAGCAGGGGAGCGAAGATGGGCGGCCCCATCACCAGATTGTACTGGCCCAGCTTGTAGCCGCCCGGCAAGCGCCCTATGCCGCGGAGGTGGAAGGCGAATCCGACCACCCCATCCACCAACCAGAGCAGCGACACGATGGGCAGCACCCTCCTCGCAATCCACTCCCGGAACAGGCCGGCTCCAGTCACCAGGACCATGGGCAGGGTCAGGAGGGCCGGGGTCCACATCAACCAGTTGGAGAAGGCTCCCCGGAGGTGCTGGGTGTAGGACTCGAATCCGGTCACGACGGCGGCGAAGATGGCCATAACCTCCATTCCCCGCTGAAACCTGCCCTGCCGGATTTCGGCCCTGGCCGTCGATAGCTCCCACAGCATCGTGGTGCCGAACCTCTCTCGGCCCCGCGTGCGCTTCACACCGCTCATGAGCCCCTCTTCACCCCCTCACCTTGCCGCCGTCGCGCTGATGTTCCCGTGCCGCTCAGGCGGCACACTGCCCGGTCTGGGCGGGCGCTCCCGGCGGCGCTGGCCGCTTACCAGCTTCCCTATGGCATCGCCGAACAGCAGGTAGACGATGCCGCCCAGCAGCATGACCACGAGGGAGACTACGCCGATCTCGAATAGGGTCGTCCGATCGGGTGGTTGCCGCATCATCGTCCCTTCCCCCACAGCCTCGAGACTACCTGCCAGGTGGAAACGCAGGTCTCCAGCTTCAACAGCCTGCAAGATCAGTACCGTAGACTCCGCCCCCTGTTCGCAACATCCGGGCGTTTCTTCTGGCACTTCATTTGCTCCACCCCACCCCCGTGGGCCTTTCGGCCGACTCCTGATCCGAACACCATTCTTGAGGAGACTATCGATGTCACAAGGACAGACCCCCGGCGGAGGCCAGCAATCCTGGGAAGGCCGCCTCCAGCAGTTCAACCAGGAAGCCAAGCAGAACAAGCCCGATGGGGCCGTGACCCCGGCCTACAAGGCCGACCGGCAGAAGATCATCGACATGCTCAACCACGCCCTGGCCAGTGAGTGGGGCTCCTTCCTCCAGTACCGGCACCACTACACCATGGCGTCGGACATCCACATGGCGGGGATCAAGGAGATCTGGGACGAGCAGGCGGGCGACGAACTCGACCACGCCAAGAAGTTCAACGAGCGGATCAACCAGTTGGGCGGGGTGCCCGCCAACGATCCCAAGGAAGTCGCCCGTCTGAACCCGACCCCCTTCAGCGCGGGCCACGACATCCGCAGCATGCTAGAGGACGATCTGGTGGGCGAGCGGGCCACCATCGAGTTCTACAACGAGATCGTCCGCACCTGCGGCTTCGACGACAACGAGACCAGGGCCATGGTCGAAGAGATCCTGTTGGACGAGAACGAGCACGCCAACACCCTCTCCAGCCTCCTCTACCAGTACGACGCCGCCAGCGGGAAGCAGATCCCCGATCTGCACGAGGAGATCCTCCAGCCCATACAGCAGCGCCGAGCTGCTTGACCGGACAGTTGCCTATTGGCGTCAGGGGCAGAAGGGGCGGCGATCGCCGCCCTTCTGCCCCTCTCACACCCCGAATGGCACGTCTATTGCAGCAGGCACTTTGAACAAGCATTCTCACGCAGGCTTAAGCGGTCCAGGAGGCAGCCATGCAGGTCAAGTTCCCCTACGCGGACGTATCAAAGTGGAACGGGTCATCAGGGAGAAGGCTACCGGCATCGTGGTCTCCTCGAGGGTCCCTACGGATGTCCAAGGGAGCGCTGCTGTCTATGGGCTGGAGAGTCCCTCTTGGGATCGGCGTGGCCTTACTGGGAGCCCTGGGGATCGCTACCGCGCTCTCTCCGCAGGTGCGGGGCGATCTGCAGTGGGCGCTATGGTCGATGGTCCACCAGCCCTCGGATGACGCCGGTTGGCAGCAAGATTAGCAGGGGACCGACTCATGGCAAAGGTCAGGTTCGGCAACGGCGTTCCGATCGAAAAGGTAGAGGTCTCGGCCTTTACGATCCCCACCGACTTTCCGGAATCCGACGGCACCTTCCGGTGGGACAGGACCACCATCGTCATCGCCGAGGTGACGGCGGGGGGCGTCCGTAGCCTGGGATACTCCTACGCGGACACCGCTACCGCCCAACTGATCAAAGACCATCTCGCTGAGGTAGTCCAGGGGCACGACGCCATGGATATCCAGAGCAGCTGGGCCGCTATGGTGGAGTCGATTCGGAACCTGGGCCGGCCCGGCATCGCCTCCATGGCCATATCCGCCATCGACGTGGCCCTCTGGGATCTGAAGGCCCGACTGCTGGAACTGCCGCTGGTGAAGCTGTTGGGGATGGTGTGGGACGCCGTGCCCATCTACGGCAGCGGCGGCTTCACCTCCTACTCGGACCAACAGCTGGCGCAGCAGCTGGGGGGATGGGTGGCTCAGGGGATCCCAAGGGTTAAGATGAAGATCGGCCGCGACGCCGATGCAGACCGGCATCGAGTACACCTCGCTCGCGATGCCATCGGCCCGGATGCCCGACTGTTCGTGGACGCCAACGGCGGCTACAGTCGAAAACAGGCCCTGGACCAGGCCGAGTACTTCGCCCAGTTCGGGGTGACCTGGTTCGAGGAGCCGGTCTCCTCCGACGACCTGGAGGGCCTCCATCTGATACGGAATCGAGCCCCGGCGGGCGTCGACATCGCCGCGGGGGAGTATGGATACGACCAGTTCTACTTTCGCCGGATGCTGGAAGCCGGTGCGGTGGACGTGCTGCAGGCCGACGCGACGCGATGTGGCGGCATCACCGGTTGGATCAGGGCCGGGCACCTTTGCGAGGCCCATTCCCTGCCCTTCTCGGCCCACACCGCCCCGTCGATCCACCTGCACCCCTGCTGCCACGTGAGCGCCCTGTGCAATCTGGAGTACTTTCACGACCACGTTCGGATCGAGCAGATGCTGTTCGACGGAGTGGTCTCGCCGGTCAACGGGGCACTGCACCCGGATCTGTCCCGCCCGGGCCTCGGCCTGGAGTTGAAGCGCTCGGAGGCCACTCGCTACGCCGTATAGCATCCATGTCCAGCAGGAGCCGGGCGCGCCCATTGCTGTCCGATAAACCTCCAGTCGGGCCGGTCGCCCCCGACCGGCCCCGCCCCACTTCACAATCCTCCAGCCGATAGGGTAAGCTGTGGCAACTTGAGAATCGAAGCACAAGCTGTTCTTCGAGAGTGTTTGGGACGACGAGGTCCTAATCGAGAACTAGGAGAGTAGGTGAATGTCCATCGAAGAAGCCATCAACCAGTTCAAGCAGGTTCCTAGCGGTTACGTGACAGACTCCATGGTTCGCCTGGGGATCTCCGGTTGGTCCGAGGGAGTGGTTCCCCTTTCCCCCAGATCGCACCGTTTCGCTGGTCGAGCCGTTACCATGAAGTACGGCCCCAAGCGGGGCGGCGGTGCCAAGATGCCCAACCAGTACGAGTTCATTCGAGAAGCCAAGCCGGGCGACGTGCTGGTCGTCGCGGCGGAGGGGTCTCCTTGTTGGTTGTTGGGTGAGAACGTCTGCCACGAGGCTATGTACCACGGCTTGGCGGCCATCGTGGTGGACGGCTGCGTCCGCGACGCCGACGAGATCGCCGAACTGTCGATGCCCGTCTTCGCCCGAGGCGCCGGAATCCGCCCTTTTTCCACTCATCTGGAGTTGATTGCCGTCAACGAGCCGGTCGAGTTCGCCGGCGCCCAGATCCGGCCGGGCGACATCGTGGTGGGCGACGGCGATGGCATCGTCGTCGTTCCGCCGGAGAGGGCGGATGAGGTACTGTTCCAGGCCCGGGACATAGCCGAACTGGAGAAGGAACAGGAAGAGGCGATCCAGAAGCGGGTGCCCATGGCTGAGCTGAACACGGTCCTGGCCAAGAAGAAGCTGCTGAAGAAGGCGTAGCCTAGTTGATGTAGGGGCGACCGGCCGGTCGCCCCTACCGTCGACTGCCCCTTCATCCCCCCTCGTGAGGAGTCGCTTCAGGTCGGATCGAAGGCGGTGGCAAGCCACCGCACTCCAAATTCGGCCTCGCCTCACCCCGTCCCCCCATCCCCCCGTCTCCCCGTCGGCATGGTTCGCAGATAGAGTGACAGTCTAACGAAGGCAGGCTACCCGGATCGTCGTGCCCGACCTGATCGGGCATCCAGGGTCCCCCCCGTTGGCGTGAAGGAGCAGCCTCACGAGGAGAGGGGACGTCTGGACCCCCGCTTGCGCGGGGGTGACGTCGCATTAAACTGTAACTCCAACTACCCGTCCCCATGAACCATGCCTCCCCGTCTCCTTCCTGGCACGGGCTGTGCGTCCTTCGGCCATCCCTGTGGGCTGCGCGACACACGCAACTCCTCGAGAAGATCGGTGTGCTCGACTGCAGCACGAGAATGGGGCCTGACAGAGGCTCCGTTACCCCGCAGGGTATGGTCACGGCCGGCAAGCCGATGGCCAAAGAAAAGACACAGTCAGATCGAGGGACGGGCTTCTGCCCTATCCCGAAGTCTGCTGGAGGAGGGACGCAAGAATGGCACAACAACGGCACGAAGAACCAGAAGAGCATCCCAGGGTGCCTCGTGAGTCGGCGCGGCTGGAGCCGGTTCAGCCGGCGGAGGAGCGCTGGACACCGGCAGGGCCGGTCCCCGGGGGAGCGCCTCGGGAGACGGTAGATCAGCTGGAGTTGAATGCCCAGGCCACAGTGGGCGATCCGGTGCCCCTGGGGCTGGCCAGCTTCGCCGCCGCCACTTTCACAGTCAGCGCCGTCAACGCGGGTTGGTTCGGGAATCCCATCATCGGCCTGATCGCGGCGGCACCGATACTGTTCATCTTCGGTGGCATTTCCCAGTACATCGCGGCCATGTGGGCCTTCCGGAAGGGCAACACCTTCGCGGCGACAGCCTTCGGCTCCTTCGGGGCCTTCAACACACTGTTCGCCATCATCATCCTGTTGATCGCGTCGGGCGCCATTCCGCTGGGCACGGTCCCCGGCGACTTCACTGTGGCCACCACGCTGGCGATGTTCGCCCTGATCGCCGGCTATCTGGCCTTCGCCGCAACAGGGATCAGCACGGTGCTGGTAGCGGTGCTGGGCTTCCTGTGCGCCACCTACGCCCTGCTGACGGCCGGCTTCTTCGTGGGTCCGCCGAACCTGGCCATCACGGCTGGTGGGTATACCGGCATCGTATCGTCGCTGCTGGCCTTCTACGCCTCGGCGGCGATCGTCATCAACAGCGCCACCCGACGTGAGGTGCTGCCTTACTAAGTGCATCGTTCCTCAAGTCCAGTACCGTAGGGCGGGGGTTTATCCCCCGCCGCTGGCCGCACGACTGGTACCAGGCGGTGGGGTACAAGACCCCGCCCTACAGCATCGAATTTGCGGCACGGCGCACTGAGCAGAGGATGGTGGCAATAGTAACATTCGGACAACCATTGCCAGGAACAGGACCGGCGGACTGCCTGGGGGTGCGGAGCCAAGACATGGCACAGAGAATGCGTCAACCACTGCCCTGACCAAACTCCTGGAAGGGTTTCCCTCGGGAGAAACGTCGGGGACAGGACGCTGGCCCGGCCGGGCCGCTTCCGGCCTTAGGTCCAGCAAGAGGGCCGGAGCGGGGTGTTCCGGCCGGGTCACCAGCTTGCAGTCGAAGGGCCGGGTGGTCGAGCCGGACCGAGA
This sequence comes from Chloroflexota bacterium, assembly GCA_021806765.1. The sequence goes on along the minus strand of JAJZQR010000039.1, from coordinate 10,281 downwards.
GGACCAACCGGGCGTGGATGCCCGGACCCACGGCTGCCGAAAAGGAGATTGGGGAAAATGGCACAGCAACGACGGCCAGAGAGAGAACGGATGGAAGAGCCAGTGCATCCCCATGAGGAACGCTGGACGGTATCCGGGCCTATCAGGCCCGTCGCTCCCGAGGAGCGCATCCAGGAACTCGAGTTGAACGCGCACGCCACGGTCGCCGACGCTGCACCGCTGGGGCTGGCTGCCTTCGCGGCTACCACCTTCACCGTGGGATCGGCGTTCGCCGGCTGGCAGCAAATCATCTCCGTGCCAGGTGCGGCTCAGGTCGCGGCAGGTTTCATCAGCACGATACCTCTGCTGATCATCTTCGGCGGCATCGCACAGTTCGTCGCCGCCATGTGGGCGTTCCGGAAGGGCAGCACCTTCTGGGCAACCTTCCTGGGCGTCTTCGGCTCCCTGTACGCCACCCTGGGGCTGAGCATCATCCTGGTCGGCGCCACGTTCCTCCCGGCGACCGCCCTCGTGGGCCCCGACGTCGCGGCGGGCATTGCGGTGGCGATGTTCGCTTTCATCGCCGCCTACCTCACCTGGGCAGCGATGGGTGAGAGTTCGGTGATGGTCTGGGTTACCGCCTTCCTGACGGCATCCCTGGCCCTGCTGTCGGCGGCATTCTTCATCGGCGGAGGCGCTACCTTCGTCTTCTGGGCCGCTGGCTACTCGGCCATCGCATCGGCGCTGGGCGCTTTCTACGCCTCGGCTGCGATCGTAATCAACAGCACTATGCAGAGGGAAGTGCTGCCGTACTAACGGGCCCGAATGGGTCCCAATCACCAGTGGGGGCGGGTCGTACGACCCGCCCCCACTGATTCCATCGGGCAGCAGCTGCCCTGTCAGCCCTCACCCTGACCCTCTCCCAGAGGGAGAGGGAGTCTCCCCGTCTCCTACTTCACGGTGAACCTGCTACCCTCGCTGCGCCCCTGGACCTCCGGGAAGTACATCTCGTAACCTCTGGTGGGCAGCGCCTGGAACTCGCCGCTGCTGGTGGCTCGCGCCAGATATGTATACTCGTAGCCCCCTTTGGGGAGGTAGGTGGCGAAGAGGGCCACGCGGTCGTCTCGGGGCTCGACGTGATTGAAGTAATCGTACTGCCACCAGGCGGGGCCGGACTTCCCTCCCATCTTCTGCCGCTCCGCGTCCTCCTTGCTCACCATGCCCGTGTTTTCCTGGGCTACGAGGCTAGTGGTCTTCAACCTGGTGTCCACCGCCTCCAGTCCCGAAGGAAGAGGATCCTCCACCAGCAGGTAGTGGAGATCCTGGAGGGCCACCACCGTCAGCTTCACTTTCACGGTCTCGCCGGGAGCCACCTGGGTCACGGGCCCCGCCGCCTCGTCGCCGAGCCGGTAGTACTCCCGGAGCAGCGCCAGCCCTTCCGCCTGGGCGGGCACCTTCTCTCCCGGCAGGAAGTAGCGGAGGGCCATGGTGTAGTACAGCTTCCCCTCACCGCTCTGGCCCGGGAGAGGCTTGGCTCGAGCCACGTTCAACCGGTTGTCGCCGCCCAGCAGCAGATCCTTCACCTGCACCACCAACTGCTTCGACTCGTCCACATTGTCGCGATTCACGCTCTCTGTGGCCAGCTCCTTACCGTTCAGGCTCACCCTGTAGCTGAAGTCGGCCTTCAACTCCCCACTGGCCTCCAGGTAGTCGGTCAGTGCCAGGAGGCTGGCGGCCGTCTCCTGGGTGGTCTCCCAGTGGCCATCCTTGCGGGCTACCATCAGCCACCGCACGGCCGATGGGATCAGCGGGCTATCGGGGGCAACCTTCACCAGGGCGTCCAGGACGACGGCGGTGCTTCGGGTGTCGGTGTTCATGGTTCGATAGTCTTGCTGGGACTCCTCCCAATGGGCACCGGTGGCGCTGGCAATGGCCGTCGAGGAGAGGTCGGACACCAGGCTCTTCAGCTTCCCGTCCTGGCTGCCGGCCTGCTGCGCCTGGAGCGCCAGCAGCAGATACGCCCTGCCGTAGTTACCCAGGACCGACCTGCGATCGTACAGGGCGTTGGTGAGCCCCAGGTCACCCTTGCCGGCCAGGGCCAGGGCATACAGCACGTAGGCCCGGCTGTTGGGATTCTCGGGATGCAGGGCGTCGGAGGGGACGTCCAGGGACCGCCGAAGGAACTGTGCGGCCCTGTCCAACACCCCCTGGTCCACGGTATAGCCCGCCGCTTGCGCCTCGGCCAACCCCTGAACCACGTAAGCGGTGATCCACTGGTCGCTGCCGTCACCCGGCCACCAGCCCCAGCCGCCGTCGGGCTTCTGGCCACCGTACAGCCGCTGCAGGCTCCGCCCAACGATGGCGGGCAACTGTCCGGCGATACCCGTCTTGTCGGGCAGCCCAACCTTCTCGAAGGCCCGCCGCATCACCACCCTGGGCAGGAAACGGCTCACCGTCTGCTCCGTGCACTCGTAGGGGAACTCCTCCAGGAAGCGGGCCGAATAGCGCATCCCGGCGGCCAGGGAGGGCTCCGTCTCCACAGTCAACTCGCCCAGGGCCGGGTTAGCACCCTCCGGCACCGTCACCAGCTCGGTGGTGGAGTCCCGCACCTCGCCGGAGGTGGCGACCACCTCGGCCGTGGTGAGAGGGTTCACCGGCAGGGTTATCTCCACGCTATCGCCGGGCACTCCCTCGGTGAGAGGCCTGGCCGTGAGGGTCAGTATTGCCTTCGATCCACCTCCGGGCACGCTCTCCACCCGGGCCGGCCACTCCAGCCGCTGCAGGCCCCCCGCCACCACCTTCACCCTCTGGGGGGCGAAGGCACTCCCTTCATCGGGCTGAACTCCCTTGGCGGAGAGGCCGACCTCCACCTCCACCTCTCGATCGGTGTAGTTGTGGAGCAGGGTTGCCAGTTGGAGGTGGTCGCCCATCAGCAGGAATCGGGGGAAGGCCGGGCGCAGCAGCAGGCTCTTGCTGGTAACCACGTCCGCCGTGGTGCTCCCCACCTGGGTGGAGGCCGTCACCCCTCTGGCGGTGGCCCTCCAGGTGGTCAGGTTATCGGGCAGCTTTACCTTGATCCTGGCCTCGCCCTTCTCGTCGGTTTGGACTCGCGGGTCCCAGAAAGCCGTGTCTGGGAACTCTCGACGGATGCCGTCGAAGTCGCCGCCACCGCCCGCCCCCTTGTTCTCCCTGGGGATGTTCTCGTTGTAGCGGTCGATGGATTGGGTCAGGGTGGAAGCGGTGGAGACCCCCAGACCCCGCCGTCCCCAGAAGCTGTCCACCAGATCCCGGGAGTTGTCGTCGGCCAACGCCGACACCGAGGCATCCACCACCGCCAGGGAGACCTCTGCCGGCACCCCGTTGCCCCCGGCGTCGGTGGTGTTGAGAGTGTAGGTGGCTATGTCACCAGGCTGGTACCGGGGCTTGTCGGCGGACAGGTTGATCTTCAGGGTCTTGTCGGCCACGGCCACCTTCAACTCGCCGTAGCCCACCTTGAACGCAGGGACGGTATTGGGACCGCCAGCCTGGAAGAGAACGGTCGAAACGTAGACGTTGGGCAGGTATTCGGGGAGGATGGGGATCTCCAGGGTCTCGCTGTTCCCCTTCAGCCGCACCACCCGGTGGCTGAGCAGCTTGCCCCGCTCGACGGTAACCAGGGCCAGCGACTCCTGCATGGGCGAGGGGACCAGCACCCGAGCGGTGTCCCCGACGCTGTACTCCTTCCGATCAGGGATCAACTGCAGCCGGTCGTTGCTCTCCATCTGCCAGCCGGCATACCCGCTGCCCGACACGTACAGGTAGGTAGCGGAGCGGTTTCGGTTGCCCCTGGGGTCCGCCACCTCGGCCACCACCCGCACCGTCCCCGACTCCTTGGCCTCCATGGATACCCTGGCCTTGCCGCTGGGGTCGGTGATGACGGTCCTGGTGTTGAGAAGGGTGTCCTCGGGCTTGCTGGTCCACAGATAGCTGCCGTCGGGCTGCTTCTCCTTCACACTGAGCCATTTGCGGTTGTAGAAGGAGACGGCCACCGAGGCGCCCGGCACCGGCTTCCGCTGGGTATCGACCACCAGCAGATCCATGGTGGCCATCTCCCCGGCCCTGGCCACGTACCGCTCCGATTTCAGCCCGGGGTACCACTGGCCCTTGTGAACCACCACCTCGGTACGGGCGCTCACCTCCTGGTTATTGGCATCGGTGAGGGTGCTCTCTATGGTGAAGCGCTGGCTCAGCAGATCCTTGCTGAGGTCAGCGGGGAACTGGAAAGCAAAGTTGCCCTGGGCATCGCTGGAGCCCTTGCCCTCGGTCCTCACCCTGTCGCCCTCCATGCGGGCTTCTCGCAGCAGGTCGGTATCGACGAACTGGTAGTCGGTGTCGGGCAGGCTGAAGAGGTAGTTCTGGGAGGTCACCCGCCACTTCATGGGGCTGTTGGCCAGGGGCTGCCCGAAGTAGTAGGAGGCGCTGCCGGTCACGGAGAGCTGGTCGCCCTGAAGGTAAGACTCCTTCCCCGGGGCAACCTTGACCTCGAACTCCGGTTTCCGGTACTCGGCCACGCCGAAGCCCACCCCGTAGCTCCAGTCTCCGATGCGGGCGACGATGTTGTAGTTACCGAGAGGGGCTTCCTCGGACAGTGGCAACTCCCCGTCGAAGGTGCCCATATCGCTCAGCTTCAGCTTGTCCGAGGTCACCTTGCGCCCGCGGCTGTCCATCACCTCCACCGTCACCTCGGTCCCCGAGGGCGGGACGCTGTAGTGGGCATCGTCGTCGGAGCGAACGATCCCTTTGTAGAGGACCTTCTGCCCGGGCCGGTAGATGGGACGATCGGTGTAGAGGGTCCCGCGATAGGGCAGGGTGTAGGGATCCCACGGCAGGTTGAACTCGTAGGGGTAGATGCCCTGGGTCCAGTCGCTGCCGACGGCTCCCACGTCCCCTTCCCCTTCCGCGAAGACGTAGGTTAACTGCGGCCCCCGAGCGGGCTTCTCCACCGGCAGGCCGGCAACCAGCAGCAGGCCGTCCTTGTCGGTGCGCCCCGTTGCGAGAGTCTTTCCATCGCCGGAGGTGACCTGGAGGAGCAGGTTGGGTACCACCTGGCCACTGGTGAGATCGGTAGCCCACACCAGCAGTTGGTCCTGGGCCTTCTTCATGGTGAGCCCCAGCCGGCTCACCAGCAGCAGCCGGTTGTCCTGGACCCCTTCGGGCGAGGTTACCTTCAGAAGGTAGAAGCCCGCCGGCAGCTTGGAGTCCGGCCCCGAGCCCAGAGGGGTGGAGGTCAGGTTGAGCCGATCCTTCGCGGAGGCCGTTGGTTTCTCAGACCAGCGCCTCACCAGCCTCTTCTCGTCAACGTTGAAGCGGTCCTTACCCTGGGTGTAGGTCGCGATCCGCAGGAACTCGGGTCTATCCAGCCGGTAGAGGGACAGGTCGATGCGGGAGACGTTGACGTGCTGCAGGTAGAGAGTGGGAGACCCGGCGGCGTTGAAGGTCCCCACCAGGCCCGGGACGACGGCGTGCAACTGGGGAGGCAGGGAACTGGTAGTAAAGGTGAGCTGTAGCGGGGCGCTCAACGTCTGGCCGTATCGGTCCTTGGAACCGGCGGCCAGGGTGAGGGTGTAGCGGGTGGAAGGCTTCAAAGGCCCCCAGATGAACAGCCTGGTATCGGAGTCCTGCCAGCCCAACTGCTGCTGCTCCGGCTTGGGCGACAGGGTGAGGTTCTTCTCCACCGACTCCGGGTCCATGGGATTACTGAAGACAATCTGAAGGGAATCGTAGAGAGGATGGTTCGACGCCCCCGCCGCCGGGACGGTGGATGCCACCCTGGGAACGCCCACGGTGGTGAAGCTCCAGCTGAACTCCCTGGTCTCTCCTCCACCACGGGTGGCCTTGACCCCGGCCGCCATCGTCGCGGTGTAGGAGGTGGACAGCCGGAGAGGTGCCCTGGGACGGAAGACCAGGCTCTCCCCATCCCAGGCCAGGCTGCCTGCGGCCGAAGTGCCATCGGGGCCCTTCAGGGAGAAGCGCTGTTCGGCCGAGGGGCGGTCCACGGGTTGATCGAAGGTCGCTCGAACCTCGGCGTTGGGCCCCACGTACCGGGTGTTGGCCTCGGGCGACACCTTGGACACCGAGGGGGCTTTGATGGAGAAGCTCCAGCGGTAGTCGGAGGTCAGGGCGCTGCCCGCCGTGTCGGTGAGCCCTTTGGGAACGGTCAACTGGTAACGAACGCCCGCGGGGAAACCGCCCTCAGGCTGGAACAGGTAGAGGGAGGTGGTCAGCCAGCGGCCCTTGCCTTGCAGGGCCGGCTCGATGCGGATCGGGTTGGGCTCTCCTCCCGTCGTCCCCAGGGGGACGATGGGATAGCTGAACTGGACGGCGATGGTGCCCTCGGGGGCCACGTCGGCGGAGCCATCGCCGGGCTGCACGGTGACGACGCCCAACTCCTTGGCGGTCATGAACTCGAAAGACACCGGCTCTTTCAGAGGAAGGAGGAACAGGCTCCGGGCAGACTGTTCGATGCTGACGGTGTATTTCGTCCCCCGCGCCCATCCGGACCGCGGGGTGAAGATCAGGGTGTTGCCTTTCCAGGAGTAGCTACCATCCACCGCCGGCTGGATCCGCAGCGCCCGCTCGGCAAGGGGGGCCAGCATAGGCCGATCGAAGGCGACGGCGATGGGAGCGGCCACCGGCACATCCTTCGGTGCCGTGGGCCCGAACTGCTCCACCGTTGGGGATTCCAGCCCACCGGCGGCCACTCCAGCCGCCGCCAGGAGACCGGCCACCAGCAGCACTGCCGCCGCCACTGTGGCCCAGGTCCAACGCCATCGTCTGCCCTGAGGGCTACCTTCAGCCATTCGTCCAACCTCCACTCTACCTTTTGCACCCCTGTGCGTAGGGGTCGGCGTCCCTGCCGGCCCGAGGGCGGCCAGAGCGGGTCGCCCCTACCAGTTGCTAACAATACCTGTAGGGGCCGGCGTCCCTGCCGGCCCGCCCTCGCCCCCAACGGTATCAACCTATGGGTAACGGGTCCGGCATCCCTGCATAGGGCCACTGGTCGACCTCGTTGACCAATCCCTTCCTGACGGGGTTCGCGAGGATGTACTCACAGATGGCGACCAGGCTCTCTTCACGCCGAGCAATGTGATCGTAGAAGCTGCGCTGCCAGAGCTGTCCCTTGAGGCCATGCCTTCAGGCAAGACGCGTCGTGTAGCTCTTGAAGCTCCGAAGCACTTCCGATATGGACCTTCCCTTGGCAGCGGGGGAAACCGCCGCGTGCAAGTGGTCCGGCATCAGAACAAAGGCGTACAGCTTCAACTGCCCCGACCGACGCTGGAACAGCAGGGCGTCCACCACCGCACAAGCAAGTTCCGAGTTCGAGAACGGTGACGACAGGTGCCGTGCGCACAGCGTAACGAAGAACACGTAGGTGGGGTCAGCGTAGTCCACTGCATCTAGCCGAAGCCGTTTTCGGTGATGCGATTGATCCGAACACTGATTGCTCGACATCATAGTAGGGTCCTCACTGCCTGGGAAGGGCCGGCAGAGACGCCGGCCCCTACAATAAGCACGGGCGATGTCCGCCAGCCGCAAGGCAAACGCTTTTTAGCGTCCAGAGGTTACGGTCTCGGCGCCTCCTCCACCAGGATCGCCGCCTCGTCCTGGGCGACGGGCTTCCCCGCCGGGTCCAGGGTCAGGGCACGGAAGAGGTGGCGGCCGGGGCTAAGCTGCCAGGTAGCCCGATAGGGAGGAGCATCGAAGGACGCCAGCCGCGCCCCATCCACCTGAAGCTCCACCCGCACCGGCCCGGCGAGCCCCGAGCCAGCCGCTACCACCTCGATCTTCTGAAGGGCACTAGGAAGATCCGGGCTGATCTGCAGTACGGTCCCAGGGGACGGGCTGGTGAGGATCAGCCTCGGATGGACGCCTTCGGGTGGGCGCTTCTGCCCCTGGACCGGGGAGAGCTCGGTGGGCGGCTCGGGAATGCCCACCTTCCGCGCCCATTCCTGAAGCTCAGGGGGCACGAACTGGAATACCCTCTCCTCCACCAGTTCCGGGGGGCAGTCGGGCCCGGCCAGGAGCCCTGTGGAGCGGTCGATCCTCAGAGGGCGGTGCCAGGAGCAGGTGGCCGTCGGCGCCGTGCCCTCCAGGAACAGCTCCACCCTCCGATCAGGACACCAGGGGGAGGGCAGCTCCCCCGTCTCCGGGCACACCTCCTGTCGCACCAACCCGGGCGGCTCGGGGAACGGCTCCGCGGGCTGGCCCTTCAGGGCCTCCTCCATGAAATCGTGCCATATGGGGCCGGCCCCGCTGATCCCGGACACTCCCTGCATGGCCCGGTTGTCGGCGTTCCCCACCCACACTGCGGCCACCAGTTGCTGGGTGTAGCCCACCGTCCAGTTGTCCCGCCAGTCGGTGGTGGTGCCCGTCTTGGCTGCGGCGGGACGGCTCAGCTTGAGGGGGCTGTCCGGGCCGAAACCGAGGGATCTGGCCTCGTTGTCGGAGAGGATGCTGGTGACCAGGTAGGCCGCCTGGGGAGAGAGAACCCGTTGCCCTTGCCCTGTCCCTGCCTCCCACAGGACGCGCCCCTGGGCATCCTCCACCCGCAGGATGGCCACCGGCTCCCGCCGGACACCTCCAGCCGCAAGGACGGCATAGGCGGAAGCCAGATCCAGAGGACGCACCTCCCCGCTGCCGAGGGCCAGACTGAGATCCCCGGAGCCCCTGGAGGCCAGGTTGGTGAGCCCCATCCGGTTGGCCATATCGAGGAAGGCTCCCATTCCCACCCTCTGCATCATGGCCACGGTGGGAAGGTTGAGGGAGCTACCCAGAGCCTCCCGGACTGAGACAGGGCCGTGCCACACCCGGTCGTAGTTCTCGGGGGCGTAGCTCTTGCCATCCGCCGTGAGGAAGGAGGTGGGGACGTCGTACAGCACCGTGGCCGGCGTGACGGCGTGGCTCTCCAGGGCGGCGGCGTAGAGGATGGGCTTGATGGAGGATCCGGGCTGGCGGGCAGCCAGGGTCACGTTCACCTCGCCGTCGATGGATCGGTCGAAGTAGTCGGCGCTCCCCACCATGGCGAGGATCTGGCCGGTGGTGGGGTCCAGTGCCACCAGGGCCCCGTTGGTGACGTTCTTATCGACGAGGGAAGCGACGTAGCGCTTCACCGTGGCCTCGGCCATCTCCTGAAGCCCCAGGTCCAGGGTGGTGTACACCCGGAGTGGTCCGGTGACGGCGGGGTCGAGGCCGAGTTGATCCGTCAGCAACTGCCGCACGTAGGCTACGAAGTGGGGCGCTCGCACAGGAAAGGCGGCCGAAGACAGCTGGAGGGGCTCGGCGGCAGCCACGTCGGCCTCTTCCCGGGTCACGTAGCCCTCCTTCAGCATGAGGGAGAGGACCACTCTCTGGCGTGCCTTAGCACTGTCCAGGTCGACGAGGGGATCGTAGATGGATGGCGCCTGGGGCAGACCGGCCAGCAGGGCGCTCTCGGCCAGGTCCAGGTCCCGGGCGCTCTTGCCGAAGTACACCCGCGCTGCCGCGTCGACCCCAACCGCCTGATGGCCGTAGGGCGCGCTGTTGAGGTAAAGCCCCAGGATCTGGTCCTTGTTCAGCCGCAGCGACAATCGCAGGGCCAGGAGCATCTCCCTCAGCTTGCGCCCGACGCTCTGCTCTCCCCGCTCCTGGGGGCTCATGTAGAGGTTGCGCGCCAACTGCTGGGTGAGGGTGCTCCCCCCGCTGACGATGCCCTCCTGGCGCCAGTTCTGCCAGAGGGCCCGAAGGATGGCCCCGAGGTCTACGCCGGGATTGGAGTAGAAGCTGGAGTCCTCGGTGGCAACGGTGGCATGCAGCAGGTGAGGTGGAAGCTCCTCCAGGGGGATGAAGCTCGTCTTGCCCTCCAGGGGATCGAGGGCTTCGTACAGCAGGACGCCGTGGCGGTCGTAGAAGGTCACAGTTGCCGGGGACGGTGCCAGAGGAAACTGATAGCCAGGATCAGAGACCAGGTTCCAGAGGGGCAGAGCGATGAGGATTGCCAGCAGGAGGCCCGCCAGCATGACTCGTCGAGACCGACTAGACGCACGACCAGTGGCTGGAATCGACATGAACCCCCAGCATATCCGCCGCGGTGTCCCCGGAGGCCGACGCTGCGCCTCTACCCCCAGGCCTTCTCCGGGGTTGTAACGCGATCTACTCCTACGCGACGCCGGCGGCGGAGCATACCTTGGCGCACAGATCGTCCACGTCAAAGGGTTTGGAGATGACGGCCTTCACCTGCCTGCAACTCCGCACTCTTCGGTCCGAGGCGTAGGCCGAAACCACCAC
>JAJZQR010000038.1 GCA_021806765.1 Chloroflexota bacterium | reverse complement strand
AATCCGCTGGAGGCGCCGAGGATGAGGGCCCAGCTGCCAGAGAAGGACTCATGCTCCGTCACTACCGTCACCTTCCTACCTACGCTTTACCCGTTGGCGGCCGGACAAAGATCCGGCCGCCAACGTTGCGGTCTTCTAGAGTCACCGACTATCAAGTTGCTCGCCAGCAGACTTTAAGGGATGGGTAGGGTAGTGTCAATGGGAGGGGGAATCTCCGTCTCCTTTCAGGCGGCGCAGGTGGTCCTCCAGGTCTCGCAGCACCTCTTCCGCACTGGGGAGTTCCGCTTCCGGTTCGTCGCCCTCGGTGACTGCTTCCGGATAGGTTTCAGGTTCGCCGCTCAGCTTACGAAGGAAGCTGGCCAGATCAGGGCGAGCCCGGAGGGCATCTTCGATGCGCCGTTCCATGTCCATGCCGGCGGCTTCCAGTTCTGTCAGCCAGAGATCCTGTTCTAAGAGATGCTCGGCGGCTTTGAGGAGGGCCGCTGCCAGCTTGGGATTGCTGGTGTTAGACAGGTAGCTGGGCGCCGCGATCCAGAGGGAGGCAGCAGGGATGCCCCGATTGGCTGCGTCCCGAAGAACGGCCGTAACGAAGCCCGTAGGGCCCTGGTAGTTGCTTTCCTCGATCCCCAAATGGTGCATCCTGGCGCGAAACTTGGGGTCGGCCGAGATGCCCATCATGGCCGGCGGACCGGCGTAGTGGACCTGGGCCAGGAAACCGCCGAAGGTGACCAATTGACTCACCCCCAGGCGGGAGGCGAAGGCGCCAATGGCCTGAACGCACTCCTGCCAGCGCAAGTCGGGCTCGGGGCCTACCAGGATCACCAGATCATGGGCTCCTTCGGGCACCTCCAGGGCCGTCCAGGCCAGTTCCGGCCACTCTAGCCGCCGGATGCCCCCACGTTCCTGCATTGTGATCGGCCGGGTCATGGTGTAGACGTAGAGGGCATCGGGATCGAATTCGGCAATGCGGCGGCCCTCCCGTTTGAGCAACAGGTAACGGAGAGCACCGCTAGCGGCGGAGGCGGCGTCGGCCCAGCCTGCAAAGGCGCACAGCAGCGCGGGCGATTTCAGTTCTGGTTCGGAGAGTATCCTCAGCATGGTCACATTATGCTACTGGAGTTGGGTGAGAGCAAATGGATTGCGAAGTCCGGGACAGAGGATGATTCGACAGGCAGCGACTCGCGTGGTATACTGCCTTGTGTCTGCTACGACGGGGCGTGGTAGAGCGCAGCACCTCTTAGGATCTCCCCTATGAAGTTCGCTCCGACTCATGCTGGTGCCTCGAAGAGCCAGTGTGGGCTGCACCGATCGATTCGCGGTTGACCGCGAGAGCGCGGACGTCTCTCATCCGATCGATGGTGATCCTTTTTGGCAGACCTCGGAAGAAGCCGTCCCTTGTCCCCTGAGTGGAACGTCTAACTGGTTTTTGTTGGCCTCCTGCGGTGTACCTCCGGCTACCTCGTGCCGCGCTGTCCGTTGAGGCCGGTGCTCCGTCTGTTTTGGAGTCAGCCGGAAGACAGGTGGAGGCTGCGGCTTAGCTCTTGCGTGAAGAAGTCTGTACTCCATGTCGAGAAAGGATCTACCGTGCTAGATCATCGTGACAAGAACGATCCGAGCGAACAGAAGAAGGCCGTGAGGCGAGGTGACTTCGACCAAGCGCCTGGCAATCATGGTAAGCCGTCGGCCGGTTCTCCCTCGGAAGGGAAGGATCTGCCCAAGAGGAAGGGTCCCATCGTAAACCGTAAGGGCCCCTCCGAGGTAGATCGGGCCATCAGGATGAGCCAGGCGATGAATGGACGGCCTACGGGTTCAGGCAGGAAAGTGGCCGAGGGCTCGGTATCTCGAGGAACCGTCGTTCGCATCGATCAGGCGAAGGGTTACGGTTTCCTTGTCGACTCTGCGGGGGAGCAGCGTTTCTTCCATCGATCTGCCGTGTTGGATGGGGGATTCGCGGCGCTCAAGGAGCAGCAGATCGTTGAGTTCGAGGCCCGCGGTGATGAGCGCGGCGCTCGGGCCATCAAAGTGCGGCCCTCCAGCAGCTCCGCCAGTACCTCCCCCAGCAAGCCGCCTACCCGACCTCAGTCCTCCCCCAAGGCTCCTAAGGCGACCGGTTGGCGGTCGGACCTGATGCCCTTCCGCAGCGGGACCACGCCACCCCGGGCCAGCAAGCGAAGACCTTGATCTGGAACCTTTGAGTTCCTTCGCTCGTTCCTTTAGGTAGAACACCCAAGAGGGGAGGCTACCGATGAACAGGCGAGCGATCCTAGGGGCCACTCTGCTGGCTATCCTCGTGCTTCTGTTGGCGGGAACGAACCGTATTAGGGGCGTCCTGGAACCGCGGCTTCCCGCCGGACTCACGCCGGACACTGCTACCGCGTCCATCGGCCAGGAAGATCGGGTGGACGGCTATCTGGCGGTAGCTCCCGGCGTCCTCCGCTCGGGACAGAGCGAGGCTATCTCCGTGTCGCTCTTCAACGGCGACAAGCCGGCCAATGCAACGGTGCGGCTAGCCCTTCTCAAGGAAGGAGCGGAGGTAGCTGGAACATCCGCGTATCTGCGAGGCCGGGACTCCCTGAAGCTCTCCGTGCCGCAGATACCGGAGGGGGAATACCGGTTGCGGCTCAGCGGCAGTGGCTTTCAGAGCGAGGCCCCGGTGAGGGTGGAGGAGGGTACCCTCGTCTTCGCCGAGACCGACAAGCCGATCTACAAGCCCGGTCAGACCCTCCACCTCCGCACCCTGACCCTGGACCCGCAGCTGAAACCCCTCTCTGCCACCGTGTCCCTCGAGATCATGGATGCCAAGGGGTTGAAGCTGTTCAAGGGGGACGTTACTACCGACGAGTACGGCATGGCTTCCAAGGATTTTCCCCTCTCGACGGAGCCCAACCTGGGGGTCTGGAAGATACGGGCTACCAGCGGCAAGCGGTCGACCCAGCTGGACGTTCGGGTCGAGCGGTACGTGCTCCCCAAGTACGAGGTGAAGGTCGATTTGCCCAGGGACTGGGTGCTAGCCGGGGAACCCATATCGGGCACCGTCGGAGCCGAGTACAGTTTCGGCAAGCCGGTGCAGGGCGAGGTGCAGATCCGTGCGACCCGTTATGTGGGAAGCTGGCAGGAGTTTGCCAACGTTACCAGGAACCTCGACGGCAAGATGGACTTCCAGCTGCCGGCTGTGAACTATGTTAGCGGCGTGCCCGCTGCTGGAGGTTCGGGGAACCTTCAGCTGGAGGTTACTGTCAGGGAGAAGGCGACGGGCTACGAGGAGAAGACCACCAAGCTGCTCACCGTGGCGGCAAGCCCGGTGGTGCTGAAGGTGATACCGGAGTCGGTCAGCTTCAAGCCGTCGCTTCCGCTCTCCCTTCTGGTGGTCGCCGAGACGCCAGACAAGAAGCCGGCGGAAGCCGATGTCCGGCTGGAGTTTACCTACACCGAGAAAGACTTCAGTTCCACCCGTGAGACCAGGCAGCTGTCGGTGAAGCAGGGGAGGGCTATGGTGCAGGTCACTCCTCCTGGCGATGCCATCTCCATGACGGTGTCGGCCAGCGGAGGGAAGGCCTTCACCTCTCTGGCCATGCAGTCCAGCTACTCACCGACCAGCAGTTTCATCCAGTTGGAGCAGACGACCCGGGGCCCGCTGAAGGTGGGAGACCAGGTGAAGTTCCATGTGACCTCCACCAGGGAGGCGCGCAATTTCTACTACGAGGTGCTGGCTCGGGGTACGGTGGTCTTCTCGCAGTATTCGTCCTCGCCCGATCTAGAGATACCGTTGACTCCGTCCATGGCTCCCAGCTCTCGTCTCCTGGTGTATCAACTGCTGCCCAACTCCGAGGTGGCCGCGGACTACCTGCCCTTCGCCGTGCAGGGAGACTATCCTCAGAAGGTTGAGGTCGGATTCGACCGGGAAGAGGCGAAGCCGGGCGAGGAGGTAACCGTCAATGTGCAGACCCAGGGGCCGGCCAAGGTGGGGCTGGCGGCGGTGGACCGCTCGGTGTTCATCCTGGCGGAGAACCGCGTCAACTTGCAGCAGCTGTTCGATGAGTTGGAGAAGCTGTACCAGAAACCCCAGGTAGAGCTTCACGAAGCCCGACCGCTGGATAAGGTGGTCTCTCGTGGAGCCAAGGAAGTATTCGCCGATGCCGGTGTGGTGGTGCTGAGCAACCGACAACTGCCGGGAGGCCAGGAGTACGAGTCTCCCCGCCGCAAACTGGGGGCGGTGCCTGCCGGTGCCATGGAGGCTGCTGGGGCCGCTATGCCGAGGGCAGCCGCTCCTGCCGCCCCTACCAACGTTGCCTCTGCTGTGAGGGATGAGGCTGGGGCCGGTGGCCTGATGGAGGTACAGAGGGTGCGGCAGTTCTTCCCGGAGACCTGGATCTGGGACACCCTGAACACCGATCAGTCCGGCCAGGCCTCTCGGCGGTACGTGGCTCCGGACAGCATCACTACCTGGATGGTTCGGGCCGTGGCTCTCTCCAAGCAGGCAGGGCTGGGCATCTCCGAAGCACAGCTGCGGGTTCTGCAGCCCTTCTTCCTCTCCGTAGACCTTCCCTATTCTGCCATCCGGGGCGAGCAGTTCCCGGTGAAGGTGGCGCTGTACAACTACCAGAAGACGGCCGAGCAGTTCGTGGTGGAGTTGGAGCGCGCGGACGGGTTCGAGTTGATGGATCAGCCCAGCAAGACCGTGCAGGTAGGTCCCAACGACCTGGGGTCCGTATCCTTCACTATCCGGCCGAGGCAGCTGGGCACCAGCAAGCTGAAGGTGACCGCCCGCTCAGGTTCCTCGGCGGATGCCGTGGTCAAGGAGTTGATCGTGGAGCCTGAGGGAGTGGCCCGCGAGATGGTGGAGAACCTGGTCCTCTCGGCAGGCTCCGACCGCTCGCTGGACATCTCCGTCCCTTCCGGCATCATCGAAGGCTCTGCCCGAGGCTACCTGGCTCTGACCGGTAGCTATCTGACCCAGACTATCCAGGGGCTGGAGAAGCTGCTCCAGATGCCCTTTGGTTGTGGCGAGCAGAACATGATCCTCTTCGCCCCCAACGTCTACGTCTCTCGCTACCTGAAGGAGAGCGGCCAGATGAAGGCGGAGGTGATGGCCAAGGCGGAGCAGTTGATGATCACCGGATACCAGCGCGAATTGACCTACCGCAGGGGGGACGGGAGTTTCTCGGCCTTCGGCAACCAGGACAAGGAGGGTAGCCTCTGGTTGACTGCCTTCGTTATGAAGACCTTCGCCGAGGCTAAGGACCTCATCTACGTGGACGACGCGGTGCTCTCCAGTGCCAGGGCGTGGATTGCGAAGCAGCAGAAGGCGGACGGTTCCTTCGATCCGGTGGGCTTCGTCCACCATCAGGAGTTGCTGGGGGGTCTGAAGGGAAAGACTGCTCTAACGGCTTACCTGGCGGCGGTGGCGCTGAGGGAGTCGGGGGAGCAGCATGCCTCTGCCAAGGCGATCCGCTACCTGGAGGGGGCTATCGACTTCACCCAGGATGCCTACGGTATGGCGCTGGCCACTTATGCCCTGGAGTTGGCTAAGAGCCCTAGGGCCGGCACGGCCTACCAGAAGTTGATGGCCATGGCCAGGGAGAGCGACGAGGGGCTCTACTGGGGCGACCCCGAAGTGGTGCCCTTGCCGGGGCCCGATGCTCCTGGTAGGCCAGGGGAGGTCGCTCCGGGCCAGGCTGCCCGATTGATGCCGCTCCTGCCGCACATCAACCGAAGCGCGACCATCGAGACCACGGGCTACGCTACCCTGGCGCTCGTAGAGCATGGCGACCGTATGAATGCCTCTCGAGCAGCCCGATGGCTGGTCTCCCGGCGGAACGCCCTTGGCGGTTTCGGATCGACTCAGGACACGGTGGTCGGTCTTCAGGCCCTTACCCGGTACGCTGCCGGAGCGAAGTCCGATGTGGACGCGACGGTGCTCCTGAAGTCCGGAGGATGGCAGAAGGAGATCCGGATCTCTCCCGATAACGCCGATGTACTCCAGATCGTCGAGGTCCCTCTGGCTGGTGCGGGGGATGGCGGCTCTGCCAGCGCACCGGGTGGGGCGATCACCGCGGAGGTCCGGGGCAAGGGGCAGGTGGTTCTGCAGTCGGTGCGCCGCTTCAATGTCCCCGATCCCCAGAAGAAAGCCGAGTCGGCCTTCCAGATCCAGGTGGACTATGGTGTGGGGCAGGTCGAGGTGGACAACCTGATCGACGTGTCGGCCACTGTGAAGTTCACGCCCCCCGAGCCGATGCAGGCGGGGATGGTGGTGGTGGACGTGGCGGTGCCTACCGGTTTCGCGCCGGTGACGGAGACCCTGGACGC
Source organism: Chloroflexota bacterium (assembly GCA_021806765.1). The sequence goes on along the minus strand of JAJZQR010000038.1, from coordinate 21,321 downwards.
GATGCTTAAGGCGCAGGCCAGAATCAAGCGGTACGATGTGGCCGGTAGGAAGGTGATCGTCTACCTGGAGGACATGATGCCCGGGGACGAAGTCAGCTTCTCCTTCAAGGCGCGCGCCCTCTATCCGGTCAAGGCTCAGGCGGTGACATCACAGGCCTACGCCTACTACCGTCCCGAGTGGAAAGGTGAGAGCCTGGGCGGGGCGGTCGAGGTGAGGTAGAGGACTCTACTGGGGCAGATCCATCTCGAAGGCGCCTACGAGTTCGGTGCCTCGAAGGTCGATAGGCCTGGCCAGGTATCCTGGCTTGCTCCGATCGTACTGCCGGTAGAAGAAGCTGAGGCTGGCCTGTTGAGCCAGGTCGGGCGGCAGGTCCTGCCCCGTAATTATGCTCTTGAAGTAGTCCCCCAGCAGTAGTCCCTGGGTGACTCCCGCTGTGGCATCGTAGTGCATGATGCCCCGCTGGAACCGCTGGTAGATGAAGTTGTGGTTGTGGGGATCGGAGGTCGGCCTGCTGGTGGGAAGCCCCCAGAATTCCAGATTCAGCAGGGGCACCAGGGCAGGGTCGGCCCCTCCCTGGGGAAATGCATCCTCGTAGCGCACCGTGGAGAGGAAGGTCTGCAGGAAGTTGACCGACTGTCCCTCCCATTGGTCAGGGACGTTGCTCTGAACGAAAGCGATGGCCTTTTCCGCGTAGGCGGGGTCGTCAGCCAGGGGTGCGCTCTGAATCATCTCGGGATCCTGACCGGGGAAAGTGCTGCCGTTGATCCGGGTGTAGGGCATCAACCCCGAGTCCAGCAGGTTCATGGTGGAGACGCTGCCGTTCGGCATTTGCTGCAACAGTCCTCGCTGTAAGAGCTGCACTCGGAAACCTGTCAGAGTGAACTCCCTGGATATGGGGTATCCGAAGGTGCGGACCCCGCCCCGCTTCTGGAAGTAGTCCCAGAAGGCGTCGTTGCTGATTCTGTAGCCGGTCTGTTGGAAGTAGCGCGGGTCTGTCGTGGCAGGGAAGGGTGGGATTACCCCTGCGGTGGCGTCAGGCGTCGGGGCAGTGGCTCCCAGCATCTGTGGGGTAGAGGTGATCGGGAACCCGACTGTGGGGGTTGGCGTAGCCGTCGCCGTCCCCACGGTGCCGCCGGTAAAGCTGGCGGCCAGTTGAAGCTGACCCCCCCCGCCGCTGCCGTACGCGGCCACCTCCAGGTAGTAGGTCGTGTCTGCCTGTACATCGAAGGCGATCTCTGATTGGCGGATGCTGTTACTGACATCGTCGTTGCTGACCACCAGACTAAGGGAGCCCCGGCTGCCGGTGAAGGCGGCCAGGACTGTGTCGTAACTGCTGTCGGTGGTGTTCACGTCCAGGTGGCCACCCTGGGAGACCGTGAAGCTGTACCAGACAGTGGCGGAGTTCTGTCCTGCCCCTGCCCCCATGCTGGGATCATCATCAGCTACGGTGGCGCCAGCGGTGTCCTCGCTGGTGTCGTAGGGGAAGCTGCCAATTTGGACCGCCGATCCAAAGTCGTCGTTGGCCGGGGCGGCCGAGGTAGCGGTAGGGGTATAGGTCGGAATGGAGGCGTATGCCGTCGCCGTGGCAGCGTCAGCCGTGGCGATGGCATTGACGGTGGCCGTGGCGGAGTCGGCTGCCGCTACTGCGTTGGCCGTGGCTGTAGCGACGCTGTTAGCTGTTGCCGTTGCGGCATTGGGTGTTGCCCTCGGCGTAGCGGTGGCTGTGGAACCAGCGGTACCGGTGGCCGGCAGCGTAGCGGTGGCGGTCGGCGTGGTGGAGGCCGGCGGGGTAGCAGTGGCCGGCGGGGTACTAGTGGCCGGCGGGGTGGCTGTGGCAGAGGGAGTCAGGGGGAGCACTGTGGCCATCGACGGTCTGGTGGGTACCGGCGGCCTAGTGGGGAGCACGGGTGCGTTGTCCGGGGCTGCCGCGGCCAGGAAGCTGTCAGAGCCGGCGGGAGCCATCGGGGAGAACAGAGCCATGGCCACTACGGTGGTCAGGAATACGATAACTAGCGGGGGCAGGATAGACGATCTCGAACTCACGACAGTGCTCCGTACGGTCAGCCGCCACGTCGGGCACACGTAGAGGTGTTCTTAGCACACCAATGCCCCATGGTCCACAGCTTGCGCAACTTGCATGCCACCAGAACATCTGAAATCAGCGAAGTCGTGCTCGACTGCGTTTGCCTATTGCATACGCCCGAGACCTTTGTGGCGTCTCGGTGCTTCCCTGAATTCTGACGCACGGGCGCACGCCCCTGAGTTGCGGTGTTTTGACTTAGGCTGGTAACATTTGGCTTGGTCCTCCGTTGTTCGGAACGAGGGCCTGTCGGTCCCCTTTAGTCATATCCCCTATCCGCGACTCCCTCAGGGTTCGCCAATTCCTTTCTCGAGGAGGAGAGCATGCCTTGGCGTATACTGCTGTCTGCGCTTGCCCTCGACCTGGTACTCCTGATGGCAGGGGTAGTTTCCGCAGCTGCCGCACCCGACACCCCGGTGATGGCCTTCTACTACCCCTGGTACAACCCGGGCGACTTCAGCCGCAACGTCATGTGGGACGTGCCGGTGACGCCCTACCAGAGCGACAACCGGGACACGATACAGCGCCAGGTCCAGCAGGCCAGGGATGCCGGAATCACCGGCTTCATCAGTTCCTGGATGGGGCCAGGGAACCGCACTGACAAGAACTTCACCACCCTTCTGGACGTGTCCAAGGGGACGAGTTTCGCGTCCACCATCTACTTCGAGACCGGATCCGACGGGCTCGGCTCCCCCGGACAGATCGTCGATGCCCTGCGGTACGTGATGTCCAGCTACGGTTCCAACCGCAACTTTGCCCGGGTAGGGGGAAAGCCGGCCATCTTTTTCTGGAACCCCTCGGCCGCGGGTGGCGCCGATGTCTGGAGCGGCATTCGGGCTCAGGTGGACCCGGACCACCAGTGGCACTGGAACGTGGAGACCGACCGGCCCGAGCGATGGTTGAGCGTATTCGACGGCGTCCACCTCTTCAGCGCCGCCAGTTGGACGTCCGATGCCACCGGGACCTACAAGAACTTGAGGTCGAAGGTGGATGGCCTTGCCGCCTCCATGGGAGAGCCCAAGGTGTGGGCAGCTGGGGTGGCGCCAGGCTGGGACAACTTGCGCCAGGGTAGTCCCGTGCAGGTGTTGGTGGGGAGGGACGGCGGCAACTACTACTCCCGGCGATGGGAGGCAGCCATCGCCAGCAACCCCGACCTGGTTACCATTACCAGCTGGAACGAGTGGGGTGAGGGCACGGCCATCGAGCCGGGGAGTAGCTTCGGGAATTTGTATCTCGACATAACCCGCCGGTACAGCGGGATGCTCCGGCAGGGGGGTGGGGCTGCCACGACGGGGTTCAGCTACAAGCTGGGCTTCCAGGCCCTGGCTGCCCAGATCCCCAACACGGTCGGCCAGCCCATCGAGAACGAGCACTATGGGGCCAACGGGGATTCGCTCCAGATGACCACCAGCGGGTTGATGGTCTGGAGAAAGGCCGACAACTGGACTGCTTTCACCGACGGCAGTAGGACCTGGGTCAACGGTCCCGACGGGGTGCAGGTGAGAGGCAACGACCAGCGCTTCCCGTGGGAAGCGAAGTAGAAGGAAGTAGAACTACTTGCATGGAGACGAGACTACCTGTAGACTTGCGGCCGAAATCGAGCGTCCCTAGGTAGAGTGGCGCTCATGGGGAGAGAGGAGAACCACCATGGAGGCCTATTGCGTCAAGTGCCGCGCCCAGAAGGAGATCAAGGATCCCAAGAACATCACCATGGCTAACGGCCGGCCGGCAGTCCAAGGTACCTGCTCCACCTGTGGCACCAAGCTGACCAGGATAGTGAAGAAGAGTTAGGGGCTTGCCAGGGGGTAGTGCTGAGGTGAGGAGCGGGCTCGATCCGTTGAACTGAGCCCGCTCCTCACTCGTCATGAATGTCCTTGACCGGACCAGCTAGAACTCCTCTTCTTCCTCCCTCGGCTCCGAGCTTCGCAGGACTCCGTTTCGTTCCAGGCCCTCCCTCAACCGTTTTGCCCTGGAGTAGCCGATGCGGAGCTTCCGCTGCAGGAAAGAAACCGATACTCTGCCGTCGTGCTCCATAACTAGCTCCTCGGCCTCGTCGTACAGTTCGTCGGCCTGGTCGTCCTCGATGGGCTGGAAGGGAGCGGCTGCTGCGTACTGGACCTCCCCCCAGTTGGGGCGGGCGCTCTTCCAGAACTCCACCACTGCGTGGATCTCGGCGTCGGAGGTGAAGGCCCCCTGGACCCGGAGGGGTTTGGAGGACTCCGGGGGCAGGTAGAGGGCGTCCCCCCGGCCGACCAGTTTCTCTGCCCCTGCCTGATCCAGGATCGTCCTCGAGTCGACCTGGGAGGTCACCGCGAAGGCGATGCGGGTGGGGAAGTTGGCCTTGATGAGGCCGGTCACGACGTCCACCGAAGGGCGCTGGGTGGCGATCACCAGATGGATCCCCGTGGCTCGCGCCAGCTGCGCCAGCCGGCAGAGGATCGGCTCGACGTCGTCGCTGGCGGTCATCATCAGGTCCGCCAGCTCGTCGACTACCACCGCCAGGTAGGGCAGGGGCAAACCCAGCTGCTTCTGGGAACAGGCCTTGTTGTACCCCTCCAGGTTGCGGAACCCCTTGTCGGCGAAGAGTCGATAACGACGCTCCATCTCCTTGACCACCCATCGGAGTGAAGGCACCACCGTCTCCATGTCGGTGATCACCGGTGTGAGGAGGTGGGGCACCCCCTCGTAGGGCTGCATCTCCACCTTCTTGGGGTCTATCAACAGCATTTGAAGGTCGTCCGGGGAGTATTGGAGGAGCAGAGCCAACAGGAGGCTGTTGATGCACACGCTCTTGCCGGAACCGGTGGCCCCGGCGATCAGCAGATGGGGCATCTTGGCCAGGTCGGCGATGACCGGCTTACCTGAGACATCTCTGCCCAGGGCCAGCTTCAGCCGGTCTCCACGGGAAACGTAGCCGGGGCTTTCCATGATCTCCCGAAGGGAGACCATCTCCGTCACCTCGTTGGGTACTTCGATCCCCACCACGCTCTCCCCCGGCACGGGAGCCTCCATCCGAAGGGGTGAGGCCGCCAGCCTCAGGGCAATGTCGTTGCTCAGGGCGAGGATCCTCGCCACCTTCACCCCCGGGGCCGGGCTCACCCCGAACCTGGTCACCGCCGGTCCGTGTCGAACGTTCACCACCCGTGCGTCGATGCCGAAACTCCTGAAGGTCTCGTCTATGATCCGGGTTCGCTGCTCCAGGTTCACGGGCGCTGCCCCGGTGGGGGAGGCCGCCTCCAGCAGGTCGGTGGAGGGCATCGGCCAGCGGTGGCTCCTGGGAGGCGTGGTTTTGGGGGCGGATGGGCGGCCCGAACCCGCTGCCGCCTCTCGTGGGACTTCCACTGTCGCGGCCTTCTTTGGGGTTGGCTCGGCTTCCGTCTGATGACGGGTGGCCGGTGCTACCTCCGCCGGTGGCTCCGACGCGGTGGAGGGACTCACGGGCGGTTCGACAACTGCCGTCGTTGCGGGAAGGATGTCGCCACCCGCCGGAGTCCGGTCCGGGGAGCCGCGAAGAGAACGGGACCGGCGAGGTCGAGAAGGCCTGGAGCGACCCCTTGGACTGGGCGCCAGGAGGGCCAGCAGGGCCTCCGATCCCACCAGCAACCATACCCCGAAAGGCAGGAGGGCCAGCAGTAGGGCGAAGGCACCCAGGGGGCCCAGACCGCCCAGGAGAGGACCGGCGACCAGAGCGCCCACCAAGCCTCCAGCCTCCCCAGGGGTTCGGCCCAGGCCGGAGGCTGTCTCCCCGCTGCCGAGAACGGAAAGGAGCCCGAGGCTCGATGCCGCCAGAAGGGCCAGACCTGCTACCCGGCGCCAGGGTAAGCGGCCACCTCGGCGTAGCAGGCCGTGAAGACCTCTTCGGAAAATGCGTTTGGAATTGCGGCTCAGGGTGCGAAGGGGCAGACTCTGTGACCGCCCGAGGCGCCTCCGCGCGCTCCCACTGCCCCGCGTCTGTCTCTTCCTGGAAACGGTGCTCACAGCCTTCCTTTTGTACAGTGATGCCCATTATAGCGGCCGGGAGACACTTGTGCGACGGCGAACAGCAGAAGGCCGAGCGCGGCCTCATCCGCCGTCCAGCGGTCCGGTGGGCGCGTTGTGTGAAGCCGATGGGGCGCACTGGTCCTCACCCTGGTGTCTGCGCTGATCCTCGCCATCCTATCCGCTGCCTGCTGGTCCGCTGCTCCCGCAGAGAAGCCGAGCGCTGCAGCCCCTGCTCCTGGTGCAACTGCGGCCGCTACGGCGGAGAAGCAGGCCGCTCCGGCAGCCGGAAATACCGGCGCGCCTCGCGAACTCGTGGTGGCAACCTGGGGCGGAACCTATGAGCAGGGTGTCCGCAAAGTGGCCGCGCAGTTCGAGAAGGAGTATAACGTCAAGGTTATCACGGATCCTGGCAACAATGCCGACCGCTTGAACAAGCTGCGAGCCTACAAGAACAACCCCCAGATCGACGTGGCCATGCTAACCGACTACTTTGCGGCTATGGCCATCAAGGATGGCGTCTTCGGCAAGATCAAGCCCGAAGAGTTGCCCAACCTCGCGAAGCTGTACGATTTCGCCAGGCCGACCAACGGATACGGGCCCGGCTACACCATCAACAGGTCAGGCATCCTCTACAACACCAAGTATGTCAAGCAGGACATCACCTCGTGGGGCGATCTTTGGAGGCCGGAGTTCAAGGGCAAGGTGATCGTGTCGGATATCGTCGCGACCCATGGCATCGGACTGCTGCAGATCGCGGCAGAGATGAACGGGGGAGGCGCCAAGAACATCGATCCCGGCTTCGAGGCGATGAAGCGGCTGAAGCCGAGCGTTCTGAAGTTCTACTCGACGACGGCCGAGGAAGAGCAGCTTCTCCAGCGGGAAGAGGGTTGGGTCGCCCAGTACATGGACATCTTCGTCAAGGACCTGAAGGATATGCCGGTGAAGTGGGTAGCTCCCAAGGAGGGCGCCCTGGGCAACATCAACACCCTGAATGTCACCGCCAACAGCAAGAATCGCGACCTGGCCGTCAAGTTCATCAACTTCTGGATTTCTACTGAGGCCCAAACGGAGGAGGCCCAGGCGCTGAACGATGGTCCCACGAACAAAGAGGTGAAGTTGAGCCCCGACGTTGCTAAGAACGTCACCTATGGCGAGGAAGCGATGAAGGGGATCAAGACTCTGGACTGGGACTATCTGCTCACCGTCCGAGACCAGTGGGTCGACCGCTGGAACAAAGAGATCACCCAGTAGGATAGCTGTCCAAGCTCTATTACGAGGAGGGTGGACGCGAGTGAGCGCCCATCCTCCTCTGGACTCCCCCCTGCATTGGATGACATGCGTAACAGAAAGCTGTTCATTCCCCTGATGTTAGCGGCTCCGGCAGTTGTGACGTTGCTGGTGCTGTTCGTGGGTCCGCAACTGTTGCTGCTGCGGGGCTCGCTGCTAAACAAGTCAGGAGCGATCTCTCTAGGCAACTACGAGAAGTTCCTGTTCGATCCCTTCTACCACGAGATCCTGTGGCGGACGGTCCAACTCAGCGTCGTCGTCACCCTCATCTCGGCCGTACTCGGGTATCCAGCCGCCTACCTGCTCGCTCGCACCCGCTCTCGCTATCGAGGCCTGCTGATGATCGCTACCATCTTTCCCTTCCTGGTGAGTGCCCTGGTGCGCTCCTATGGATGGATGGTATGGCTGGGAAACAATGGGGTGCTCAATCAGTTGCTCCGAAGCCTGCATCTGGTAGAGGAGCCGGTGAAGTTGATGTACGATATCAAGGGCGTCGCCATCGGCTTGGTCCACATCCTGTTGCCATACATGATCCTCTCGCTGGCAGCCATAATTCAGACCATAGATCCGGCGCTGGAGGACGCGTGCCACAGCCTGGGGGCGGGCGGGTGGCAGACTTTCCGGAGGGTGATCTTTCCTCTCAGCGTGCCCGGGCTGATAGCCGGCTCAGTGCTGGTCTTCTGCATCAGCATGACGGCTTTCGTGACTCCACAATTGCTGGGCGGCCCCACCGTGAAGGTGACGAGCACCATGGTCTATCAAAACGTGCAGGTCACGTTCGATTGGGCGATGGCTGCGGCGCTGGCCTCGGTACTTCTGGTGGTCACGCTGGGTATCGTGGCAGTGTCCCAACGGTTGCTGGGTCGGGTGGGAAGGGGAGGAGCCTCATGAAGATGGGCCGTCCTCTCCTGGTGGTCGCCGGCGCGGTGGTGTATTTCTTCCTCCTGGCGCCCATCGTCATTGTGATCTTTGCCTCACTGAGTCCATCACCCTATCTGAAGTTTCCCATAGACGCCGTATCGCTCAAGTGGTACCAGAACATCTTCCAGGTCCGGGGCTTCGTGGAAAGCTTCTTCACCAGCATAGCCCTGGCAGCCACCAGCACCACCCTTTCGTTGATATCTGGCACCATGGCGGCTCTAGCCCTCAGCCGCCATCGGATCCCAGGAAGAGGAGGGCTGCTGGACTTTCTGCTATCCCCCCTGACCCTGCCGGCAATAGCTTTCGGATTCGCCATGCTGCAGACCTTCGCCCTGGTGGGTCGCATCGACACCTTCACCGCACTGCTGCTGGCCCACCTGGTCATAACCCTGCCCTATGTGGTCCGCAGCGTCTACGCCAGTCTGGCCACGATGCCGGTCTCTCTGGAGGAGGCAGCGGGAAGCCTGGGCGCTAACGGCCTGCAAACCTTCTGGCGGGTCACCATGCCCAGCATCAAGCCGGGGATGGTGGCGGGGGGACTTTTCGCCTTCCTTATTTCTTTCGATGATGTCACGGTTTCGCTGTTCCTCAGCAGTCCGAAAGCGACGCCTCTTCCCATTCGGATGCTCACCTACATCGAGTTCAGCTTCGATCCAACCATTGCCGCTATCTCCGTGGTGATGATCCTCCTGACCATCACGGTGATGCTGATGCTGGAGCGGACCCTCGGGCTGGATGTTTTCCTGAAGGCGTACTGACATGAGCTACCTGGTCCTCGACCACTTATCGAAGAAGTACGACAACCTGATGGCGGTGGACGACCTCTCCCTGGAAGTGAAGCAGGGCGAGTTCCTTTCACTTCTCGGCCCCAGCGGATGCGGCAAGACCACCACTCTGCGGATGGTAGCGGGTTTTGCCGAGCCCAGCAGCGGCCGGATCTATGTGGAGGGCAGGCCGATGAATGGCCTTCCCCCCAGCAGGAGAAACATGGGGGTCGTCTTCCAGAACTACGCCCTCTTTCCCCACATGACGGTGGGGGAGAACGTGGCTTTTGGCCTGGAGATGCGGAGAGTGCCCCGGGGCGAGATCCGCTCTCGTGTGGCCGACGTCCTGAACATGGTGGGGCTAAAGGGGCTGGACGGACGCTACCCGCGCCAGCTCTCCGGCGGCCAGCAGCAGCGGGTCGCCCTGGCGCGAGCCATCGTCATCTCTCCATCGGTTCTGCTGCTGGACGAGCCCCTTTCCAGCTTGGACGCCAAACTGCGGGCGCAACTGAGGGTGGAACTGCGGCGAATCCAGAAGGAGGTGGGGATAGCCACCATCTTCGTGACTCACGACCAGGAAGAGGCCCTCACCCTTTCGGATCGTGTGGTAGTGATGCGCCAGGGCAAGGCCGAGCAGGTGGGCAGTCCGCAGGAGATCTTTGATGCCCCCGCCACCCCCTATGTGGCCGATTTCATGGGCTACACCAACTTCTTGCCGGGTACCCTGGAGGGCTCTTCGGCAGATTCCGCAGCGATCCGAGTGGCCGGCACGGTGATCCAGGGCCCGCCCACGGCTGGACTGTCTCGAGGCTCGGAGGTTACGGTGACCATCCGGCCGGAGCAGTTGGTGATCAAACCGGCCGGGGAGGCCGGGGGGCGCAACGAGGTGGCGGGCACCGTGGAGTTGGTAACCTACGAAGGGATCAATATCAGCTTCAGTATAGCCCTTCCGGGAGGGCTTCGACTGCTGGCCCGCAGTTCCACCCCTCCCGATCTGGACGTCGGCGAACGCGTCAGGCTGGAACTGCCGCCCTCCAAAGTCAGGCTGCTCGCGAAGCAGGGCTAAGGCAATACATCGGAGGTCATTCACTCATGTTCGAGTCGACCTACTCGCTAGGCCCGCAGCAGCGAGCTCGGCAGCGTCTCGTCGATGTGGCTCTCGGCAGGGCTCACGCCGACCTGGTGCTGAGAGGCGGAACACTGGTCAACGTATACACCGGCGAGTTGATCCTCGATACCGACGTGGCCGTGTGCGGCGAGCGGGTCGCAGTGGTGGGGAATGCGGGGAGAACGGTAGGCCCCAACACTGTGGTCGTCGACGCCCGTGGCTACTACCTGGTGCCAGGGTTGGTGGACTCCCACTACCACATCGAGAGTTCCCGGCTCTCTCCCATCCGACATGCTGAGGCCACCCTCCCTCACGGCATCACCACTCTGGTCGAGGATTCCCACGAAATCTGCAACGTCCTGGGAGCAGAGGGGGTCAGGTACTTCCTGGAAGAGGAAGCGCTGATCCCACAGCACATATATGTGACCGTATCGTCGGCCACTCCCCCCTCCCCCTTCGAGACTACAGCGGCTGATCTGGATCCGAACCAGATCGCTGAACTGCTGAGGCTGGAAGGAGTGGTGGGGCTCGCCGAGGTGATGGACTTCGCGCGTCTATTTGCCAATGACGATCGGCTTCACGGCATGATCGAGGTCACTCGGCGTGCGGGAAAGGCTCCGGAGGGGCATGGCGACGTGCCGCTACCGGAGTTGGAAGCTTGGATCGCCACGGGCCTGTCGTCGACCCACGCTTCCCTGACCGGCCAGGGCACCCTCGACAAGATCCGCCGTGGCACCTTCGTTCAGCTTCGAGCCTCCCATCTGGAGCAGGCGGTGCCGGTTCTGAGGGAGACGAAGGTGGACCAGCGGATGGTGGGGCTGGCCGTGGACGATCGGCACGCTGCAGATCTGGAGAGACTGGGGCATCTGGACTACGATCTGCGCAAGGGGATCGAGTATGGGCTGGATCCCTTGGACGTCATCCGGATGGCCACTCTCAACAACGCGGCCCACTTCAACCTGGCGGGGGATGTGGGCTCCATTGCCCCCGGCCGCTATGCAGATATCTTGCTGGTGAGGGACCTGAGGTCCTTCGAGATCGCCAAAGTGTACGCCTCCGGTCGCCTGGTAGCCGAAAACGGCCGGATGGTGGCAGAGTTGCCTGACAGGCCAATCCCCGAGTATGCCCGCAACTCGGTACACCTGGCGCGCCCCCTGGTAGCCGGTGATTTCGAGATTCGGGCACCGGAGGGACGCGAAGAGGTCCATGCCTACGTTCTCCCTCCCCGCTACCACGGTGCCGAACTGGAACCCCTGGTCGAGAGCCTGACGGTGAAGGATGGAGCCGTTCAGGTCGATCAGGCGCGAGGGATATGCAAGTTCGCCATCGTGGAGAGGCACAAGGCCACGGGCAACGTGGGTGTGTGCTTCTGGAGGCTGGGTTTCCAGCGAGGCGCCGTGGCCGGCACCATCGCCCATGATCATCACAACATCTGGGTTGCGGGCGCCGACGACGGTGACATGGCAATGGCTGTGAACCGGGTTGCCGAGTTGGAGGGTGGGTTCGCCGTTGTCGATGGTGGCCGGGTGGTTGCAGAGATGGCACTGCCCATCGCAGGGCTGATGACCGACCGGCCGCTCTCGTCGGTAGTCCGAGAGATCAGGGATGTAGAGGCCGCGACGCGTCAACTGGGGCCTGCCGAGCGCCTGGGCCCCGATGCCAGCATGTATCTCACCTACGTGACCCTCACCTGCTACCCCTGGGTGTACAACTTGACCGACCTCGGCCTCCTGGATCTTAGAACAGGAGAGCGGCTGCCGGTGGTGTGGTAGAAGCCTTCTCGCCCTGTGGGTAGCTCCCTGCCCGAGACATGCTTCTTCATGCGCACGAGGCCGCCGTCATTGGGCCTTAGCCAACAACATCCCCTCGGTTAGCAGCCTACCGGCCTCGGTAGGCTGTCCGGCATCGTCCAACAGGTAAAGGGCGTTGGCCACACCGGCCCAGGGATCGGGTGCAGGGTTGGTCCCGAAGAGGAACCAGCGATCGACACCCTCCTGCTCCAGCCAGGGGATCAGGTCAGACAGGAAGGCCGTGACCTCGCCCCAGGCGTAGTTGGTGCCGCGGTACAGGGAGTCGGGCCCTTTGACGATGTCGCGGTAGCCCCAGATGGTTCCCATCTCCGTGACCCAGATGGGTGCCGACTGCTGACCCGGGATCGAGTGCACGTACTGGCGGAAGTCCCGGTAGAGGGTCTTGGAGTAATTCAGGTCCAGCATCGGAAGGTTCTTCCAGTTGGGGTCAAAGCTGTAGAGGTGCAGCGCCCAGACGTCCACCGGAGGCTCGACACCGTACCTGGCCCGATACGCGGCCCGGAAACCGTCTATCCAGGCCTGAAAGCCGTTTTCCCAGTTGAAGAGGTTGGGGGCGACGATCTTGGCAGAGGGGTCTGCTTGCTTCAGTGCCGCCACGTAGTCGTGATAGAGCTGCGCATAGTAGTCGAAGCGCTGCTGTCCCCGAGCGGCCAGGAACTGGTCGCTCACCCGATCCTGCCCCTCCAGGTCCGGCTCATTGAATATGATCCAGTAGTGGCCCGGGTGCAGGCGCGCCTGTTCCGCGACTCGGTCGAGAGCGGTGCGGTTCGTCTCACCGCCCCGGAGGACTGCTACCTTGCGCGTTCCCGCAGGTTCATCGTCCAGTCGGGGGGAGTAGTCGTAGAACCATTGCAGGTTCAGCTTGTGGAGGCGTTCAGAAACCGAGACCTGGACCTTCGGTCCCACCACCGCAGTCCCGCCGAGGGAGAAGTGAAGAGGAGCGGCTGTGGCCGGGCTCCAGGCGTTGGCCAAGACAAGACCCGAGGCCCCGAGGCCCGCGAGGGCGAAGAGTAGGCCGAATCTGCGGGGAAGAGAGAATAGCCGTGCGAGACATGCCATGGCAGTCCCCCCTGCGGGACCGCCAGGAATGCAGCCGCTCTCGGCGTAAGATGCTTCCTGGGACTTCGGTAGCCCAGCCGCCATCACCCTTCTGGGAAGGGTCTAAGGCCGTCGGCTTTGCGTCCCTACCTTTCGGTAGGTTTGCCTTTATCGGTCCCGATCTTTACCTATTCTGCCGGTTACCTGTACCGGCCTCTTGTCACTATTATCGGCAAAACTCCAGGATTCTTTAGGGGCAATTCCCCGCAATCCGTAGCGTCCAGGGCAGCCACAGGGGGCTGCCCCTACACCGGTCCTCGCCGAGGACCTCCCCTGATGCTGTACTCTACCGCCGCCTCCTCCGGCGTTCCCACGCGCCGACGGCCAGCGCGACCGCGACAGCACCAATCCCCATGGGCCACCACGCCAGCGCGCCGTTCTCAGTCGGGGAGCCCGGCGTGGGGGCTGCCGGAGGTTCCGCAGGGGTCGGGGACGAGGACACGGGGACGCCGGCAGCCGCTGCCGCAGTGGAGACCGGTGTCGAGATGAACGGCGCTTCGGGGCTAGGGCCGGCATCGCCGGCGAGCGGGGCTTGTGATGTGGTTGGGGCCGGCCCTATTGCTGCCGGCCGGTACTCGCTGGCCGGAGGAGGGGTTACGGCCTGATAGGGCGAAGCCCCGGATGCGCCGGATCCCGAACGCGCCGGTGGAGGTCCGGCAGTCTGGCCCACTGCGGTGCCCCATCCCCCACCCATGGAAGCCAGCAAGGCCAGCAGGCCTGCGATGGCGATGCTCCTGGACCAGGGCACTGTCAACGCCCTGGCCAGGGCCTCGGATATCTTCCTTGCTTGGTCGCCGGCTGGCGACATGCGTCTCTCGTTCAAAGGGACACCAGCGTGATTGGCAAATGACTCGGGTGGAACGGGCTCTCCCTCGCTGCTTTCGGCCGGTTGGGGCAGAGAGGATGGTGCTCCGCAGGCGAGGAGTGGAGGCTTCAGCCGGCCATACCAGCGCCCACCGGCTGAAGCCCCGATTCCTCCTCGACGTCGAGAACCGTGGGGCTAAGGGCTATTGCTTGCGCGTGGACATCCGGATTGCGGTGAATCCGGCGCCCAACGCCACCACACCGGCGATGGCCAGGGTCACGGGTAGCTCATTGGAGACTGGGGCCTGGCCCGTGGCGGGCAAGGCTGCCGGAGCAGCCCCGCTGACCCCCGAAACCTGCACGGTGGGGGCAGGTGTTGGCGCAACCTGGGCGGCTGGTGTCGGCTGCAGCTGGGGAGCCGTCTGCCCAAAGGCGGTACCCCAGGAACCACCGAGAGCCGCCAGCAGGGCGATGACTGTTGCCAGGGATACCACTACCCCGTACCGGTTGAAAAGGGCTCGAAATCCGTGCCGTGAGAGATGCCGGCTTCGAGACTGCATAGAATTACCCTCCTTCACTTCAATCCTTCGTTTCGAATGTCGCCAGCGCGCAGTTTGATCTCAAGATCGGTCTTAGGTCGACCTCGATAGAGGGCGGTCTTGCCGTCCGGCCATTTCACCTCTACCGAAATCGGTCGTCCCTCCAGTCCCGGCTGTTTCTGGAGGAGCAACCGGTAACCTTCACCGCTCTGGCCCTGAGCCCCAGTGGTGACGTAACGTAGACGCACCGCGCGCCCTTCACCCGGGTGCATCGGGAGATACCCGGCCACCACCACCCGCTGGAACTCCGGCTGAGGCGGGAGGGGATCCACCAGCCCGTCGCAGGAAACCACCTTGGCGTCGGGTGGAAGATAGATTCGCAGCCAGTTTCCCCAGAAGCCGGGGATGTCGGTCACCTTGGCGGTTGCTGGATCGAAAGTGGCCCCACCCAGCATGGCCAGAGGAAGCCAGGATGGGACGCCCTGGGGATAGATGTTCTTGTAGTTTAGCACGAGTTCATGGTATTGGCTACCATCTTCTGCCACATTGACGGTGAGAGCGTCGTCGGAGGTGACATAGGGGTAGGTGTCCCCGTAGGAGACGGTGGTGTCAACTACGTAGAGCGAGTCTCCGTCTGGCGCGGGCATCGCCCCATCCCAGCCGTTGGCATGGACGAGCTGGAGGAGCCGCTGGTCTTTGAAGGCAAGGAGAAGGTGCTTCTCACGCAGCAACTGGAGAAGCCCCTCGCCCAGCGGTAGCGCGTCGGCCGGGGAGAGGGTGAGCAGCCGGTCTACCAGGGCTCGGCTGGTGGCCCCCAGAAAGGCGTTCTTGGCCTGCTGGAAGCTGGTGTAGGTGGCCAGGGCAGTGCCGGAGTAGAGCTGTTCGGCGGCGGTCCTCTCGAAGTCGTCGACGGAGACCGCGCCGTAGCCTTCTACCTCCACCGGACCCACCAAACGGAGAAGTGTCTCGACGGTGGTGGTGTCCAGGGCGATAACCCCGTCGATGGGGTCTCGCCCGGCCCGCAGCCAGGCCTGCTCCACCTGGGCCGCCGAGGCAGGGAAATCGGGCCACCAGTTGGCGTCACGCAGGTACCATCCGCCCAGCCCGAGGTATCGGGCGAATGGCCACGGTGGGGCGATGGGGGTGACCCCCTCGTCCGGAGTGTAGCTGGAGCCATACTCCAGGCGAACCACCGCTCCTCTATCCAGGGTGACGGCGCCCATGCTCCCGATGAATCCACCGGTGGCTCGGATCTCCGCGTTGTTCTGCCCCAGGAGGAGGTAGGTGCGGGGGCTATCCATGCCAAGGGCCGGGCCTGCCGCTCCCAACAGCTCGAGGCCCTGCCGTGCAAGGGCAAGCATCTCGCCGGATCGGTCGAGAAGGGGGCCGAGGGGCTGCATGGGGCCGCCGAGGGGCCGACCACGGAGGGGCTGTAGGGCTGTCTCGACAGTATCGATCTGTTGTGTCAGCTGGGGTATCTGGGGTCCCAGACTGCCGGCGGCCGCCAGGTAGAGGCGAAGCTGCTCCTGCTTCGGCGCCGTCTCGGAAGCGATGGCAGCTTCGGAGAAGGGGCGAACGACTGTGGTTCCTGCCTGCAGGAGAGGGACGCCAACAGCCAGCAGGTCGGGGACATCGGCCAGCCAGTTGACCTGGGAAGGGAGGGGGCGTGTGGCCCGAAGCAGGAACTCCAGGGGGCGCACTTCGGCCTGGAAAGCTGAGAGGGCTGCGGTGGTTCTCTCCATCGCTGGGCCCAGCGCCACCAGGTACTGGGTGTTGTCCTGCTGCTTCTGCAGCTCTCTCAGCAGCGCCACGGTCTGTGTGCCCTCTCGTCGAAGCTGTCCGGCGACTTCGACGACTCGCACGGTCTTCCAGCCTGCCAGGGCCGCCAGTCCCACCAGCAGGACGGCGAGGGGCACTATCAGTACTCGGCGGACCGGGAAGCTCTTGCTCACGGCCGCAGCCTCTCCAGTGTGCCCGGGTGCTGCCGCTCGATCTCGGAGCGGTACCAGTCCGCTGCCAGCAGCCTCCGGTCGACCACCGCCACGTCCGGGCGCATGCCCTCCACAGCCTGCACGTACCAGAGGACGAAGGTTTGTTCGTCGTGGTCGGTGATCAATACGCCATCCGTGGTGGCGTTGGCGAGGGTTTCCCTGGCGTAGGTGGCGGCAGAGCGGTCTCTGCTCACGTCCATGGACTCCCAATTCGTCCAGATCTGCCAGGCTGGGATGGCTACCGTCGCTGTGAGAGCCAGCGTCAGGCCGAGTCTGCTCAGTGCCAGCTGGGCGAGACCCAACCCCATGAGAGGTGCCAGGACCAGCACCGCCGGAAGCAGGTAGATCTGACTGTTCTCGGCGTTGTAGAAGAGGGTGAATCCGAGGGTGACCAGGATGTAGCCCACCAGCAGCCGGAGGAGGGCCGGACGTCGCCGGGCCAACTCGGCGAGGCCCACCAGGGCCAGAACTAGACCGGGCCAGGTGAGCTGAGATATGAGTAGTTGGGCCATCACCGGGATGCGGGCCAGGACGTCGCCCCAGGGCCGGCCACCCCAGTAACCCTGGTAGTCCCTGGCGGTTACGTGAGCCAGGAAGCGGCTCGGGTCCGAAGGATCGCCCCAGTTGAGGGTCGGAACGGCCGCCGCGCGAAGGGGCAGGTAAAGGTACAGTGCCAGACCTGCCAGGAAAGCTAGCGGGGCGAAGAGCACAGTTCGGCGACGGAACAGGCCGGGATCCTGAAAGATGAGAAACAGTGTGGCCGGCACTACCAGAAAGACGAGGGTTACGTGGTTGGCGAGGCCCAGCCCGAACAGCAGGAATATGGCCACGACCAGGGAGTCACGTCCAGGTCGCCAAGAGGCCAGGAGGACGAGGGCCAGAAGGGCCAGGGCGGCGTGGAGCGCGTAGACCTCGGGTATCGTGGCCTGGGACCAGTACATGGGAGAGGTGGCCAGGATCACGCCAGCCGCAACCCCGGCGACCGCCGGGGGGAGCGAGCCAGCGCTCTTCGCGCCCCCCACCTCGGTGGCCAGCCGCGCGGCGAGATGGGCCGCCAGTCCAGCCCCGATGGCCGCCGCGACGGCGGACACCAGCCCTACCCGAAAGGCGACCTCCCCGACCGGCAGTTGGGCGAAGAGGTGCCCCAGCAGCAGATAGAGGGGATAGCCGGGGGGATGAGCGATGCCGAGAACCGCCGCCGCGGCGCTCAACTCCGGTCCGTCCCCTCCGCCATGCGCCCAGGTGATGGTCCGAGCGGCCGTTCTGAGGTAGAGGCCGAAGGTGGCCAGGGACACCGCCAGAGGGATGGCGACCGCCGCGAGACGACTTAGAGAGAGTGCCCCGATCCGTTCTTCCATCTCAGTCTGCCGGTCCGAGGCCCGTGGCTCGGGCGCGGTAGCTCTCGCCGAAGGGGGTGAGGCGGATCGTCCCCGGCTCAAGCAGGGTGATCCCCGCGGTCTGGGTGGCGTACGGCTCCGGCGGTGGACTGGTGGCGTAGAGGAACCACCGGTCCACCCCCGAGTTTGCTCCTGAACTGCGGAGCCAGGACAGCATATCGTCCAGATAGGCACCAACCAGGTCGTCTCGGTAGGGGCCGGCTGGTCGGGCTATGGCCGTCCCGTTCTGCTCGCCCCAGTCGATGCCATCGAAGCCCCAGATCACCCCAAACTCCGTCAGCCAGAGGGGAAGCGGCAGGGTGGATTTCAGCCAGGCGCCTGCCGCGGCCAGCTGTGCCTTATCGGCCGTCGCGTTCGCCAGCGGCAGGTGATTCCAATCCAGACTGTAGGCGTGCATTCCCCAGACGTCCAGGGGCAGGGATCCGTATTTCGCCCGATAGGCGGAGACGAATGCCTCGGCCCAATCGCGGCCTTTAGTGAAGCCCGGGCAGCTGGTGCAGGTGTCCTCCCAGTTCAGGACGTTGGGGCCTACCAGCAGGGCGGTGGGATCCGCGCCCTTGATGACGCCGGCCACCTGCGATAGAAAGTCGGCGTAGGCCGCGGGCTGCATGTCGTCCTGGCCGGGCACGTTGGGCTCGTTGCCGATCAGCCAGGCCGCTCCAGGGTTAGTCTGTGCTCGTGCCGCCAGGTCGGTCAGGTTGGCCCCGGGGCGGACCATCTGCACCTGCCCTGCGACCGGAGCGGTGGCGCCGCCAGAGAAGCTGTACCAACTCCCCGCCCCCAGGGTAGCCAGAGACGCTGCAACGTAGTTGGGATCGCTGGTGAGGGGACCTGCGACCACCACCCCGAATCTGGGGTCGCCCCAACCCGGTTGAAAGGCTCCATCCAGCTTGGTGGAGGGGAGGGCGTCGGGGCGCAGCGGACCCCGCCCGGTGGCTGGATCGTACTGCCGGTAGAAGGGGCTGGACCCCGCCTCGGCCTGTACGTCCGGCGGCAAGTCCTGGCCGGTGATGATCGCCTTGAGGTAGTTGCCCAGCAGGAGTCCCTGAGTGACCCTGGTCGTGGCGTCGAAGTGCATGATCCCCCGCTGGAACCGCTGGTAGACGAAGTTGCCGTTATTGGGATCCCGCGCCGGCAGGCTGGTGGGTAGCCCCCACAGCTCGAGATTGAGGAGTGGAAGTAGCGATGGCGCACCGCTCCCGTCGGGGAAGGCGTCCTCGTATCTCACGCTCGACATAAAGGTGCGAGTGAAGTTGACGTGCAACCCTTCCCATTCGTCGGGTGCGTTGGCCCGGACGAAGGCGATCGCCTTCGAGGCGTAATCGGGGTCGGCGGGGGAGGGGGCCAACTCCATCAGTTGCTGCTGGGGGGCCGGGACGACGGAGGAGTTGAAGCTGGTGTAGGGCATCAACCCGTTGTCCAGCAAGTTCATGGTGGAGACACTGCCATCCGGATTCAACTGTAGGGCCCCGCGCTGGAACAGTTGCACTGGGAAGCCCCTCAGGGTGAACTGTCGGGAGATGGGGTAGCCGAAGGTGCGGACCCCGCCCCGCTTCTGGTAGTAGTCCCAGAAAGACTGGTTGGAGATGGCGAACGCCGGGCCTTCTTCCCGGGCGTTCGCCCGGAGGGGTATCAGCGCGGCACTTGCCCCCAGGATGATTGCAATTGCCGATATCACAATCGGCAGAGCCGCGATTCTCATCCGTTCCGTCTTCGTCATTCGGCGAGAGTTCTCCATTTCACTGATCTCCCCTGTTGGGGCGCTTCCCTGTTCGGAGCCTCAGGTTGAGCGGCAGCGACATGGCCCCGCCCAGAAGCAGCATGGTCAGCATCACCAGGTGAAGGGCGAGGGCTGCCGCCACGGCCGATGTTGGCGGGAACCCCTGCGCCATCAGCGGCGCCGCCACCGCCAGCTCGAAGACTCCCAACTGCCCGGGACCGGCCGGAAGCAGTCCCGCGGCGTAGCCGCTGACCAGCATCGCCAGGACGGTCGGAGTAGCCGCCGGCATTCCCAGGGCACGAAGTGCACACAAATTCACCAGCAGCCCCAGCCCCAGGCCGGCGACCGTCAGCAGCGTGATCTTCAGCAGAGTACGCCACTGTTTGATGTGCTCAGCCCCTACGATCCAGCGGGCCAGCTTCGGGCGGGCACCGATCCGCACCCCGAGAGCGAGGGCCAGGGTCATCGCTCCGATCGCGGCGACGGAGGGCAGGAGGATCCACGCCCCGTGTTCGCCCGGTTGCCACAGAAGGACTGCCCCCGCGACGGCCAGCGCCGCGCCATCCAGCAGCTTCTCCGCCACTACCGATCCACCCGTGACCAGCAGCGGTTGTCCCTCTCCCCCCGCCGCCGAGGCTACCCTCCACAGATCCCCAGCCCGCAGCGGCGCCAGCAGGTTGAGCAGCCTGCCGGTGAACAGGAGCGCGAGGAGGCGGGGCAGATCGGCGAACCCGAGTCCGAGCAGCGATTGCCACCGGACCGTCTTCGCCACCTCCACGCTGAAGGCCAGGGCAATTGCTGCCGCCAGCCATTCCGGTCGCGCGGCGGCCAGCGGCCGGATCAACTCCCGCCAGTCCGCCCTGGCGATCAGCAGGCCGAGGACCGCCAGGGCCGCCAGGGTGAGAAGCGCTCCTATCCACCGCATGGCCCCGGCGGACGGAACGGCTCCCCTGATCCGTCGGACCAGAGGTTCCATCAACGGTCCGTACCACGGGGATGGTAGCCGGGACGTGACCCTCCCCGTGCGACCGGGGGCTTCATCACCTGGGCCAGCAATCCGGTCAGCAGGCCGATCCCCTGTGCGAGAGATCGGAGCAGCAGCAGGGGCGGCGTTGCCACCGCCAGCGGCCGATCCCCTGCCCAGGCTCGCCGCGCCATGGGGAGGGACGCCGCCAGAAAGGCGAGGGCACTGCCTGCTGCCACGGGCCTGATGCCGGTGCTCCACATTCCAGCAAAGGCAGCGGCCATTGCCGTTCCTGCCAGGGCGATCTGGATGGGCATCAGTCGCGGCGTGTAGCCGTCGTTCCGGATTCGAGCCGGGTAGCGCCGGTACAGCAGCGCCCGATAGTAGCCGAACCTGAGTTTGCGCCGAAGATAGCTGCCCAACTGCTCGGGGTGCTGGTGGCGCACCCGGGCGTTAGCGGCGTAAACAAGGAGGTACCCCCGAGCGGTGAGTCGAAAGGAGAGTTCCGCGTCTTCGGCGGAGGTGGCCGGGAGCCCCTCGTCGAAGCCGCCATGCTCCAGGAAGAGGGGACGGCGGTAGGCCGCGCAGGCGGTGTCCAGGAGGGCGATCTGGCGGCTCGCGGCGAGCCGCCCCTGCTTCTCCTCCATCTCCAGCTGGACGAACCGGGCCAGCAGCGCCCGTTGCGTGCTGGTGTATCCCCCCCGGCTGCCGGCCACCGCCGGGTTCGCGAAGGGCTCGAGCAGCGCCTCGAAGCAGCCCTCCTCGGCGACGCAGTCGGCATCCAGGAAGACCAGCAGGTCACCGGAGGCAGCTCGAGCACCGGCATTGCGCGCCGCCGCCGGACCGAGGCCGGCG
>JAJZQR010000037.1 GCA_021806765.1 Chloroflexota bacterium | reverse complement strand
CCAGCAGTCCTTCACCTGCTGAACCAGTTCGTCCGGGCCGTGCACGTTGAGGAAGCTCTGGAACATGCCCGCGAAGGAGAACTGGGCGGTGTCCTCGACGGTGGCGGAGGAGCGCACGGCCACGGACTCTTCCTCGATCCCCTGGCGCTCGGAAAGCTCCCGGTAGGCGTCGACGATGCTTGCACGCACCTCGACCGGGACTCGGACCCGGCGGATCAGTCCCTGGATAGCCTCGGAGACGTCGCGGAGCATGGTCGGATCGTCGACGTCCAGGTGGGCCAACTGTGCCGCTACCTGGTCGGCGATCCCGCTGGCCTGGTAGAAGCGCCAGTAGGCATCGACGGTGATCACGTAGCCGGGCGGCACCGGCAGCCCGGCTCTGGTCATTTCGCCCAGGTTCGCACCCTTTCCGCCCGCGATGGGTACGTCCTGCCTGGTGAGGTCCTGGAACCACCGGATGAAGGTCATGCCGTTCTCCTCCCGGAGCCTGCCCTCCTCTTTCTCGCCGTCGAGAGAGGAATCAGGTCACCCGCGCGGAGAAGCAAGGGACGTTCCATCCGCGCCTTCTTGGCTTCACAGGAGAGGAAGGATCAGGGAGGGGCTGCCTTTCTCCCCCCACCCATTTCTTGACAGTGGCCCGTGCCCTTCCTATACTACAGAAGATGGTAAGTGAATAAAGTCCTTCGGGGCAGGGTGAGGCGGCGACGCCAATTCCCGATCGGCGGTATCGCAGCGGAGACTGCGCAGCCCGCGAGCCGATGAGGCAGACTTGGTGAGAGGCCAGGGCCGACGGTATAGTCCGGATGAGAGAAGGCACGACTGAGGTTGCATGGGGCGGCCCGAGGCGTAGTGCCTTCGCGGCTGCTTTTTTCGTGTGCTGAGTGCTGAGTGCTGAGTGCTGGGAGGCCGGCACCCGAGACACGCTGGCTGAAAGCTGATGGCTGATCGCTGAGGGCTGGTGGGTATGTCACAGATCGACTACATGGCGAGGGCGCTGGAGCTGGCCGCCGGGGCAAGGGGGACCACCGGCAACAACCCCGCCGTGGGGGCCGTGCTGGTGCGTGATGGCCGGATCGTGGGCGAGGGCTTCACCCAGCCTCCGGGCCAGGCCCACGCGGAGGTCGTCGCCCTCCGTCAGGCGGGCGAGCTGGCCCGCGGTGCAACCCTCTACGTTACCCTGGAGCCCTGCTGCCACTACGGACGTACCCCTCCCTGCACCGATGCCCTGATCGAGGCAGGCGTCGCCGAGGTTCGAATGGCCATGCTGGACCCCAACCCGCTGGTGGCGGGGGGCGGCAAGGCGGCGCTGGAGCGGGGCGGCCTCGCGACCCAGTTGGGCGAGAGAGAGGTGGACGTCCGCCGCTTTCTGGAGTCGTGGCTCACCTACATCTCCATCGGACGGCCCCAGGTGATCGCCAAGTACGCCATGACCCTGGATGGGAAGATAGCCACCTCTACGGGCGAGTCCAAATGGATCACCGGCCCGAAGGCCCGCCAGAGGGTGCAGGATCTGCGGGCGGAGGTGGACGCCATCATGGTGGGGGTGAACACGGTGATCGCCGACGACCCCCAGCTGACGGCTCGAGACGAAGCCGGAGAACCTCTCCCGCGCCAGCCGATGCGGCTGGTCGTGGATTCCACCGCGAGGGTATCCCTCTCCAGTCGGGTGATCTCGGGCAACCTGCCGGGAACCACGGCGGTCATCGTCGGACCCGGCGCCGATCCGGCTCGACAGCGCGAGATCGAGGGATTGGGCAACGCCGTCATCATTGTCCCCCGAAAGTCGGGGCGGGTGGACCTGGAGGCGACCCTGCAGATCCTGGCCACGGAGTGGGGCATCACCTCCGTGCTGGTGGAGGGGGGAGGCGAACTGCTCGGATCCCTCTTCGACCAGCGGCTGGTGGACAAGCTGGTCGCCTTCGTGGCGCCCAAGCTGGTCGGCGGGGCCGAGGCCCCCGGCCCTGTGGGCGGAAGGGGTGTCGAGAGCCTGGCCTCGGCCGTTCGGCTGAAGGATGTCGCCTGGGAGCGGGTCGGGGACGACCTGATGATCGTGGGGTACGTGGACCATTTGGAGTAGGCGGGCGAGCACGGAGAAGCATATGTTCACCGGGATCGTGGAAGAGATAGGGGTGGTGGAGCTGTTGGCGAAGGCCGGCGGCGGGCACCAGCTGCGGGTCCGGGCAGGCAAGGTGCTCGAGGACCTGAAGCTGGGGGACAGCGTCGCCGTCAACGGGACCTGCCTGACGGTAACCAGCTTCGATGCCGGGGCGTTCGTGGTGGGGCTCTCGCCGGAGACCTTGCGGCGCACCAACCTGGGCGAACTGAGGCCCGGCGATCGGGTAAACCTGGAGCGGGCCCTGCGGCCCACCGACCGGATGGGCGGCCACTACGTGCAGGGACACGTGGACGGCGTCGGCACCGTGGTGGAGCGGCGCCGGGAGGGGGACGCGGTGAACGTTCGCCTCAGCTGCGGGCCGGAGCTTTCCCGCTACGTCGTGGAGAAGGGCTTCATCGCCGTGGACGGGATCAGCCTCACGGTGACCGGCTGCGGAGATGGATGGTTCTCCGTCTCCCTGATCCCCTTCACCCAGCAGTCGGTGACCCTGGGCGGTAAAGGGGTGGGGGAGAAGGTCAACGTCGAGGTCGACATAATGGCCAAGTACGTGGAGGGCTTCCTGGCGCGCCAGGAGCGGGGGCGGGGGATCACGCCGGAGTTCCTGACGGAGCAAGGGTTCATATAGGGGGTGGTAGCGGTGCCACTGTCGACGGTAGAAGAGGCGATCCTGGACATCAAAGAGGGCAAGTTCGTCATCGTCGTGGACGACGAGGATCGGGAGAACGAGGGCGATCTGGTTATCGCCGCGGAGCACGTGACCCCCGATGCCATCAACTTCATGACCAAGTATGCCAGAGGCCTGGTCTGTATGCCTGTGGTCGGGAAGCGGCTGGACGAGCTGCAGATCCCGATGATGGTGGAGAGGAACACCTCGGGCTTCGGCACCGCCTTCACCGTGTCCGTGGAGGCGAAGCACAGGGTAACCACGGGCATTTCCGCCTACGATAGGGCGGCTACGGTGCGGGCGGTACTGGACCCGGCCACGCGGCCGGAGGATCTGGCCCGGCCCGGCCACATGTTCCCCCTGAGGGCTGCGGAGGGCGGCGTCCTCAAGAGGGCGGGGCAGACCGAGGCCGGCGTGGACCTGGCACGACTGGCGGGACTGTACCCGGCCGGCGTGATCTGCGAGATCATGAGCGAGGATGGGACCATGGCCCGCCGGCCGGAGTTGGAGCGGTTCAGCCAGGAGCATGGCATCAAGATCATCAGCGTGGCCCAGATGATCGACTACCGGAGGCATCGGGAGAAGCTGGTGCGCCGGGTGGCCGAGGCCCAGCTTCCCACCCGCTACGGCGACTTCGTCATCTACGCCTACACCAGTGACGTGGACAAGGAAGAGCACGTGGCGCTGGTGATGGGTGATCTCCAGGACGGGCCCCCTCCCCTAGTGAGGGTTCACTCCGAGTGCCTGACGGGAGACGTCCTCGGCTCCCTCCGGTGCGACTGCGGCGAGCAGCTGCATTTGGCCATGGAGAAGATCGGCGAAGAGGGCAGGGGGGTCGTCCTGTACATGCGGCAGGAGGGCCGGGGGATCGGCCTCCACAACAAGGTGAAGGCCTATCAGCTTCAGGATGGCGGTCTGGACACCGTGGAGGCCAACCGGCGGCTGGGCTTTCCGCCGGATAAGCGGGACTACGGGATCGGGGCCCAGATCCTGGTCGACCTGGGGCTCTCCCGGGTCAGGCTGATGACCAACAATCCCCAGAAGCTGGTGGGGCTCCAGGGGTTCGGGCTGGAGATAGTGGAGCGGGTGCCTCTGATCAGCGAGCCTGCTCCCACCAATTTGCGCTACCTGCTCACCAAGCAAGAGAAGATGGGACACCTGTTGGGGCTGGACCCCGACGATCTCAAGGAGGAGGTTACTGATGGGGAGAGTGTATGAGGGCGAGCTGGTCGGACGGGGTCTGCGCTTCGCCGTGGTGGTCTCTCGCTTCAACGAGTTCATCAGCAGCCGGTTGCTGGGCGGTGCCAAGGATGCCCTGGTGCGCCACGGCGTGCCGGAGGAGAACCTGGACGTAGCCTGGGTGCCCGGTTCCTTCGAGATCCCTCTGATCGCCAAGAAGATGGCCCAGACGGGCGACTATGCGGCGGTGATCTGCCTGGGCGCCGTCATTCGGGGGGCCACCCCTCATTTCGACTACGTGTCCGCCGAGGTGTCCAAGGGGGTCGCGGCAGTGAGCCTGGAGACGGGGGTGCCGGTGGTCTTCGGGGTGATCACGGCCGACAACCTGGAGCAGGCTATCGAGCGGGCGGGAACCAAGTCGGGCAACAAGGGGTTCGACGCGGCGGTCTCGGCCATCGAGATGGCCAACCTGGTGGCCGCGCTCCACAACGAGCGATGAGGCGAAAGGACTGAGGACTGACGGGCTACCAGGGCCACACGCCGCATCTGCCGTGCTGAGTCCTCAGCCCTCAGTCCTCAGTCCTCGTTAGGCGCGCTGGCCCAGCTTTCGTTCGGTGCCGTGGAGGAGCCGGTAGATGTTGTCCCGATGGCTGACGATGACGAAGGTCCCTCCCAGCAGCCCGAAGAGGAAGTGGGGGAAGGGCTGACCCAGCAGCAGCACCACGGCCAGCATGGTGACCGGCAAGCTGCCCGACCCCAGCACCGATCCGAGGGAGACGTAGCGGCTGCGGGCGATGATGGCTATCCCGATAATCGTGGTAATGAACATTACCAGGGGCGAGATCACCGCCAGGGCTCCGAGACCGGTGGTAACGCCGCGCCCGCCCTTGAAGCCTATGTAGATGGAGTAGTTGTGGCCCACCAGGGCCGCCAGGCCGGCTATCACGTCGGCGGCGGGGTCGCCGTGGGTGATGAGGCGGGCGATGAGGATCGCCAGGACCCCCTTGAGGAAGTCGCCGCCGAAGACCGGGGCGGCTGCCTTCCAGCCCAGGGTCCGAAGGACGTTGGTGGCCCCCGTCCGCTTGCTTCCCGTCTGGCGTATGTCGACGTTGCCCCGGAGACGGGCCAGGACGTAGCCGGAGGGGATGGATCCGAGCAGGTATGCGATTCCGCCCGCCAGAAGGTACGAGCCGATCTCCATCTTTCCTCGCTAGCCGGGCGAAGGCGCCTATAGAGCGGGTCCAGGGCGCAGCGCCTGGCGGGGTTTGGGGTGTCCCCAAGCCCACATATCAGTGTTCGACCCTTAACCATGATAGCATAACGCGGTGGGTGGACTGAAGGTGTCTGAGAAAATCTGCGTCATCAACGCCGGCGGGTGGGGAACCGCTCTGGCCGTGCTGCTGGCCGGCAAAGGCCACCAGGTGTGGCTCTGGGCCAGGCGCTCCGCGCTGGCCCAGCAGATCGAACTCACCCGAGAGAACCCCGATTACCTTCCGGGCGTCCGGATCCCCGAGAACGTGCGGGCCACTTCGGCAATGGGGGAGGCCATAGCGGACGCCTCGGTGGTGCTGGTGCCGGCCATCTCCCGCTATATGGGCGAGGTGGCCGCCCGGCTCGGCCCCCTGGTGGGGCCGGACCAGATGGTGGTGAGTGGCAGCAAGGGGCTGGACCTGGAAACGCTCGAGAGGTGCACCGAGCTGCTGGAGGGGGCTCTGGGAGATGCCCATCGGGGCAGGGTGGCTGCCGTGTCGGGCCCCAACCACGCTGAGGAGGTCAGCCGGGGCATTCCCACGGCCACAGTGGTCGCCTGCCGCGACCAGGAGGTGGCCCGACGTCTCCAATCCCTCCTGGCCACCCGCACCTTCCGCGTGTACACCAACCCCGATGTGGTCGGCGTGGAGTTGTGTGGCGCTGTCAAGAACGTGGTGGCGCTGGCGGCCGGCATGTCCGACGGCCTGGGCTACGGGGACAACGCCAAGGCGGCGCTGATCACCCGCAGCCTGGCGGAGATCGGCCGGCTGGTGGTGGAGATGGGAGGCGAGCCTTCGACGGTGGCCGGGTTGGCCGGCATCGGCGACCTGATCGCCACCTGCACCAGCCGCCACAGCCGGAATCGCGCCGCGGGGGAGGCGATAGCTCGGGGCAAGACCGTGGAAGATGTTCAGGCCGGCTCCCCAATGGTGGTGGAAGGTGTCCCTGCCACCCGGGCTATCCTGAAGCTGGCGAGGCAAAGAGGGGTGGAGATGCCGATCACCCGCCAGGTCCACGCCGTCCTCTTCGAAGGGATCAGCCCCCAGGAAGGCCTCGCCCGGCTGATGGGCCGAGAGTTCACCTCCGAACCCTGGATGTAAGCTCAGTCCTCCAGGTTTCTCAAGATCTTTCCCCATAACTCGTCCGAATCCCCTTGACATGCCAGGTAGTTGTGGCATCATACAGGCGCTAGACCACACAAGATGTTGTGTCCTTCGAGGGGGACATACACAATATCTTGTGTAACCTGTCTACCTGTTGGTAGCTGCCACTTGAGGGCAGAGGCGGTTGCCGGTGGGGCAAGGCGGGAGCAGAGACTGTAGGGGCGGGCTTGGAGAAGGCTCGCGATGGAAAGGGAAGAGATGACTGAGGTGGCAGGGGTGAGCAAGACGGGGCGGTGGACTGAATCAGCCCTCAGGGTGCTGCGGGAGAGGTACCTGGCCCGGGAGGGGGACCAGGTCACGGAGACTCCCGACGGGATGTGCTGGCGCGTCGCGCTGGCCATCGCCAGGGCCGAAAAGAACTGGGGTAAGAGCGAGGAGGAGATCCTGGCCGTCGCGGGCGAGTTTCGCGATCTCATGCAGGACATGCTCTTCCTCCCCAATTCCCCCACCTTGATGAACGCCGGCAAGGACAACGGCCTCCAGTACTCGGCCTGCTACGTACTACCCGTGGAGGACTCCCTGGAGGGGATCTTCGAGTCCATCAAGCGGGCCGCGCTGATCCACAAGAGCGGTGGTGGAACCGGTTTCGCCTTCTCCCGGCTCCGATCCAAGGACAGCACCGTCCTGAGCACCGGCGGCAAGGCCAGCGGCCCTGTCAGCTTCATGCGGGTGTTCAACGCTGCTACCGAGGCGGTGAAGCAGGGCGGGACCCGCAGGGGCGCCAACATGGGGATCCTGCGGGTGGACCACCCGGACATCCTGGAGTTCATCGACTGCAAGCTGGACGGCGGCATCACCAACTTCAACATCTCCGTGGCCATGACCGACGCCTTCATGAGGGCGCTGGATGAGGATGGGGAGTACGACCTGGTGGACCCGGGCAGTAGCTCAGCTGTGAGACGGTTGCGGGCTCGGGACGTGTTCGACCGCATCGTCCAGGCAGCGTGGCGGACGGGCGATCCGGGTCTCGTCTTCATCGATCGGGTGAACGCCAGCCCCGCCAATCCCACCCCTCAGATCGGCCAGATCGAGGCCACCAACCCTTGCGGCGAGCAGCCGCTGCTTCCCAACGAGGCCTGCAACCTGGGCTCCCTCAATCTGACCAGGTTCGTGAGGATCAGCAAGGGCAAGTCCCAGAACGGCAAGGGGCCCATCGACTGGAAGGAGATGGAGAGGGTCATCCGGCTGGCGGTCCGATTCCTGGACGACGTCATCGAGGTCAACCCCTATCCGCTGGCGGACATCGACCTGATGGTGAAGAGCAACCGCCGGATCGGCCTGGGGGTGATGGGCTGGGCGGACATGCTGCTCCAGCTGGGCATCCCCTACGACAGCGAGGAGGCCCTCGAACTGGCGGACCAGGTCATGGGCTTCATCAAGCGGGTGGGCCACGAGGAGTCGGCCAAACTCGCCCAGGAGCGTGGCTCCTTCGCCAACTGGTCCGGCAGCATCTACAAGGACGGCCCCCCGCTCCGCAACGCCACCGTCACCACCATCGCGCCGACCGGCACCATCAGCATCATCGCTGGAAGCACCTCGGGGATCGAGCCGCTCTTCGCCATCGCCTTCCGGCACATCGTGGGCGACCGGAACCTGAGCTTCGTGAACCCGCAGCTGGAGCGGGTCGCCAAGGAGCGGGGCTTCTACAGCGAGGAGCTGATGGAGAAGGTGGTCCGGCAGGGGACGCTCCACGGCCTGGAGGAGATCCCGGAGGATGTGCGACGGGTGTTCGTGACCGCCCACGAGGTGGCCCCCGAGTGGCACGTGCGGATGCAGGCGGCCTTCCAGAGGCACGTGGATAACGGCGTCTCCAAGACGGTCAACCTCCCCAACTCGGCCAGCATCGAGGAAGTGGCCCAGGTGTACACGCAGGCGTTCCAGGCTGGATGCCTCGGTATCACTGTCTTCCGGGATGGCTGCAAGGGCACCCAGGTGCTGCACGTAGGTTCCGTGGAGAAGCAGGACGGGGCAAAGGGTGCCGCCGAGGCCAAGGCGGCGCAGCCCTCCAGCGAGAAGGTGAAGCCGAGGCCGCGGATCGTCCACGGGGTGACCTACCGTGCGGAGACGCCTCTGGGGACCGCTTTCGTGACGGTCAACCGGAACGGGAACGAGGAGCCCTTCGAGGTGTTCCTGAACGTGGGCAAGGCCGGCAGCGATACGGCTGCCGTCTCGGAGGCGCTGGGCCGGCTGATCTCCATGACCCTCAGGCTCCCCTCGGTCCTATCGCCCACCGAGCGGCTGAAGGCGATCGTGGGCCAAATGGCGGGCATCGGCGGCGGCCGCCAGCTGGGCTTCGGCCGGAGCCGGGTGCGCTCGTTGCCCGACGCCGTGGCCCAGGTGCTGGCGGAGCATCTCGGATTGTCGGGCTCTGCCGCTTCGACTCCGGTGGAAGGGCATCAGCACGATGGCTTCGAGGAGGAGTCGGGCAAGGTGGGCGACCTCTGTCCGGAGTGCGGCCACGCCACCCTCGTGTACGAGGAGGGCTGCCAGAAGTGCTACTCCTGCGGCTACTCGGAGTGCTGACCTCGACCCTTCGACCGACTGCATAACACGGGACTCCTGCCAACAATCCAGACGGCCAGGGCGCGCAGCCCTGGCCGTCCTCACACGAGTTCGGGCACCTGATCCTCCTGCCTGGATACCAGCGTGAAGACGCGTGCCGGCATGGCCGGGCTGGAATCGGCGAGAGCGGGCGGAAACCGCAGCGGTTTCAGCGTGCAGTGCCCTGAATGGTTACGGTCGGAGCGACTTGGCCTTGGCGATAGGCAGGTAAAGGTGATACTCCTGGTCCGCGAATCGCTCGAAGCCGAACGCCTCGTAGAAGGATCTTGCAGCGTCTCCCTTGGCTTCGACCACCACCGCCAGTATGTCGATCTCCTCACGGAGTTGGACGCAGCGCAGAATAGCGTCTACCAGCAGGAGGCCGCCGAGCCCGCGCCCCTGATACCGCTGGTCCACGGCGAGCCTGCCGAGGAGGACGATGGGGAATGCCTGGTACCCGGGCAGCTTGCGGCGCACGGCCTCCGAGAGGCTGTCCCCGGTGATCGAACCAGCCGAGAGGGTGTAGATGCCGGCCACCTTCCCCGTCGCGGTCTCGACGAGGACGTAGGGCACGGTGACCTTGCGCTTGAGGTCCTGGCCCGCCTGCTGCATTAAGTAGCGGTCGAGAGCATCAACCCCGCAATTGAAATCCTTGCGGGGTTGATCCCTCAAGAGCTGAACCTCGTACTGGTCCCTACCGATCACCCAGCGTTTCCTCGTGCAACCTGGCGTACCTGCTCAGCCGCTCGTTCGGCTGACCCGGGTTGAGGAGCGCATCCACGAAAGCCTCCATGTCATGCGCGCTGAGCGTGATGGTGTTGTGCCTCTGAATGGTCTCTTCGACGGCCCTGTCCAGCGCGCGGGTGGCGTAGTCGGTGAAGGAGCAGCCCTCCACGGCGGCAGCCCACTGGTAGATCGCCTTCTTCTCCTCTGCTATGCGCAGATCCGCTCGCTTCTTGGTCTTGGCTGCCGATGCCTTAGTTGTGGTAGCTCTTGCAGGAACGCTCATCTCATTTCTCCCGTGGTTGCCCGCAGCGCATGGCTGCTACTGCAAATGTACAGCGCTGTGCTGTACATGTCAACACTCGCGGTGCCAGAATCGTGCCGGCTGTCGCCGGGCCGGCCGGGCATGGTTCATGAGGGCTGGCAGAAGGAGTTACAGTCTGATGCCAACGTCACCCCCGCGGAAGCGGGGGTCCAGACGCCCCCTCTCTTCGTGAGGCCACTCCTCCACATCGCCGTGGGCCTCTGGATGCCCGATCAGGTCGGGCATGACGGTCTAGGGACAATACGGTTCAGTAAAGGATTTGGTCAGCCGTTCCGAATAACCAAGACCGCAACGTCGTTGCAGACACGGATGACCTCTCGGCCGCGAATCCGGCGGGATTCAAGCCATGCACATGGTGGTTGCTATGACGGCGAACACCGCCTGCTGAGCGCGACGCCGAGCTTAACTGAACCGTATTGGCCCTAAGCACCTGTTCCCAAGAGCGGCGGGTTGCTGTATTGTTGTGGAGGTTCGTGAAGCTGCTAGCCGCAATTCTCCCACTCATTCCTAGAAGGAGGCTAGGTCCAGGATGCAGTGCCGCGTCGCCGTCTTCGTCGGTCCAGGCCATCCCTTCGAGCTGCGGGAATACCCGGTTCCCGACCCGGAGCCGGGGGCCATCCTCGTGAAGATCCACCTGTCCAACCTCTGCGGTTCCGACCTCCACCAGTGGCGCGGTGACGGCGGCAGCATCCTGCCACCGGGCGGGCGTGTGTTGGGGCACGAGATGGTCGGCGAGGTGGCTCGTCTGGGCGCTGGGGTGAGCACCGACTCCCTGGGCCAGCCCCTGCGGGAGGGCGACAGGATCGTCTACCCGTACTTTTACCCCTGCCGCCGCTGCTGGGCCTGCACCAGCGGCCACTTCTCCCTGTGCGAACGGCGAGCGGCCCACAACCTGGAGTCGGCCGACCAGTGGCCCCACCTGAACGGGGGCTTCGGCCAGTACTACTACCTGCGTCCGGGTCACTTCGTGTTCAAGGTCGCGGACGAGCTATCGGACGAGATGGTCGCCTCGGCCAACTGTGCCCTTTCCCAGGTCATCCACAGCCTCAGGCAGGTGGACTTCGGATTCAGTGACACCCTGGTGGTGCAGGGGGCAGGAGGGCTGGGGCTGTACGCCATCGCCGTGGCGCGAGAGATGGGGGCGGGACAGATCATAGCGGTGGATGCGATCCCCCAGAGGCTGGAGTTGGCCAGAAGCTTCGGGGCCGACGAGACCGTCAGCCTGGGGGAACTCCCGACGCCCGAGGCGCGGGTGGAACGGGTGCGCGCCCTGACGGGGGGCAGGGGGGCCAGGGTCGTCATGGAGCTGGTGGGTCTGCCCCACGTCATCCCCGAGGGGATCGAGATGGTTCGCCCCGGAGGGAGCTACCTGGAGGTTGGCATCGTCAGCGCCAGGTTCAGTCTCGATCTCTTCCCCGCTAAGCTGGTGCGGAGGAACGCCCGGTACGTGGGCGTGAACCACTACGAGCCGATGGTGCTGGGCCAGGCGCTGGAGTTCCTGCGGCGAAACCGGAGCCGCTACCCCCTGGACAGGATCGTGTCCCACCGATATCCCCTCGACAAGATCGAGGAGGCGTTCCAAGCGGCGGAGTGGTTTGGCCGCCAGCCAGAGCAGGCCGCGGTCACCCGGGCGGCCATCGATCCCTGGATGTAGAGGAGAGAGAAGGGCGAAGCATTCGCTGCGGCAAATGCTTCGTCCCTACGGGTCGCGGTTACAGCAGGAGGTAGGGCTCCTCGAGTAGCTGCTTCACCCTCTGCAGGAACTGCGCGGCCGGGGCGCCGTCCACGATCCGGTGGTCGAAGGAGAGGGAAAGGGTCATCGCCGGGCGCAGGACGATCTGGCCCTCCCGGCCCACCGGCTTCTCGATCATGGCGCCTACCCCCAGGATCGCCGCCTCGGGCGGGTTCACTATGGGGGTGAACGACTCCACCCCATACATCCCCAGGTTGGTGATGGTGAAGGTGCCGCCCGTGATCTCCTCCAGGCCGAGCCGGTCCTCCCGGGCCTTGCCGATCAGCCGGTTCAGCTCCACCGAGATCTCCGAGAGCTTCTTGTGGCCGGCGTCCCGCACCACCGGCACCACCAGGCCGTCCTCCACCGCCACTGCGACGCCCACGTTGATCGGCTCCACCAGCAGGATCCCCTGATCCGTCCATCGGGCGTTCAGGTAGGGGTGCTCGGTCAGGGCCGTCGCTACGACCTTGACCAGGAGGTCGTTGTAGGAGAGGCGAACGCCGGTCTGAGCCTCGTACGCCGGGAGAAGCCGTTGTCTCAGCCGGATCATCTCCGTAGCGTCTATCTCCATGTTCATGGTGAGACGGGCCACCGTGCGGGCCGACAGGGACATCCTCTCGGCGGTGAGCCTTCGCTTCCGGGCGAGAGGCACCAGCCGGCCGGCGAGACCGCCGCCGGCAGCCGTCACGATGGGGCCGGCGGTAGGTCCCTGCCGTGCTGCCTCGGCGAAGCGGCGAACGTCCTCTCCCTGGATCCTGCCGCCGGGGCCCGTCCCCTGTAGCTGAGCCAGATCCACTCCGAGATCCTTCGCCGCCTTGCGGGCCGCGGGAGAGGCTCTCACTATGGTCCCCCGGGCCGGGGCCAACGTTGTCACCGTATCGGCCTCGGGCGCAAGGGCGACGGCGGCCTCCTTACCGTTGGGCCCGGATCCGGGTTCCTCGGGGGCCTCGCCGGGTTCGTCGGTCTGGATCAGCGCGATGGTATGGGTCACCGGCACTGTCGTCCCCTCGGCCTGGACGATCTGCTTCAGCACGCCGGTGGTGGGAGCGGTGATCTCCGTGGTGGCCTTGTCGGTCTCCACGACTACCACGGGCTCGTCTTTGGCCACGCTATCCCCCTCGGCCTTGAGCCACTTCTGGATGACGGCCCCTTCCATGTCGAGGCCGAGGGTCGGCATTATCATCTTTCGCAGCATGGTTGCCTCCTGTTTCGTTCCTCGGCCTCCGTCTAGCGTCGCCTCAGCAGGGTGTGGACAGCATCGATCAGATGCCTCTGACCGGGGAGCACCACCGCCTCCAGGGATGGCGAGGCCGGGAGGGGTACCGAGGGGGCGACCACCTTGATGGGCGCCTCCAGGTAGTCGAAGGCCGCCTCACCCACCGCACGGGCGATCTCCGAGCCGAAGCCCCCGACCAGCGGAGCCTCCTGGAGGATCACCAGCCGGCCGGTCCGCTGGACCGATCCCGCGACGGTGTCCATGTCGAAGGGCACCAGGGTGCGTGGGTCGATGACCTCGATCTCGATCCCCTCCTCGGCCAGAGACCGGGCGGCAGCGAGAGCCTGCGGGACCATGGCCCCCATGGCAACGACCGTCACGTCCCGGCCCGGGCGCTTCACATCGGCCTCGCCGAGGGGGATGGCGTACTCGCCGGCTGGAACCGGTCCTCTGGCCCGGTAGAGCATCTTGTGCTCGATGAAGACCACCGGGTTGGGATCGCGGATGGCGGTCTTGAGCAGCCCCTTGTAGTCGTAGGGGGTGGAGGGCATGACCACCTTCAGACCCGGCACGTGGGCGAACCAGGCCTCCAGGCTCTGGGAGTGGGTGGGGCCGTCGGCGGCGGACCCTCCTCCCCCCTCGGTCCGGATCACCACCGGGGCCGATTGCTTTCCTCCGCTCATGAAGTGGGCCTTGGCGGCCACGTTGACGATGGGGTCCAGCGCCAGGGTGATGAAGTCGATGTAGCTGATCTCGGCGATGGTGGGGACCCCGGCCAGGGCGGCGCCTATAGCGGCCGCAGTGAAGCCGTTCTCCGAGATGGGGGTGTCCAGGATTCGGTCGGGGCCGAAGCTGTCCAGGAGTCCCTTGCTGACGCCGAAGGGGCCACCCCGGGCGCCGATGTCCTCTCCCAGCATGATCAGTCGGGGATCGCGCTCCATCTCCTCGCGGATCGCCTCGTTCAGGGCCTGCAGGGTGTTCAACTCCCGCACCTCCCCCGAGGGCTCCGTTATCTCCGGTCGATAGGCCGGGGCGTAGAGGTGGGCCGTGGCTTCTGAGGGATCGGGGTCGGGGGCGGAGAGGGTGAAGCTGACCGCTTCCTCCAGTTGGCGGCTCACTTCGCTCTCCATCGTCTCGATGGTCGCCTCATCGGCGGTGCCGGTTTCCAGCAGGTGATGGCGGAAGTTGGGGATGGGGTCCTTCTTCTTCCACTCCGTCACCTCGTCCCGATCCCGGTAGCCAGTTCCGGGGTCGCCGGTGCTGTGGCCGCCCCATCGGTAGGTCATGGCCTCGATGAGGGTGGGCCCCTGCCCTGCCCGGGCCCGCTTGGCGGCCTCTCTCACCGTCCGGTACACGGCCAGAGGGTTCATCCCGTCGACGATGACTCCCGGTATGCCGTAGGCGGGGGCCCGGTCCACCACCTGCTTCACCCGCATGACGTTCTCCTGCTTGGTGAAGATGGCGTACTGGTTGTTCTCGCAGACGAAGATCACCGGCAGGTCCCAGATGGCCGCCAGGTTGAGCCCCTCGTGGAAGGTGCCCTGGTTTGAGGCCCCGTCGCCGAAGAAGGCCACGGCGACGCGACCGTTCCGCAGGGTCTTTGCTGCCAACCCACCCCCGACGGCCATGGTGATGGAGGCTCCGACGATGGGGAAGGCGCCCAGCATGCCGTGGTCCAGGTCGGCCACGTGCATGGATCCCCCCTTGCCCCCGCAGAAGCCCGCGCTCTTGCCTCCCAGTTCGGCCATGGCTGCCAGCAGGTTTCCGCCCCGACCGATGGCGTGGCCGTGGCCCCGGTGGGTGCTGGTCACGTAGTCGTCGTCGTTGACTGCCGCCAGGGTTGCGGCAGCCACCGCTTCCTGGCCCGAGTAGAGATGGCCCCGGCGTGGCAACTGCCCGGTCTGGAACAGCTCCTGAGCCCGCTCCTCGAAGGATCGGATCAGCAGCATGCGTCGATAGATGTCGAGGAGCTTGCCCTTCTCGACGGTTGACTCTGTGGTGGTGAGATCGGCCATGGGACTGCTACGCCTGCACCGTCGGGGGCAGCGGGACCCCGAACTCCTGGCTGACGGCGATCATGTCCGCCCACACCGCCGGAGCCACGGAGATGCCCTTTTCCAGCTTCTCCGCACGCTTGATCCACTCGATCTCGCCGGGGACGTAGATCCGGTCGTTTCCGCGAGCCAGCTCCGAGGCGTGCATCTCGGCGATCGACTCATCCATCCTGGCCTTGAATTCGGCAGGGTCCATGAATGCCTTGATGTCGATGGCCTGGAAGGTGAATCCGGTGTTCTGAGGGTCCTTCATGTTGTGGTAGAAGTCTGTTACCTCGTGGGTGAAGGCAGCACCGTTCAGGAGGGCGCCGATCACGCCGATCACGAAGGACATGTTGTAGCCTTTGTAGCCGCCTACCGGCTGGACCAGCCCATCGAATGCCTCCTTGGCGTCGGTGGTGGGCTCGCCGTACTTGTTGAGGCCCCAAGTCTCGGGGATGGGGATACCCGCCTTCATCGCGTGGACGATTTTCCCCTTGGCCACGACGCTCATGGCCATGTCCAGCACCACCGGGTGCTCTTTGCCCGCGGGCAGGGCTATGCCGATGGGGTTGTTTCCGAGCAGGGGCGTTATGCCGCCCCAGGGGGCCATGATATTGCTGCCGCTAACGGTCATGGCGACGCCGATCATGTCGTGGGGGACAGCCATCAGGGCGTAGTAGGCGCAGGTGCCGAAGTGGTTGCTCATGCGCACGCCCACGTGGGAGATGCCCACCTCCTTGGCCTTCTTGATGGCGATCTCCATGCCCCGTACCCCGACCACCTGGCCTATGCCGTTGTCGCCGTCCACTAGGGCCGTGCCCGGCGTCTCTCGCAGGATTCGGACGTTAGGGCGCGGGTTCATGCCGCCCGCCTTCAATCGTTCGAGATAGGGCTGGATCCTTATGGTTCCGTGGGAGTACACCCCTCGCAGATCCGCTTCCACCAGGTGATCGGCAACGATTGCCGCTTCCTCTCGAGGAAGGGCCTGCTTCACGAAGAGTTCTGTGATGAACTCTCGCAGGGGATCGGGCATGACGATGATGCCGCCTTGATCGTTCGCCATTAGGTTGACTCCTTCATGATGATCTCGATAGGTAGGGCGCTGGCTTGTCCCCTCGTGATCTGTAGGGAGGGGCCCTGTGCCCCTCCGCCCGCGGGACACTACGTACCTCCGTGCGGCAGGGCAGAGCGCCCTGCCCTACTTCAGGAACGGCGCACTTAGCCGTTATCCTCTGAAGCTGCGAGGCTGGCGAACCGGCTCCGATAGAGCCGAGCCCCTTCGGCGCTGAATTGCTGCAGCAACTCCTTGGGGGGCTTTCGCCCCTCGTCGAAGTAGTAGCGAGTGGCGTGACCAGCGACGTAGGTGCCCACGTAGGCGATGGCGGTCTTGGGGGCTGCGGCTAGGAGGGTGGGGAGCATCCCTGTCGCCATCCGGGCCGCTGAGCGCCAGAGGATGCCGCCGCCGATGACGGGCGCCAGCTCTCCGGCTACCTGAAGGGTGGGAGCAATCTCCCGACCGTAGATAGCACTGAGCCGGAGGGCCATCATCACCTGGTTCTTGGTGAGGACGAAGAAGTCCGCGACGCTGCCGGCAACACCACCGAAGAAGGGAAGGTTGGCCGGGAGATTGGCAGCGAAAGCGAACTGCGCGTTCACCCTGCAGGTCTCGGCAATGATCTGCTCGGCCACGGCCTGCCGCACCGACGGTAGCTGCCTGGCCAGCGCGGTCCGGGCTCCGTGGAGGCTCTCCAGCAGCAGCGGCGCGACCTTCTCCTGGACCTCCTTCTGATCCCTGGCATCCACGAAGGTCATCTTCAGGTGAGACACGAAGGAGAAGGTGCGGTAGGCGGCGTTTCTCTCGTCCCGACTTCGCGCCGTGGCATCGGCGTGGGTGAGAACCAACAGAGTGGGCACTCGGAGCCTGTCCAGCAGGACGGCGGTCCGGCGTGCCTGCTCGGTCAGATCCTGGTCGTGGCGCACTACCAGTATGATGAGGTCCGGGGCGTCGACCTCGGGGAGCCGAGCCTGCGGGTAGTCCACGTCCAGAAGCTTGAAGGGCCCCCGGACCCAGTCGCCGGCGCTGGTCCCCATCAACGACGCAGCCAGGGTCCGTTTGCCGGTGCCGGCCTCGCCCACTATCCACAGGTACAGGGGCGCCGTGGCCTCTCGCTCGATCCCCTCCGGGTTGAACTCCCGGACGACTCGCCAGAAATCTCCCATCGTGGCTATGCCAGCAAACCTCATCGGGACACCATCCTAGGCCTCTAGACGTGATAGGAGGCAACTTCGTCCCCCTAAGAGGCTATTCTAACATCGGGTCGACACGGGTGCCACACGGAGCGGCCGCCGCTCCCCTGGGAGGCCCTTGAGAGGGCTCAGCAGTCTTCCTGCTTGGTAAGCGAGGAATGATTGTGTTGATGGTGCACAAATGCGGACCCCCACGGTTTGTGCAGGGGTTACTAGTCTTCATCAGGAATGGTAACGTGGTCAAAGAAGCTTGACAAAGTCGCAAAACTGCCAGTAAACTGCTTTGACTTAAGGATCCGCTCAGTTGATGGGGCCCTCTCCTCTGTGGGTCAGCCTAGCCGTTAACTGGGTTAAGTACGCTCGGATTCCGCAGTTCCGATAGTCAACCTTTCGGTAGTCCAGACAGCGCCTTGCGACATCGGGCCGTCGATGGAGACGGCTTACGCACATCTTCCCGTTTTCTTCGCGAGCAAACCGATTCCGCCATGCAGCTCGGCATGGACTGTTTGGAGAAAGGGGTGGCGTCGCCTCGACAAGGATGTGGCTCCGTCGCCTGACTCCTAGTGGGCACGGGGACCTGGGGTAGGCACCCGACACTAGTCGTTCGTAGATCCAGCCACTCATCGCGCTGCCGGCTGAAAAGACTGGAGCGCACACAAGGAGGAGAACAGGTGAGGCACTTTAAGCCTTCCATACTGATGCTGTTCGCCATGGCCGTAGCAGCCATGCTGGCCCTGGCGGGCTGCTCGTCCTCGGCCCCTGCTCCCGCGGCCACTCAGGCACCGGCCAAGGCCGCGGAGCCCACCAAGGCCGCAGCGCCCGCCGCTGGCGCTGCGACTTCTGCACCGGCTGCGGCGGCGAAACCCTCAGGCAGCCCCATCGCGGTCAAGATCGGACTGATCGCGCCCATGACGGGCGATGTCAAGACCTTCGGCGAGTCCACCAAGAATGGCTTTGACATGGCCATCGCCGAGGCCAACGCGGCCGGCAAGCTGAACATCACGACGGTGGTCGCCGACGACAAGAACGACGCGACCGAGGGCGTGAACGCGGCAACCAAGGAGATCAACCAGGACAAGGTCAATGCCATCGTGGGCTCCGTTTCCTCGAAGGTGTCGATCCCGATTTCCGAGGTAGCCCAGGCCAACAAGGTGGTGCAGATCAGCTCCACCTCCACCAACGAGAAGGTGACCGTGGACGGGGGCAAGCGGAAGGACTATGTCTTCCGCGCCTGCTTCATCGACCCGTTCCAGGGTCAGGTGATGGCCAAGTTCGTCACCAGCAACCTCAAGCTGAAGACTGCCGCGATCATGTACGACAACGCGAATGACTACAGCAAGGGGCTGGCGACCGTCT
Organism: Chloroflexota bacterium; assembly: GCA_021806765.1. The sequence goes on along the minus strand of JAJZQR010000037.1, from coordinate 9,264 downwards.
TCAGGGACAACTTCACGAAGCTCGGCGGTCAGGTGACCAACTTCGAGGCCTACGGCACCAGTGACACCGACTTCTCGGCGGTCCTGACGAAGATCGCCTCCGCCAAGCCGGATTTCCTCTATCTGCCTGACTACTACAACAAGGTCAACCTGATCGCCCAGCAGGCTCGCGAGAAGGGTGTGAAGGCGGTCATGGGCGGCGGCGACGGCTGGGACTCCTCCGATCTCGACACGAAGATCACCGAGGGGAGCTACTTCAGCAACCACTACAGCCCGGACGCGACCACTCCCGAGGTTCAGAACTGGGTCACGAAGTACAAGGCGAAGTACAACGCAGTGCCTGACGCACTGGCTACCCTTGCCTACGACGCGACCAACATGCTGACCAACGCTATCACGGTGGCTGGAAGCGCCGATTCCTCCAAGATCAGGGACGCCCTGGCGGCGACCAAGGACTTCAAGGGCGTTTCGGGCAACATCACCATCGACAAGGACGGCAACCCCGTAAAGAGCGCCGTCGTCATCCAGATCAAGGGTGGCAAGCAGACCTACGCCGCGACCGTAGCCCCATAGGTAACGAACCCGAGACGGGGAGTTGCTCCAGCAACTCCCCGTCTCCTACATAGGAGTCGGCAATGGACTTCGCTTACTTCGCCCAGCAGGTGGTCAACGGCCTCCAGCTGGGTCTTGTCTACGCGCTGATCGCCCTCGGCTACACCATGGTGTATGGCATCATCCGGCTAATCAACTTCGCTCACGGCGACGTCTTCATGGTAGGCGCGTTCGTGGGCTTCTTCTCCATCTCGGCCCTCGCCGCCTCCGGCATCGGGGGCTGGGCTCTCGTCCCGGCGTTCATTCTGGCTATCGTTGTCTGCACTGTTCTCGGTGTCGCCATCGAGAGGTTGGCATACCGGCCCCTGAGGAACGCTCCAAGGATTGCCTCTCTGATCACCGCCATCGGTGTGTCGCTGTTCCTGGAGTACGGCAGCAGCCTGAAGTTCGTGTTCGGTCCCGACATTCGAACCTTCCCCAGGCCGTTCGCCGTAGCCAACGTCTTTCAGGCTGGGGCACTCACGATCACGAACATGCAGATCATAATCTTGGCTGTAACCATCCTGTTCCTGGCCTTGTTGCAGCACATCGTGTACAGGACCAAGATGGGCATTGCGATGCGAGGAGTCTCCTTTGACTTCGACACCGCCAAGCTCATGGGTATCAACGTGGACCTGGTGGTGTCCTTTACCTTCGGGCTGGGGTCTGCCCTGGCTGCTGCCGGCGGCATTCTCTACGCCATAGCCTATCCCCAGGTGCAGCCCTTCATGGGTATCATGCCGGGCCTGAAAGCGTTCACGGCCGCCGTGCTGGGCGGCATCGGGATAATCCCAGGAGCCATGCTGGGTGCCCTGATCATGGGGCAGGCCGAGGTGCTGACGGCGGCATTCGTGTCTACGACCTGGAAGGACGCAGTGGCCTTCGGGATCCTGATCGTCGTCCTGATGATCAAGCCGACGGGGTTGTTGGGCAAGCGCGGCACGGACAAGGTCTAGGAGGCAGCAATGAGGCGACCCGAACTGCTGGCGGTAATCGCGGCGATCGTGGGTGCTGCGGTTATCCAACTGCTACTTACGACTGGGGTGCTCAACCCTTATGCGGAGTTGATCATCCAGTATGCGTGCATCGTCACTGTAGCCACCTTAGGGCTAAACATCATCTATGGCTTCAACGGGCAGTTCTCCCTGGGCCACGTCGCCTTCTACGGTCTCGGCGCCTACTCGTCGGCGCTGATCACGAAGCAGTGGACGGGCGATAACCCCTTCGGCTTTCTCGGCGCAATCGTGGTCGGGGGTGTCGTCGCGGCCGCGGTAGCCTTTCTTGTGGGCATGCCGATCCTGCGTCTTCGTTCCGACTACCTCGGCATTGCCACCCTGGGCTTGACCATCATAGTCAAAGTGTTCTTCGACAACGCCGATAACTGGATACCGGCCATGGGCGGGGCGCGCGGAATGACCGCGATCCCGAAGCTGACCAGCTGGCCGTGGGTTGCCACCATCACCATCATCGCAGTGGTCTTGATGCGTAACTTCGCCTACTCGAGCCCTGGGCGAGCGACTATGTCCATACGCGAGGACGAAATTGCCGCGAGTGCCATGGGGGTGAACACGACGAAGTACAAGACCATCGCGTTCGTGATGGGTTGCGCCTACGCAGGCGTGGCCGGAGCCCTCTACGCTCACCTCTACGCCTTCCTGCACCCGAGCAACTTCGACTTCCTGAAGACCTTCGACCCGCTGCTGATCGTGGTGCTGGGCGGCCTCGGCAGCATTAGCGGCACGATTATCGCCGCGATCGGCTGGACCTTCCTGCTGGAGGGTCTCCGCATTGTGCTGCCGTCCGACATCCTGGACCTCCGCTACGTGATCTATCCACTGCTTCTGATCGTCGTGATGCTGCTGCGCCCGACGGGGCTCTTCGGCGGGATGGAGCTTCCGTTCCTGAGGGCCCCGAAAGTTCCGAAGATGGAGAAGAGGCCACAAAGTGCCGTTGCTGAAAGTCGATAACCTCACCAAGAACTTCGGCGGTCTCAAGGCCGTCAATGGCGTCTCCTTCCACATCGAGGAGGGGGAGTTGATTGGGCTGATCGGGCCGAACGGCGCGGGGAAGACGACGGTGTTCAACCTGATCACCGGACACTACGAGCCTTCCGGCGGGGACATCCTGTTCGATTCTCGCAGTATAGCCAGGGTTGCCCCCCACGAAGTCACCAGGCTCGGCATCGCGAGGACTTTCCAGAACATCCGTCTCTTCGGGAACCTCTCGGTGCTGGACAACGTGAGGATCGCATACAATTGCCGGGTCAAGTATGGCGTGGCTCAGGCTTTGCTGCGCGCGTCTGGTTTCGGGATGGAGGAGCGGAAGCTGACGTTGGACGCGCAGGAGTTGTTGGCCCTCTTCAGGCTCGATGGAAAGCAGGATGAGCTGGCCGGGAGCCTGCCGTATGGCGAGCAGCGCAGATTGGAGATCGCGAGGGCCCTGGCCACCAAGCCCCGACTGCTCCTTCTCGACGAACCAGCGGCGGGCATGAACCCGGCCGAGGTATCCACTCTTATGGAGATGATCGAGTTCATCCGTAAGCGGTTCAGCCTGAGCATTCTGCTGATCGAGCACCAGATGAAGGTGGTCATGGGGATCTGCGAGCGGATCGAGGTGATGGACTTCGGAGAGATCCTGGCCGAGGGAACCCCCAAGGAGATCCAGGGCAATCCGAAGGTCATCGAAGCCTATCTAGGGAAGGAAGTAGCTTAAGTGCTGCTCGAAGTGCAAGACCTGAGCGTATTCTATGGGAGCATCCAGGCTATCAAGGAGATCTCCTTCAACGTCGAGGAGGGCGAGATCGTAACCCTCATCGGCGCCAACGGTGCCGGGAAGAGCACCACACTGAAGACGATTTCCGGGATTACCAGGCCGAAGGGTGGATCTATCCGCTACGCCGGTTCGGACATCACGACGAGGCCTCCCCACGTGATCGTTGGCGATGGAATCTCCCACGTTCCCGAGGGCCGGCGGGTGTTTGCCAATCTGTCCGTGCGGGAGAATCTGTTGCTGGGTGCCTTCACCGTGAACGACCGAAACAAGATCTCCCAGAACATGGAGAGGGTTTTCGGCCGCTTCCCCAGGCTGAAGGAGCGTCTCCAGCAGGCGGCCGGTACCCTCTCCGGCGGGGAGCAGCAGATGCTGGCGATGGGAAGGGGCTTGATGTCCCAGCCGCGGCTGTTGTTGCTGGACGAGCCCTCCATGGGGCTCTCCCCGATCCTGGTGCGGCAGATCTTCGATATCATCAAGGAGATCAACGAGGCCGGCACCAGCATCCTGCTGGTGGAGCAGAACGCCTTCATGGCGCTGGGTGTCGCTTCCAGGGCCTACGTCCTCGAGACGGGCCGGGTTGTGCTCGCGGGGGATGCTGCCAAGATGCGGGAGGATCCCAAGGTGCGGGCCGCGTATCTGGGGGACGTGGTGGAAACCAACGGCGGCAATGGGAGCACTCAGGAGGTCGCGCCGGCGTAGTTGACAGAGCAGGGGAAAGAGATAGAGCGTAGCTGACGCAGGCGGTACCGCCTGCGTCAGATGATTCTTGGAGGTGCCAGGGCCTTTCGGTTGCTGGAAGCGTGGCACGAGACTTGCCGCCATAGTATAAGCCTCGGGGCTGAAGGCCCCGGGGCAGATGGATGGTGCAGGGAAGTGAGAGGTAAGTAGAATGGCGAAGCGGCTGTACGTCGGGAACCTCCCGTACTCAACCACCGATGACGACCTCCGCAGCCTGTTCGGGCAGGCTGGTACGGTGGAGGATGCCACGGTGATGACCGAGCGGGATACCGGGCGGTCCCGGGGATTCGGGTTTGTTGAGATGGCCACCGACGCCGACGCGGAGAACGCGGTTCGGATGTTCGACGGCTACACGATGGATGGTCGACAACTTCGGGTGAACCCCGCGATGGAGCGAGAGGAACGCGGCACCGGTTACCGCCGGGGTGGCAGGGGCGGCTACTAAGGAGCCCCTTCACTGGAGTCGTGACTCTCTAGGTTGATACTCCTATAGACCTGACCTGAGCCGGTCGGATCTTGGGCGAAGGGGTCGGGGCATGTGCCTGGGGGTTCGTGCCCCGACCCGACGAGTCGGTCGATCTACGCGGGATGCTCCATCCGGCGCATCACGAGCCCCGCCTCTTGCCGGAGGCTCTGGTAGGCCTCTTCCAGTTCGTCCTCGTAGGGAGTGCCAGTGTCGTAGACGATTTCCTGGATTCCTGCCTGGATGGACTCCTTGAGGCAGCTGAAGCAGGGTCGGAGGGTGCTGTAGAGGATCCCACCTTCGATGGCAGTGCCGTGGCGCGCGGCCAGCAGCATGGCGTTGGCCTCAGCGTGAACGCAGGTGCAGGTGTCGTAGCCCTGGCCGGGCGGGGCGTCGGAGGCGCAGCGAAGGCAGCCGCCCTCGAAGCAGTTGCGCACCCCCATGGGAGTGCCGTTGTAGCCGGTGCTGACGATGCTCCGTCCCACCACGATGATGGCGCCCACGTGACGCCGGGAGCAGTTGGACCTGCTGGCGACGTGATGGGCAATTCCCATGAAGTACTCGTCCCAGCCGGGGCGTCGATCTGCCGGTTCGTGATGATGAAGAACGAAGCTCTTCTCCGGTCGCTGGCTTTCAGTCATGAGGTATCAAGCTCCTGCTTCTGAGAAGCTGTGGTAGTGGACCCCGGTCGGAGAGATCCGCTATCGTTTGCGCTTTCTCTGCTGGAATAGCTCGGGATTGGTCCGTTGCGCGTCTCGAACCCTTCGCATGGTCGCCGTCACTCCGAACAGGGTCGCCAGCACCAGCATGAGTAGAGCTGGGGCAATGTCTCCCATCGCGTAGAAAACGGCGGATATGGCCAGCGACAGGACCTGAAGCCAGCCGAGTTGTCCGGACCTGGTCCGAATTCGGAACTGGGGTAGTTTCACCGTCTGCACCTCCTCGCTGCCATATTATACCAGGAGGGCGCATTCACCCTCCTGCCGGTCCGCCGTGGAGACCGGGTTCAGTCATTGATTCCGGATTCAAGAGCCGGTCCAGCTCCTCGTCCGAAAGATTGGTGCGGCGGCGAGCCACGTTCCGGATGGTGTCTCCGGTTCGGAAGGCCTCTTTGGAGATCGCGGCGGCCGCGTCGTACCCGATGGCGGGCGCCAACGCGGTGGCGATAGCCAGCCCCTTCTCCACCATCTCCGGCCCCCGGTCGGTGGCTTTCAACCCCTTGACCAGCCGCTCCTCGAAGTTTCGGGTTGCGGCGGCCAGCAGCGCGATGGATTCGAGCAGGTTGTGGGCAGCCACCGGCTGCATCACGTTCAACTCGAAGTTGCCCGATTGGCCGGCGATGGTTACGGTGGTATTGTTGCCCATCACCTGGGCGCATACCATGGTGAGGGCCTCGGCGATCACCGGGTTCACCTTACCGGGCATAATGGAACTGCCGGGCTGCACCTCCGGCAGGGCCAATTCACCGATTCCAGCCCTGGGCCCGGAGCCGAGCCACCGGATGTCGTTTGCGATCTTCATGAGGCTCACGGCGACGGTGTTGAGGGTGCCGTGAGCCTGGACCACCGCGTCCAGGGTGCTCTGCGCCTGGAAATGGTTGGCGGTCTCTCGAACCTCCACCCCGGCCATGGCGCTCAGGCGGCGGCACACCCGCTGGGCGAACTCGGGGTGTGTGTTGATGCCGGTGCCCACGGCGGTGCCACCCAGCGCCACCTCCGACAGTTCAGCCTGGGCGCCCCGGAGGCGGCGGATGGCTCGCTCGGCCTGCCCGGCATAGCCCAGGAACTCCTGGCCCAGCCGAATGGGAGTGGCGTCCTGGAGGTGGGTTCTCCCCGTCTTGATCACCGACATGAACTCCTGGGCTTTCTGGGAGATCGCCTCCTGGAGGGAGGAGAGGGCGGGGATCAGCTCCCGTTCGATGGCAGCGAGGGCCGACAGGTGGATCGCCGTCGGGATGACGTCGTTGGAGGATTGGCCCAGGTTGACGTGGTCGTTGGGGTGGACTTCCTTCCTGGCTCCCCGCTGGCCACCCAGCAGCTCGCTGGCCCGGTTGGCGATCACCTCGTTGGCGTTCATGTTGGTGGAGGTGCCGGAACCGGTCTGGAAGATGTCCAGGACGAACTGATCGTCCAGCTTGCCTTCGGCCACCTCTCGAGCAGCCTGGGCGATGGCGCCGCCGATACGCTGGTCGAGGAGCCCCAACTCCACGTTGGTTTCGGCGGCGGCCATCTTGATCAGCCCAAGGGCCCAGATGAAACGTCTGGGGAAGCGCAGTCCACTGATGGGGAAGTTCTCCACGGCTCGGGCCGTCGAGGCGCCGTAGTAGGCGTCGGCAGGAACGGCCATCTCCCCCATGGAGTCCTGTTCGATGCGAGTAGTAGGCCGGCTCATAGCACCTCCTCCTTCCGGCTATTCACCGAATAGTTGCTGCTGGAGCTTCCCAATTTGGCTGGCTCTTCGAGAGGTCTCATCCGGGTCGATCCGGAGATCGACGGCGATGATCTGCTGCGGGTGAGCCCCGGTCGGGAGTGTCTCGATGGGAAGCACCAACTGCTGGCCGTCGTCGAAGACTAAGACCGCCTGGTCTCTTCCCCGCTCGTCCCGGACTACCCGGTCGACAGTTACCCAGAGGCGTGCTTTGCTGGCCAACTTGAATCAACCTCCCTGCTTGTCGGCGGTGACCTCGTAGCTGCTGCCGTCGATCAGGAGTTGTAGCGTGCCGTTCAGGTCGGTGCGGTAAGTCTTCACCTGGTGGCCGTCCAGCCGCTGCAGTAGCTGCTTGTGGGGATGGCCGTAGGAGTTGCCCGCCCCGACGGAGATGAGAGCTACCTCGGGCCTCACGGCATCCAGTAGCTCGGCGGAAGTGGCACCCTGGCTGCCGTGGTGGGCGACCTTCAGGATCTGGCTTCGCAGATTGTCCTGATGCTTGAGAAGCCTTTCCTCTCCCTCTCGCTCCAGGTCTCCGGTGAGCAGAGCCGAGATAGCCCCGTAGGTGATCCGCAGGACGATGGAATTGTTGTTGGTGGTGCTGCTGCCCGTCAGAAGCGGGTCCTCGGGGGACAGCACTCGGACCTCCGTGCCGGAACCCAGATCGATGGTGGTGGTTTCCCGACGAGCCTTCACCGGCTTGATCCCCTTGGCCTGCACCCGCTGGAGGGTGTGGAGGTAGGCCTGGTTGGTTACGCCCGGTTGAGCCCCATCGACGAAGGCGCCGACGGGCAGGTTGTCGAGGAGGGTCGGCATGCCTCCCACGTGGTCCTGGTCCGGGTGGGTGAGAACCAGGTAGTCCAGGGAGGTGATGCCCTTTGCCTTGAGTAAGGGAAGCACCACCCGGTTCACGTCCGCCGCCTCGTTGCCGGCATCCACCAGCATGGTGCGTCCGGTGGAGGACCTTACCAGCAGGCTGTCGGCCTGGCCCACGTCCAGCACCGCCAGCAGCATCTCCGGGCCTGCGGTTGGGGCCGGCGCGGGCCCGCGACAGGCAGCCCCAAGAGAGAGCAGCAGGACGGCTGCGACGAGGATCATGAGGGCTCGGAGTCTTCCGCGAGTGCTGTCACCCATATTGCTGCTCCTATGGCGATGGAGAACGGTCGGTCCGCCAGCCAGGGAGACTACAGCCGGTCCGGAGTGAACATCTCCTGCAGTCCGTCCCCGGTCAGGTTGATGGCGAGGGCCGTCCCCAGGATCAGGGCTCCCGGGAAGGCACCGACCCACCAGGCACCAGACAGTATAGCAGCCTGACCATCGTTGAGCATGTTGCCCCAACTGGCTTCTGTGGGTGGGACGCCCATGCCCAGGAAGCTGAGGGCCGACTCCATCAGCAGGGCGTCCGCGACGCCGAGAGCGAAGAGCACCACCACCTGGCTCGCGAGATTGGGGATCAGATGGCGAAGGAGGATGCGGGCGTCCGAGCAGCCCAGGGCGCGAGCGGCCTGGACGAATTCCCTTTCCTTGAGGCTCAGGGTCACGGCCCTCACCACCCGGGCCACCACCATCCAACTGACCAGGGAGACCATCAGCACGACGTTGAGCACCCCCGGCCCGAAGAGGGATTGAAGGGCAATGAGGACGAAAAAGGCGGGCATCGCCAGGGCGGCGTCCACCACGCGAGTGATTACGGTGTCCAGATCCCCTCCCCAGTAGGCCGCGGCGAGGCCCAGGGCCACGCCGAGGAAGGCGGCCAGGCCGGCGGCTCCGAGGCCGACGGCCAGAGATACTCGAGCGCCGTAGAGGGCGCGGCTGAGCAGGTCGCGACCGAGGGTGTCGGTGCCCAGGGGGTGGTTGGGCCCTGGAGGGAGAGTGCCCCGCGCCAGGTCGATGCGCGATGGATCGTAGGGAGCCAGGAAAGGGGCCAGGATGGCGGCCACAGCCAGCAGGAGCAGCAGCGTCAGGGCGGCCGGCGCCAGGGGGTCTCGGGTGAAGCGCTGCCACCGGAGAGGGCCGGAGGGGGCGCTAAGGTGGATATCCAAGGGCTCAACTCCTCAAGGTGCGGCCCACCCGGGGGTCGGCGAGGGTGCAGGCCAGATCTGCCAGAAGGCTGCCCAGCAACGCCAGGGCAGCTACTACCAGCACTTCCCCCATGATGACCGGGTAGTCTCGCTGCAGGGCCGACTCGATCGCCAGCCGGCCCATGCCCGGCCAGCTGAAGACCGTCTCGATGACGACAGCCCCACCGAGGAGCCCGGGTACCGACATGCCCAG
>JAJZQR010000036.1 GCA_021806765.1 Chloroflexota bacterium | reverse complement strand
GTCGGCCGCGCAGATTGTGGATACGGCCGAGCGGACTGGAGCGGCGGTAGCGGGCCCGGTGCCCCTGCCCACGAAGATTGAGAAGTACACCGTCATCCGCTCGCCCTTTATCGATAAGGACTCGCGGGAGCAGTTCGAGATTCGTACCCACAAGCGGCTGATCGACGTGCTGGAGCCAACCTCTAAGACGATCGATGCGCTCACCAGGTTGAACCTGCCGGCCGGGGTCGACATAGAGATTAAGTTGTAATCACAGGGTCGTAGGACTGAGGACTGGGGACTGGGGACTGCGTCAGATCCCCTCAGCCCTTTGTCGACGGTCCTGAGTCCTGGGTTTGGGAGTAGCGCATGATCGATGGAATCATGGGCCGGAAGGTCGGCATGACCAGGGTGTTCGAAGAGGGACGCGGGATGATTGCGGTTACGGTCATCCAGGCCGGCCCATGCTACGTGACCCAGGTCAAGTCGGCCAACACGGACGGATACGAGGCGGTTCAGATAGGTTTCGAAGAGAGCCGCAAACTGAGTAAGGGTGAGCGAGGGCACCTTGAGAAGAACGGCCTTCCCTCCTTGAAGCATCTGACCGAGTTTCGAACCGAGGGTGGGGTCGAGGCGAAGGTGGGGGACAAGGTCGACGTAGGCATGTTTCAGCCCGGCGATCTAGTGACGGTCAGCGGCCGGAGCAAGGGCCGGGGCTTCACCGGGGGGGTGAAGCGCCACGGCTTCCACGGCGGCCCGAAGACGCACGGGCAGTCGGACCGGCATCGTGCCGCAGGTTCTATCGGTTCCTCCACGACGCCTGGCCGGGTTCTGAAGGGGACCCGAATGGCGGGGCACTCCGGTGACGTTCAGATTACCGTGAAGAACCTGCGAGTGGTCCAATGCGACGCCGACAGGAACCTGTTGGCCGTGGAGGGCGCGGTTCCGGGGGCGTCCAAAGGCCTCCTGGTGCTTCGGCGCAGCGGCGGCCGGGAGGGGTGATACGAATGGCGCAGGTAAACATTCTCAACATGGCTGGCGAGGTAGTCGGCCAGATAGAGCTGGACAACTACGTCTTCGGGATGGAGCCCAACCCTTCCGTGGTGCATCAGGCTGTGGTGTGCCAGATGGCCAACGCCAGGCGTGGCACCTCGGACACGAAGACCCGTGGTGAGGTGAACGCGTCCGGGGCGAAGCTGTGGCGGCAGAAAGGGACTGGGCGGGCTCGACAGGGCAGCCGGCGGGCGCCTCACTGGAAGGGTGGAGGCGTAGCCTTTGGCCCTCACCCGCGCTCATACGGTCAGAGCATACCGAGGAAGATGAGGAGGCTGGCGCTGCGGTCGGTTCTGTCTTCCACGGTGTCCGAGGAGCGGCTGCTGGTGCTGGAACGGCTCGAGATGGAGCAGCCGCGGACCAAGGAGATGGTCGGGGTGTTGAAGGGGCTGGGTGTCGAGGGCAAGGCGATGATCGTCCTGCCCGAGATGGACGAGAGCGTGAAGCGGGCCGCCAACAACATTCCGGGGCTGCTCACTGTGGATCCGAGCACCATGAACCTGCTGGATCTGTTGAGCCGCGACCGGGTGGTAATGACCGTGGACGCGGTGAAGGCGATAACGGCGTGGTTGGGGGTTCACTGAGCCATGGAGATTTGGCAGGTTATCGAACGGCCGTTGATCACGGAGAAGAACACCAACCAGGTAGCCGAAGGGAAGTACACCTTCCAGGTAGCCCGGGAGGCGAACAAGGTCCAGATCCGCGAGGCGGTGGAGAAGATCTTTAAGGTCGCGGTTGCCGACGTAAACGTGATCAACGTACGCGGCAAGGAGCGGGGCATCGGGCGCCGAAAGGGGATGTCGCCGAACTGGAAGAAGGCGATCGTCACTCTGAAGCCCGGCCAGCGCATTGAGGAGCTGTACGAGGGAGTCTAGGGAGGATCGGCAGGTGCCTATTAGAGCTTACAAGCCGACGTCGGCCGGCCGCCGAGGGATGACCGGCTTAACCTTCGAGGAGATTACGAAGGATAAGCCGGAGAAGTCGCTGACGAAGCCTCTGAAGAAGACCGCCGGGCGCAACGCTCACGGGCGGATCACGGTCCGGCATCGCGGCGGCGGAAGCAAGCGGAAGTATCGCGTCATCGACCTCAAGCGCGACCGAGTGGGAGTGGCTGCGGTCGTAGAGGCGATCGAGTACGATCCGAACCGCTCGGCCCGGATCGCGTTGGTGCGCTACGAGGACGGAGAGAAGCGCTACGTGATAGCCACCAACGGGCTGCGGGTGGGGGACAGGATCGTCTCCGGAGCCGAGGCTGAACTCAATCGCGGGAACACGCTACCGTTGAGCGCCATTCCGGTGGGTACTCAGATCCACGGCATCGAGCTGTACCCTGGCAAGGGCGCCCAATTGGTACGTAGCGCCGGGGCCGCAGCTCAGCTGATGGCCAAGGATGGGGAGCGGGCTCAGGTCCGATTGCCTTCGGGTGAGGTTCGCGTGGTCAGCGTCCGCTGCACGGCCACTATCGGGCAGGTGGGGAACCTGGACCACGGTCTGGTGAAGATTGGGAAGGCCGGACGGACGCGGAACATGGGCATTCGCCCGACGGTTCGCGGTTCGGCTATGACGCCCAGGGACCACCCCCATGGTGGTGGCGAGGGCAAGGCCCCCATCGGCGGGCAGCCGCAGACCCCCTGGGGCAAGCCTGCGATGGGCTTCAAGACGCGGCGCCGGAAGTTGGGCAAAGAGCTGATTATCAAACCGAGGAAATCAGGTCGTCGATGACCTCTGGTAGGAGGTGGGGATGTCCCGTTCTTTGAAGAAAGGGCCGTATGTGGACGGCCGGTTGCTGAGGAAAATAGAGGTGCTCAACGCCACCGGGGAGCGCCGGGTGATCAAGACCTGGTCGCGGGACTCGACGATTTTTCCTCAGATGGTGGGGCACACCATTGCGGTTCACGATGGCCGCAGGCACGTGCCGATATACATCAGCGAGAACATGGTGGGGCACAAGCTGGGCGAGTTTGCGCCTACACGCCACTTCCGGGGTCACGTGGGCCGGGGCGAGAAGTCGACCTCGGTGCGATAGGAGAAGACGATGGAAGTTCGGGCAATTGCCAGGCACATTCGGATGTCTCCGAGGAAGGTGCGCCTGGTGGGCAACGCGATAAAGGGGAAGAGCGTGCGGGAGGCCATGGCGGCGCTGGAGTTGATCCCCAACAAGGCCGGGGACCCCATCGCCAAGGCTGTGAAGTCTGCCGCAGCGAACGCAGAGAACAACTACAATCTTTCTACCGATGATCTGTACGTGGTTCAGGTAGTCGCTGATCCTGGTCGCAGCCTGAAGCGGTTCAGGGCCAGGGCGAGGGGTCGTGCGGCCCCCATCATCAAGCGCTCCAGCCACATTACAGTGGTGGTCAAGGAGAGGGAGGCATAGCTAAGTGGGTCAGAAAGTCCATCCGGTTGGCTTTCGGTTGGGAGTAATCAGGGATTGGCAGTCCAAGTGGTACGCCGATAAGGGGTACACGAACCTTTTGCATGAAGACTTGCGCGTGCGCCGCATGCTGCTGAAGCGGTTGGCGGACGCCGGCGTGCCTCGAGTGGAGATTGAGCGCTCTGCCAATCAGATGACGGTTACGATCCACTCGGCGAAGCCGGGTATCGTCATCGGTAAGAGCGGCGCGAAGGTGGAAGAGCTGCGCCGTGAGCTGGAGTCGGTCACCGGGAAGAAGGTGCGGGTGACTATCCAGGAGATCCGCCAACCGGAGGTGGACGCGACCCTCGTGGCCCGCAACGTGGCCGAGCAGTTGGAGAGGCGGGTTGCATTCCGTCGCGCCATGAAGCAGGCCGTGAGTCGAGCCATGAAGGCTGGAGCCAAGGGGGTCAGGATTGCCTGCGCCGGCCGGTTGGGTGGCGCCGAGATGTCCCGGCGAGAGTGGGAGCGTGAGGGGCGAGTCCCCCTGCACACGCTGCGAGCCGACATCGATTTTGGTCAGGCCGAGGCGCTGACGACCTTTGGAATCATCGGCGTGAAGTGCTGGGTATACAAGGGCGACGTCTTGCCCCCGGCCAAGGAGCAGCAACCTGCTGAGACCGCGACGGCCGCGGCGGTGGGAGCGTAGGCGAGGGGGAGAGGCTGGAGACAAGAGACTGGCAACTAGCGGCCGGCAACTGGGATGAGGTGCTGTTGCGGTGTCTAGTGTCGGGTTGTTAGTCGCTACGTTGGGGGAGTAGGTCAATGTTGCAGCCCAAGCGGGTCAAGCATAGGAAGATCCACCGGGGTCACATGGACGGGATCGCCAAGGGTGGTGTGAGCATTGCCTTTGGGGAGTACGGGCTTCAGGCGCAGGAGGCATCCTGGATCACTGCCAGGCAGATTGAGGCGGCCAGGCGGACGATCACGCACCACCTAAAGCGTGGTGGCAAGGTGTGGATACGGATATTCCCCGATCACTCCGTCACTAAGAAGCCTGCGGAGACCCGGATGGGCAGTGGCAAGGGAGCGCCCGACCATTGGGTGGCGGTGGTGAAGCCCGGTCGCGTGATTTTCGAGGTGGGGGGAGTGAGCGAGGAGTTGGCGCGGGAAGCGCTGAGGCTGGCCTCGCACAAGCTTCCCATGGAGACCAAGTTTGTGATAAGAGAGGAAGCGCAAGCGGATGAAGCCGTCGGAAGTGCGTAACCTCGGCGAAGATGAGATCCGGGCGAAGGTTCGCGAGAACCTGGAGGAGCTGTTCAGACTGCGATTGCGGCAGGCCTCCCGTCAGCTCGGGAACACTGCCCACATGAGGGAAGTGCGCAAGGATATCGCCCGTCTCAAGACTCGTGAGCGAGAGTTGGAGCTGGAGAAAGCGGCGAGACATGAGTAACAATCAGATTGCTGTCGGCAATGCCGGCAGGCGGAAGTCGAGAGAAGGCGTCGTCGTGAGCGACAAGATGGAGAAGACGGTGGTCGTTTCCGTGGAGGTGATGAAGCGTCATCCCCTGTACGGGAAGACGATCAGGACCTCCAAGAAGTACAAGGCTCACGACGAGGAGAACCACTGCAAGGTAGGGGACCGCGTCCGAATTCGGGAGGCCCGCCCCCTCAGCAAGGACAAGCGGTGGGTGGTTGAGGAGATCCTGCGGCGCGAGGCGGGTGCGAGCCTGTAGGTAGAACGGTGGGCAACCGCTGGCTTGCAGCTTCACCCGCCCGGTCAGACAGAGAGAGACGAGGAGCAAGTTCTCATGATTCAACCGCAAACGCGTTTGAAGGTGGCGGACAACACAGGGGCCAAGCAGCTCATGTGCATCAGGGTGCTGGGCGGTGGGGTGAAGCCATACGCGACGGTAGGCGATGTTATCGTGGCGTCGGTCAAGCAGGCTGCCCCGGGCGGGGCGGTAAAGAAGGGTGACGTGGTTAAGGCCGTGGTGGTGAGGACCGTCAAGGAGTACGGGCGGCCGGATGGGTCCTACATTCGGTTCGACGAGAACGCGGCCGTGATCCTTTCCGACAAGAACAATCCCAAGGGCACCCGCATCTTTGGCCCTGTGGCCCGGGAGCTTCGGGAGAGAAACTACATGAAGATCATCTCGCTCGCGCCTGAAGTGCTGTAGGCAGGCGAGGCTTCGGTTGAGGGTAACGCCAGTGAAGATCAGACGCGACGACACCGTCGAGATCATAGCGGGGAAAGACAAGGGCAAGCGGGGCAAGGTTAGGCGCGGGCTGCCTGCGGAAGAGAAGGTGGTTGTTGCCGATCTGAACATTGCCAAGAAGCACGTGAAGAAAGGCGATCCGAAGCGCCAACCTGGTATTATTGATATAGAGATGCCGATTCACGTGTCGAACGTGATGTTAGTTTGCCCTGAGTGCAACGCGAAGACGCGGGTCGGGCACCGCTTCCTGGAAAACGGGAAGAAGGTCCGGGTCTGCAGGGAGTGTAACGAGGTCATCCCGGAGCGGGGGATAGCCAAGAGCTAGTAGCGAGAACCGGGAAACTCGCCTCTGGCTTCCGGTTTCTGGCTCGCTGAGTGGGGAGAGTGCGAATGCCACGTCTTAAGGACAAGTACGAGCGAGAGGTTGTCCCGACGCTCAAAGATGAATTCAAGTACGAGAACCCGATGCAGGTGCCTCGGCTGGCGAAGATTGTTGTGAACATCGGCCTGGGCGAGGCGATCAGCAACTCCAAGGCGTTGGACGCGGCCGTCAGGGATCTGTCGGACATCACGGGCCAGCGGCCTGTGATCACCAGGGCGAAGCGGTCCATTGCGGCCTTTCGTCTTCGGACCGGAATGGCCATCGGGGCGATGGTCACCCTGCGGGGTGAGCGGATGTGGGAGTTCTTCGATCGCCTGTGCAACATGGCGTTGCCCAGGCTGCGGGACTTCCAGGGAGTGTCGTCTAAGGCCTTCGACGGACGGGGGAACTACACCCTGGGGCTGAAGGAGCAGTTGGTCTTCCCCGAGATCGATTTCGACAAGATCGACAAGGTTCGAGGGATGGAGATCAGCGTCGTCACGACGGCTCGGACCGACGAGGAAGCTCGCCGGCTGTTGGCCTTGCTCGGCGTTCCCTTTGCCAAGGCCTAGCGGCAGGTAGAGATCAGAGGGGCATCAAGGAGAGTAACTTGGCGAAGAAGTCGTTGATTGTCAAGGCTACGCGTCCGCCGAAGTTCAAGGTGCAGCAGCACAACCGCTGTTCGCTGTGTGGCCGTCCGAAGGCCTACATACGGAAATTCGGCATGTGCAGGATTTGTTTCCGCAAGCTGGCGCTGGCGGGCGAGATTCCTGGCGTCACCAAGTCGAGCTGGTAGCGGCGGGTACGCGACCAAGGTTTGGGCGCTGTTGAGGAAGGTGACATGAACTTAACGGATCCGATCGGGGACATGCTGACCAGGATACGGAACGGCATCCAGGCTCGCCATGACTCGGTGATGGTTCCACTCTCTCGAGAGAAGTTGGCCATCGCCAGGGTACTGAAGGACGAGGGCTTCATTCGAGACTTCGAGATGTTGCGAGACAAGACCGGCAAGTCTCGGATGTTTCGCGTCCATCTGAAGTACGTCGGAAAGAGGGAGTCGGTTGTGACGGGGCTGCGGCGAGTCAGCAAGCCCGGGCTGCGAGTATACACCGGCAGCAAGACGATCCCGATGGTGTATGGTGGTCTCGGGGTAGCAGTGCTTTCCACTCCGGCCGGCGTCGTCAGCGGCCGAAAGGCGCGACAGATGAACGTAGGGGGCGAGTTGCTCTGCTACATCTGGTAGCAGGGTAGGTAATAGCAAGGAGTTGATAGCAAGGGGCAAGGTGCACGACTGACCGGCTTCTCGCTGTGGGCTTCTCGCTGATGGAGAAGGCGACATGTCCAGAATCGGCAAGGTACCGATAGCTGTACCCGAGGGGGTGCAGGTAGACATCCAGGGAAACAAGGTCACCGTGCGGGGGCCCAGGGGGACTCTCTCGCGGGAGCTGCATCCGGATATGAAGATCGAGCGGCAGGACTCGAACCTGGTGGTGAGCCGGCCTACGGATGGGCGGATCCATCGATCGCTTCACGGCCTGACCCGCAGTCTGGTAGCCAACATGGTCGAAGGGGTCACCAACGGCTTCAGCCGGCGGCTGGAGGTCGCAGGGGTTGGCTACAGGGCTCAACTGGTGGGGAAGGATGTGGTCCTGCAGGTGGGCTTCTCTCACCCGGTTCAGGTGGAGGCGCCGGAGGGGATCACCCTCGTGGTCGAGGGCAACAACCGGATCGTGGTGAGCGGCATGGACAAGCAGATGGTGGGCGAGACTGCTGCTCAAATCCGGCGGATCAAGCCGCCGGAGCCCTACAAGGGGAAGGGCATCAAGTTCGCCGAGGAGCAGGTCCGAAGGAAGGTCGGCAAGACCGGCGGCAAGAAGAAGTAGGGCCAGGGGAGGTAGGTTTGATTAAGGCATCGAACACGAGAGCGGCCAGGCTCAAGCGGCATCGCCGGCTGAGGGCCAAGGTTGAGGGGAACCCCTCAAGGCCACGCCTTGCCGTCTTCAGAAGCCTCAACCACATATATGCGCAAGTGATTGATGACACTACTGGCTCGACTCTCGTGGCCGCGTCGGATATGGATCCGGCCATTCGGAGCCAGTTGAAGGGCACCAAGACCGAACATGCCAAGGCCGTTGGCGAGGCGGTAGCGAAGCGCGCTCTGGAGCGCGGCATCAACCAGGTAGTGTTCGATCGGGGCGGTTTTCTATATCACGGACGCGTTAGGGCTCTGGCGGATGCCGCCAGGAACGCCGGCCTGGAGTTCTGAAAGAGGCGGGAATGGCAAAGATTGATCCATCGGGTCTTACCCTGGAAGAGAGAGTCGTGAAGGTCAACCGGGTCGCCAAGGTGGTGAAGGGCGGCCGGCGCTTCAGTTTCAGTGCCGTGGTGGTGGTAGGAGACGGTCAGGGCATCGTCGGAGCGGGCCTCGGCAAGGCTAACGAGGTTCCCGACGCTATCCGCAAGGGAGCGGAGGATGCCAAGAAGAACCTGGTGCAGATTCCGCTGCGGGGAAACACCATTCCCCACGAGGTACTGGCTGATTTCGGTGCCGCGAAAGTGCTGCTGAAGCCAGCATCGCAGGGGACCGGCGTCATTGCGGGCGGCGGCGTTCGTGCCGTGGTTGAGGCCGCCGGGATCAAGGACGTTCTTACCAAGTCGTTGGGTAGTGCCAACGCCATCAACGTCGTGCAGGCGACCATGAACGGCCTGAGGATGCTGAAGGATCCCGAGAAGGTGGCGCAGCAGCGGGGCAAGAAGCTCAGCGACCTGGTAGGGAGGAGCGCTACCAGTGGCTAAGAAGCTAGTGATCACCTGGACGAAGAGCGCCATTGGCTACTCGCAGCGGCAGAAGGATACTATCCGTTCGCTGGGCCTCCGGCGCCTCCACCAGCGGGTGGAGAAGCCTGACACCCCTGAGACGCGGGGCATGGTGCAGAAGGTGATGCATCTCCTCAGGGTGGAAGAAGAGGAATAATGAAACTGCATGAACTGGCGCCAGCCGAGGGTTCTAAGAAAGACAGAAAGAGAGTAGGGCGCGGCAACGGCTCCGGTCACGGAACCTACTCCGGTCGGGGCTCGAAGGGACAGAAAGCGCGTTCGGGCGGCCAGGTCAACCCGAGGTTTGAGGGTGGCCAGGTTCCCATGGTGCTGCGTCTGCCCCACAAGCGTGGCTTCACCAACATCTTCAAAGAGCGCTACCACGTTGTGAACTTGGATGGATTGGATCGGTTTGAGGCCGGCAGCGAGGTGACGCCCGAAACCCTGGCGGCGGCAGGTATCATTCGCGATACTCAGTTGCCGGTTAAGCTGCTGGGCCGAGGAGAGGTCTCCAAGCGGCTGACTATCAGGGTGCACAACTGGTCGCAGAGCGCACAGCAGAAAGTCGAAGCGGCGGGTGGTGCCCTCGAAAGGCTAACTGGATGATCGATAACCTGGTTAATGCATTCAGAATACCGGATCTGCGCCGGAAGCTGTTGTACACCTTCGGCATGTTGGTGATTTTCAGATTCATCGCGCACGTGCCGGTTCCTGGTGTCAACGCCCAGGCGCTGTCAAGGCTGTTTGAGACCAATCAGTTGATCGGTATGCTGGACCTGTTCTCCGGCGGCGCCATGAAGAGTTTCTCCGTCGCCGCCATGGGCGTGTACCCGTACATTACGGCGTCCATCATTATGCAGTTGTTGGTACCGATGGTCCCCAGTCTGCAGGAACTGTCCAAAGAAGGGGAGTCCGGGCGAAACAAGATCAACCAGTACACCCACTGGCTGACTGTGCCTCTGGCTTTCCTCCAGGCTCTGGGGACTGGGTCCTTGCTGGCTAGCAACCAGTTGGGAGTGATCAGCGATTTCAATCTGGTCACTAACACGCTGCCGACGCTGGCTATCCTGATGAGCAT
Source organism: Chloroflexota bacterium (assembly GCA_021806765.1). The sequence continues at coordinate 18,020 of JAJZQR010000036.1, read as the reverse complement.
GACGGCCGGCACCATGCTGCTGATCTGGATCGGCGAGTTGATTACCGAGAACGGGATCGGCAACGGTATCTCCGTCATCATTTTTGGCGGTATCGTGGCCGGGCTCCCCAACCTGGTCGGGCAGTCGCTGTTCGCTGGCACCAATTACCTGGGACTGGCGGTGTTCATGGTCCTGGGGCTGCTGACCGTGGCTGCTATCGTAGTGGTGCAGGAGGCGCAACGCCGGATCCCGGTACAGTTCGCCAAGCGGATCCGCGGGACGCGGATGTACGGTGGGAGCACCACCCACATTCCGATGCGTGTGAACTCCGCGGGCATGATCCCTCTGATCTTTGCCATGTCCATCATGCTGTTTCCGGGCACAGTGGCCCAGTACTTCATGTATGCGGGCGGGTTCGTGGGAAGTGCAGCGAGCTTCGTCGCGGGGGTGTTCAATCCCGCTCACCTGGTGTACTGGGTGCTGTACTTCGTGATGGTGGTTGCTTTCACCTTCTTCTACACCCTGGTCATCTTCCAGCAGCAGAACATACCCGAGAGTCTGCAGAAGAACGGTGGGTTCATCCCCGGCATCCGGCCCGGCAGGCCGACGGGCGAGTACTTGAACAAGGTGCTGATCCGAATAACCTGGTTCGGTGCGATGTTCCTGGGTGTGGTGGCTATTCTGCCCTTCTTCGTCCAGAACCTGACGAGCGTGCAGGCGCTGACCCTGAGCAGCACTGCGCTGCTGATCGTCGTCGGAGTGGTGCTGGATACCATCAAGCAGTTGGAGTCTCAGCTGCTGATGCGGCACTACCAGGGCTTCATTAAGTGAGGAGGGACTCCGGTGTACGTCGTCTTCCTGGGACCTCCTGGGGCCGGAAAGGGTACCCAGGCCGGGACGGTGGCGGAGCAGTTGGGGATTGTCCACATAGCCACAGGGGATGTTCTTCGTGAAGCTGTTCGTCGAGGGTCTGATCTCGGCAAGCAGGCGAAGGGCTACATGGAGAGGGGGGAGCTGGTTCCCGACCCCCTGGTGGTTGAGCTGGTGGTAGCGCGGCTGTCGGAGCCGGATGCCGCCGGTGGGGCGGTACTGGACGGTTTTCCGAGGAACATCGTCCAGGCCGAGGCGCTGGATCGGGCACTGGCCGAGCGCGGCGCGAAGGTGAACGTCGCGATCTACCTGGGAGTATCGGAGCGTGCATTGATCCGGCGATTGGCGAGCCGGTGGGAGTGCGGGGTTTGCAGGGCGCCCTACCACGAGGAGAGCAAACCCCCGAAGACCCCAGGGGTATGCGACTTGTGCGGGGGAGTCTTGATCCAACGGGCAGACGACCGGCCCGAGACCGTGAGGAAGAGACTGCAAGTCTACTTCGAGCAGACGGCTCCGCTGCTGGAGTACTATCGGCGGCGGGGTGTTCTCGCTGAGGTGGATGGCGAGCGGTCTATCCCCGAGGTAACGCGACAGGTCATGGAGACCGTGGCTGCAAGGATGCTCCTGCAGGGTAAGAGGTCGCAGCGACAGTGAGTGTGGCTAGGACGGAATCTCTAGAAGTCGAGGGTGTAGTCACCGAAGCCCTTCCCAACGCCATGTTTAGGGTGGAGTTGGCGACGGGGCACAGGGTGCTGGCCCACGTGTCCGGCAAGATTCGGCTGAACTTTATCAGGATCTTGCCCGGCGACAGGGTGAAGGTGGAGCTTTCCCCTTACGACGTCTCGAGAGGCCGGATAGTGTATCGATCAACGAGATAAGGGGTCGGAGTAAGGACCAATGAAGGTATCAGCGTCGGTCAAGCCCCGTTGCGAGAAATGCAAGGTTATCAGGCGGCACGGGGTTGTCATGGTGATTTGCACGAATCCCCGGCACAAGCAGCGCCAGGGATAATTGAGACAGGGAGACTGGGCGAGTGGGAGACTGGGCGAAACGCCGGTGTCTCCCCGTCACCCCGTCGCCCCTTCTCCTGAGCGAGCAAGAGCTTAATGGGAGTCTTGGGGATATAGGGAAAGGAGGCGGTAGTGGCCCGTATCGCAGGGGTTGATATACCGCGGGACAAGCGGGTAGAGGTGGCCCTGACCTACATCTATGGCATCGGTCCGGCTAGCAGCCAGAAGATCCTGGCCAGGACCAGGGTCAGCCCGGACACTCGGGTGAAGGACCTCACTGAAGACGAAGTAGCGCGACTGAGAGAGGCCATCGACCGCGAGTACAAGGTTGAGGGCGATCTCCGCCGCGAGGTCAACCTGAACATCAAGCGGTTGATTGAGATCGGCTGCTATCGGGGTGTCAGGCACCGGAGAGGGCTCCCGGTACACGGGCAGAGGACTCGGACCAACGCCCGAACCAAGCGTGGTCCTCGTCGGACGGTGGCCGGACGCAAGAAGGCGGCGGCGAAGAAGTAATCGGCAGGTCCTGGAGCGCGGGCTCCAGGGCGACCTGCCGGAAGATAACGCGCAAAGGAGTATCGGTTGGCTGACAGGAGACGGGCACCGCGAGTCAGGCGACGAGAGCGGAAGCAGATTCCGCGCGGAAGCGCCTACATTCAGTCTAGCTTCAACAATACTATCGTGACCATCACGGACCCCGATGGCAACACCATCGCCTGGGGGAGTGCCGGAACGGCAGGTTTCAAGGGTTCCAGGAAGAGCACGCCCTACGCGGCGGGCCTAGCGGCGGAAGGTGCGGCCAGAAGGGCCATGGAGCAGGGGCTGCGACAGGTCGAGGTGTACGTGAAGGGGCCAGGGTCGGGACGAGAGGCGGCCATTCGATCTTTGCAGGCCGCTGGGCTGACCATCAGTGCAATCACCGATGTCACGCCCATCCCCCACAACGGGTGCCGTCCGCCCAAGAAGCGTCGCGTCTAGAAGGGGCAGTCAGCCGTCAGCAGTCAGCTATTGGTGAGCGAGCGAATGGCGGCGTTGGAGACTGCGGCCCGGTCGGGATAGGGACCGAGGCACGGCTTGTATCAAACAGGCCGATAGCTGCTAGCTGCTAGCTGATAGCTAATCAGGAGGTCGGATGGCAAGATATACGGATGCCGTGTGCCGGATGTGCCGGCGACAGGGCATGAAACTGTTCTTGAAGGGTGACAAGTGCTTCACCCCCAAGTGCCCGGTGGAGCGGCGGGGTTACGCTCCTGGCGAGCACGGTCAGCGAAGAAGGAAGGTCTCGGAGTACGGGACTCAGCTGAAAGAGAAGCAGAAGATCCGCAACATCTATGGGGTGTTGGAGCGACAGTTCCGGAAGCACTTCGAAGAGGCCGAGCGGCGCGCAGGTATCACGGGCGAGAACTTACTGCAGATCCTGGAAATGAGGTTGGATAGCGTAGTCTACCGATTTGGGTGGGCGTCTTCGAGAAACCAGGCTCGGCAGTTGGTCCGGCACGGCCACTTCAAGCTGCGCGGTCGCAAGACGGATATACCTTCGGCCCAGGTGAAGCCTGGAGACATTATAAGCGTGCATGAGGGGAGCAGGGACGGCGAGTACTTCCAGATGGTGATCCCTTCCATGGCCAAGAAGACCATCCCCAGGTGGTTGAGCGTGGAGTCAGACGGGATGTCTGGACGGGTACTGGCTGCGCCGTCTCGGGACGAGATCGACACCAACGTCAGCGAGCAGCTGGTGGTGGAGTTCTATTCTCGGTAGTGTCCCGAGAATGACAGCGCCGCGGCTGGCCAGGAAGGGGAGAGATCCTTACTGGAGCCGTTTCTCCCGGAATTACGAAGGAGGCTTCAGCCTTGCTGGAAACATATGCGCCGAAGGTCGAGAGTATCAAGAGTAGCGAGAATCAGGGGACCTTCCAGATTGAGCCCCTTGAGCCCGGTTACGGTGTGACCCTGGGCAACGCGCTGCGGCGAGTATTACTGTCCTCGCTGCCGGGTGCTGCCGTGACTTCCATAAAGATTGACGGGGTCTATCACGAGTTTGCGACGGTTCCGGGTGTCCGCGAGGACACCACGGAGCTGATCCTGAACGTCAAGAAGCTGCGCCTTAAGAGCTTCTCCGAACAGCCCGTGCAGCTGCGGTTGCAGGCGAAGGGACCCGGAGTGGTCACTGCGGCGGATCTGGTGGCTCCCAGTGACGTGGAGGTCGTGAACCCGGAGCTGCATCTGGCTACCCTGGACTCGGCAGAGGCTTCGCTGGAGATGGAGTTGGTGGTCGAGAAGGGGAAAGGCTATCTGCCCTCTGATGGGCGGGAGGCCCCTTCCATTGGGGTGATACCCATAGACGCCATCTTCACACCTGTCAGGCGGGTCAATTACACGGTGGAGCATGTGCGGGTTGGCTCCAGAACGGATCTGGACCGGTTGGTGATCGACGTCATCACCGACGGCACCATCAGCCCCACGGACGCTCTGGGCGAGAGCGCCAGCATATTGCTTCGTTACTTCTCCATCTTCACCGAACTGGGGCAGGCTGGCAAGCGGGGGGAGAGAGTGGTAATCGGTACCCGCGCTGCCGCGGGCAAGGACTACGACCGGCCCATTGAGGACCTGGATTTGTCCGTGCGCGCCTACAACTGCTTGAAGCGGTCCGGCATCACCAAGATCGGCCAGCTGCTGGAGATGAGCGAGGAGGACCTGCTGGCCGTGCGGAACTTCGGCCAGAAGTCGCTGGACGAGTTGAAGCAGCGGCTGGAGGCCATGGGATACACCACCCGGCCCGAGGAGGCCGAAGGCGGTAGAGAGGGCGCCGAGGGCGCTCCAGGGGAGGCCGTGGCCGAAGAAGAAGTGGAAGCCGAGGGTTCTGATGAGGCCGAGGTGACGGCCGAGGATCTCGGACCCGAGGTCTACGAGCCCGAAGAGGTCGAGGCCGGCGTCGAGGACGAGGAGTAGGTTAACGGAGGATCTGGCGAGTGAGACATCGTGTTGGTGGCCGAAAGCTGGGAAGGCCCACGGATCACCGGCTGGCCTTGTATAGAAACCTGACCACGGATCTGCTGCGCTACGAGAAGATCCGGACCACCGAGGCCAAGGCCAAGGAGGTTCGGCGGCTGGCCGAGGAGATCATCACGAAAGCCAAGGGCGGTGAGTTGCATGCCCGAAGGCAGGCGCTGGCGGAGTTGTACGATCCCAAGGTGGTCGACAAGCTGTTCGCCACCCTGGCGCCTCGGTTCCAGGAGAGGCCCGGCGGCTACACCAGGATGATCAAGATCGGTCCCCGCAAGGGGGATGCTGCCCTCGTGGTGCAGCTGGAGTTGGTGATCTAGGCCGTTGCGAAACATCAAGATGGTGGTCGAGTACGACGGTACCGACTACCATGGGTTCGCGATCCAGAGAGGGTTGCGAACGGTCCAGGGAGAGCTGGAAGGCGCCGTGGCCAGGGTCACGGGGGTAGAGACCCGGGTGGTGGGATCTGGCAGAACCGATGCGGGTGCTCACGCCCTGGCTCAGGCGGTTTCCTTCAAGACCGAGTCTCGGCTCTCCCCCCTTGATCTGAGGAGGGCCCTCAACGCCAACCTTCCGCCGGACCTGGTGGTCAAGGACGTGGAGGAGGTGGACGAGGGGTTTCACGCGCGACGGAGCGCCAGGCGCCGGCACTACCGGTACTCTCTCTGGAATGCCGAGTTACCCTCGGTGTTCACGAGGCGATACCGATACCAGGTGCCGGACTTCCTGGATCTGGAGGCGATGAACCGAGCTGCCGATACCCTGGTAGGAACACGGGATTTCGCCTGTTTCACCTACGGGGTAAGCCGTTTCCTGGCAGCTGGCTGGCGCCGCACTACGGTCCGGACCCTGTTCTCGGCTGAGTGGCACGGAGCGCCGCCGGAGGTGGACTTCGACGTGGTGGGCACGGCGTTTCTACCTCACATGATCAGGAACATGGTTGGCTCGATGCTTAAGGTTGGGCTGAGGAAGTTGACGCCCGAGGAGTTTCGAGAGTTGGTCGAGCGTTCGGATTTGCAGCTCTCGACGGCGAAGGTTCCGGCCCACGGTCTAATGCTTGTAGCTGTGGAGTACTGAAGGAGGGCGGGTGAAGACCTATAGTCCTAAGGCCTCCGAGATCGTCAGGCGCTGGCACGTTATCGATGCGTCCGGCCAGACGCTCGGTCGGCTCGCAACGCAGATAGCACAGTTGCTGAAAGGCAAGCACAAGCCCCAATACGCGCCCCACATGGACGTTGGGGACTTCGTGGTGGTGGTCAACGCTGAGAAGGTGCGGGTGACCGGCGACAAGCTGGAGCAGAAGCAGTATTACCGGCACTCCGGGTACCCCGGGGGCATCCGCTCGGTGAGCCTGGGCACGCAGCTTCAAGCGCACCCGACGAGGGTGCTCGAGCATGCGGTCCGGGGCATGCTGCCTCACAACGCCTTGGGGCGCGCCATGTACCGGAAGTTGAAGGTGTACGCAGGTCCTACGCACCCCCACGGGGCTCAAATCGCTCATCAGGAGTAAGCGATCAGCAGCCGGCAGTCAGCTGGGATCAATTGTCGGGGCGAAAAGCTGTGATCATTGAAAGCTGATAGCTGACCCCTGGCGGCTGACAGCTTCTAAAGGAGTTGGTTGTGGCAAACATCGATCAGATTGCAGCGGTGGGAAGGCGCAAGACCTCCGTGGCGCGTGTCGTGTTGACGCCCGGGAACGGTGCTATCACCATCAACGGTCTTGACCTGAAGGACCGGTTTGCCAGGGCTGCATGGCAGGACATGGTGACCATGCCGATGAGACTCACGAACAGCATCGGCAACTACAGCGCTTCAGTTCGAGTGCACGGCGGCGGCGTGGTCGGCCAGGCCGGGGCCATTCGCCACGCCATAGCGCGGGCTCTATCCCGGATCGACGAAGGCCTGAAGCCGGCTCTTCGGAAGGCCGGACTGCTCACCCGCGATCCGAGGGTGAAGGAGCGAAAGAAGTACGGTCTCAAGAGAGCCCGGAAGGCGCCTCAGTACACGAAGCGGTAGTAGTGCGCCGTTGGGATCCCACTGGGGGCGAGCCGTCTGGTTCGCCCTCTTTGGTTGTCAGGGTAATGAAGGCCGCAACTCTCCCGAAGAGCACGAGGGACGGAACCACGAAGGCACAAAGACACCAAGAGACACCAAGTTCTCCTGGTGACCCTTTGTGCCTTTGCGGTTGAGGGCTCCGGGACAGTGTGAACGGGGGCTAGCGAACCAGGTAGAGGATCAGGACCGAGGTGATGCCCCAGCCGACGACGGTAGCCAGCAGGTGGCGATCCGACAGCAGCAGATCCTCCGGTGCACCGCCGACCTTCTTGACGTGGATCAGGTAGAGGTAGCGGAAGATCCCGTACAGCAGGAAGGGCACCGTCAACATCATGGCGCCATTTCTGGGGAGGTTCTCGGCGGAAAAGGTGTAAAGGCTGTAGGCGATCACCGTGGCCGAGGTAACGACGGAGATCATCTGATCCAGGAGGGGCAGGTTGTACTCCTCGAGGATGCGCCGGTGGTTCGTAGCGCTCCCCTCCAGGAGCACCAGTTCGTGGCGTCGCTTTCCGATGGCCAGGAAGAGCGCCCCCAGCATGGTGCACACGTACAGCCAGGGAGAGATGGGCACGGTGATGACGACGGCCCCTGCCGCGGCCCTCAGGACGAAGCCTGCTGCTACCGCCAGGACGTCCACGATGACCACGTGCTTCAGCCACAGGGAGTAGGAGAAGGTGAGGGTCAGGTAGAGGAGCGCCATGAGGGCGAAGGGTGTTCCCAGCGCCGCGGCCATGGCAAGCGAGCCGATCAGCAGCAGGACGGCGGTTGCCGTGGCCACAGAAGGTGAGATGCGGCCAGAGGCGATGGGCCTCTTTCGCTTGGTCGGATGCTGCCGGTCCCGCTCCATGTCGATCAGGTCGTTGACCAGGTAGGTGGCCGATGCGAGGAAGCAGAAATCGATGAAGCCGAGAGAGGCCCTGACAACCAGATTGGGCTCACCAAGGCTTCGGGCGAAGATCAGCCCCAGAAACAGCAGACCGTTCTTGGTCCACTGCTTGGGTCGCGTGGAGACCAGCAGCGCCCGAGCCAGGGAAGGCTGGCGTGAGGCCTTGGAATCCGATGCGAGGGTTTCCGGTGTTCTGGACACTCTCAGCCCTGTCCCAACAATGGTTGCGGCCGCCCCTGGGAATGCTGCCCACGGAACGCGGCCGACGGAAAGATGATACCGGAGGCCCTGAGCCGGGTCAACGGCTGGGGTTCGTTTCGGGATACTCGTAGAAGCCCTGGCCTGATTTTCGCCCCAGCCGGCCCGCGGCCACCATCTTCACCAGTAGCGGACAGGGTCGGTACTTGTCGTCGCCGAGGCCCTCGTGCAGCACCTTCATGATGTGGAGGCACACGTCCAGGCCTATCAGGTCCGCCAGTTCCAGGGGCCCCATGGGGTGGTTCATTCCCAGCTTCATCACGGTATCTATGGATTCCCGGCTGGCCACTCCCTCCATCAGTGCGTAGACCGCCTCGTTGATCATCGGCATCACCAGCCGGTTGGAGACGAACCCCGGATAGTCCTCGACCTCCACTGCGGTTTTGCCCATGGCCTGGGCGAGTTGGAGCACTCGTGCTCTCGTGTCGTCGCTCGTATCGATGCCCCGGATCACCTCCACCAACCGCATCACCGGGACCGGATTGAAGAAGTGCATGCCGATCACCTGGCCAGGACGGTGGGTAACGGCTGCCAGGCGGGTGATGGAGATGGAGGAGGTGTTGGAGGCGAAAAGGGTCTCAGGTCTGCAGAGCCCGTCCAACTGCCGGAGCAGGTTGGACTTTGTCTCGAAGTCTTCGACGATGGCCTCGATGACCAAATCGCTGGCGGCCACGTCGGAGAGTTGGGTAGAGGTCGTGAGCCTGTCCAGAGCCTCGGCGCGATCTGCCACTGAGATTCGCCCCTTCTCCACGGCTCTGTCCAGGCTACGCCGGACGTTTCTGAGGGCGACCTCGACCTGACCCTGGACTGCGTCCACCAGGTGGACTCGGTAGCCTGATTGGGCGGCCACCTGTGCTATGCCAGAACCCATGGTACCGGAACCGACGACCGCAATCCTCTCGATGGCCATTCTCATCCCCCTCTCTTGGAAGCTAGTCCGTGCTCGCGATACGAAGCCCGCCCTCCATCGGGTCTCGCCTCAACGGCGGCGGAAGATAGGAGTTCTCTTCTCGATGAAGGCATTCATGCCCTCTTGCTGATCTTCAGTGGAGAAACAGAGGGCGAACAGGCTCGTCTCCAACTCCAGTGCCGACTCCATGTCCAGATAACGGGCCCGGTTCATCGAGCGCTTGGCGTAGGCGACAGCGATGGGGCCGGCCGCGGCCATACTGGAGGCCAGTTTGAGCGCCTCCTCGGCCAGTTCCTTGTGGGGCACGACCCTGTTTACCAGCCCGACCTGGTGGGCTTCCTGGGCGGTCAGCACCCTTCCCGAGAAGATCATCTCCCGCGCCACTCCCTCGCCAACGAGGCGCGCAAGTCGAATGGTCGCCCCCCAGCCCGGTGATATACCCAGTCTTACCTCTGGCTGCCCGAGAACCGCCCTCTCGCTGGCGATGCGGACGTCGCACGCTATCGCCAGTTCGCACCCCCCTCCCAGGGCCGTGCCATTGATGGCGGCGATCACCGGCTTCTCCATCTCTTCGATGATCCTGGTCAAGCGATGACCCTGCCTGGCGAACTCCCGCCCCTCCCGGGACGATTTCCGGCTCATCTCTTTGATGTCTGCTCCCGCCACAAAGGCCCGGTCGCCGGCTCCCGTGATAACCACGGCTCGGGCCTCGGGGTTCGCGGCTGCCTCGGCCATCGCCTCAGTCAACTCCGCCAGTAGTTCCGAGTTGACGACGTTCAGGGCCTCGGGACGGTCGACGGTAATGCGTAGCACATGGCCGAACCTGTCTGTCTTGACATGCTTCGTCGTTGACATCGTTGCCCCACCCCATCTTAAGAAAAGGGTAACAACCGTGCTGCGTGGCTCGGTCCTATCACTTCGTCAGGAGTTCGTCCAGCCTGCCGCGGATCGTCTCGGCGCCATCCACCATCCGCTGTATCAATTCCGCCACCGTGGGCAGGTCGTCGATCAGACCGACCACCTGCCCTGCCCAGACGAACCCGTGCTCCAGATCTCCTTCGCGAGCCGCGCGATAGTTCACATCCCCGCTGATCAGCGGCAGGAGGCCCTCCAGGGTTGCTCCCTGACGCTCCAGTTCCAGGATCCTTTCTGACCAGGGCCCCTTCAGCGTGCGGGATGGCCGCCTGATTGAGCGCTCGATGATCATGGTGTCGGTCTCCGAAGCACGGCAGAGGGCATCCTGGTAGGCGGGGTGGGCCGGGCATTCCTGCGTGGCGACGAAGCGAGTGCCCATCTCGATTCCCTCGGCGCCCAGGCCGAGGGCCGCTACCAGCCCCCGGGCATCGCCGATGCCGCCGCTGGCCAGGACCGGGATCCCGACGGCATCCACGACCCTGGGGACCAGGACCATGGTTCCGACATCATCCCGACCGATGTGGCCTCCACCTTCGAAACCCACGGCGATCACGGCGCTTGCCCCCAGTTCCTCGGCCTTGCGGGCCTGCCGGACGGCAGCGACCAGCACCAGAGTGCAGACATCGCGACCCCTCAGTTGCTGAAAGAAGAACTCCGGGTTGCCGCCGGTGAAGCTGAAAACGCGGATGCCGGCCTCCAGGGCCGCGTTGAGATGGTTTGCAAGCGGTCTGGTGCCGATGGCGAAGTTGATCCCGAAGGGGTATTGCGTGAGAGAGCGGGTTAGCTCGATGGCATCCCTCAGGGCGTCGGGTGTCGGGAAGGCAGCGGCGGTCAGCTGTCCGAGGGCGCCGGCATTGGAGACTGCCGCACACAGCTCTGGCAGCGCCAGATGCTGCAACCCTCCCTGGACGATGGGATACCGAATGGCTAGAAGATCGGTGACCCTGGTGTGCATGTCTTCCAGTCTTTTCCGTAATGTAGTAGTGTAATCCGGCCTACGAGACGGCTGCATTTCACCACCATCTTACTGCTTTCCGACAGGGGGGCGAAAGGGTTTTCGCGGGGGGGTGAGAATGACCAGGGAAGTCTTCTGGAACATCGGCGTCCAGCAGCAGATCCTGTTCTACAGTCTATCCGTTGTAGCTATGGCCGTTTTCTTCTTTGGCGTGTACCGCATCGTGAGGATCTGGCGCTCCTCCTGGGGAGAGCAGCGGCCTCGGGACGTGGTGGCCAGCGCCAGGCGGGCCGCCATCGACGTCCTGTTGGGGAGGAGGATCTTCCGAGGCGACCCTTTTGGTGGGGTAGCCCACTTCTTGATCATGTGGGGCTGGGTGCTCCTGTCCATCGGCACTTTCCTTCTTACCATCCACCACGACGTCCATGGCTTCCTTTACGGGATCGTTTATCTTGTGTACTCCCTGGCGTTAGACGTGGCCGGTGCCTTCTTCCTCGTGGGGATCTCGATGGCTGCCTTTCGCCGCTTCGCACTCAAGACTCACCAGATACACAACCTGTGGGACGACCCGGCTATCCTGGCTCTTCTCTTTACCATCGCGGCGACGGGCTTCCTGGTGGAGGGGCTGCGGCTCTGGTCTATTTCGCACATCGGGTTGGAGTGGTCGCCGGTGGGGGACGTGCTGGGAGCGACCATCGACGGCAGCCCTGCCGATAGCCAGAGGGTCCACGGTGCCGTCTGGTGGGTCCACTCCATGGCGGCCCTGGGGTTGATCGCCTATATACCCTACTCGAAGTTGTTCCACATGTTCTCCGGCCCGACTAACCTGTACCTCAGCACCGCGCCCGCGGGCGTCCTCACGGTGGAGGAGCGAGAGGGGCTGAGGAGCGAGTTCGACCGCACGGAGATGATCTCTCTGGATGCCTGCACCAGGTGCAACCGCTGCGAGGTGGTTTGCCCCTCATATGCGGCGGGGGAACCGCTGTCGCCCCGGGGGTTGGTCCTGTCGATGAAGTCTTACGTCCGGGCCAGGTACGCCATCGATCGCCAGATCCCGGGGTTGGCCCGTTTTCACGAGATCCCGGCGAGGATCGAGGACGCCGTGGCCAAGGACGAGGGCTGGTGGTGCACCAGTTGTCTCGCCTGCGCGGACCGCTGTCCCGTGGGGATCAATCCAGCGGACATCGCCAGGGACACCAGGGCAGTCCTGATGGAGGACGGGCGGAGGGTGCCCCGAACCATCAGGGACGTGCTGAACAACATGGCCCGCTATGGGAACCCGTGGGAGCCGAGTGGACCCCGACACTTCGGCTGGCTGAAGGAGTTGGAGGCCAAGGACTACTCCAAGGGGGACACCGCAGGACTCTGCTACTACGTGGGGAGCCTGGCCTCGGGCGACGAACGGAACCAGGAGGTGGCGAAGGCGATGGCCAGGGTGATGAGAGCCACTCAGGTCGACTTCGCCATCCTGGGGAAGGAGGAAACTGACAGTGGTGAGACCGCCCGCCGGTTGGGCGAGGACGGACTGTTCGAGACCCTGGTGGAGGGAAACTACGCGACCTTCGCCGAGTTCAGCGTCTCCAACCTGGTGACCACCTCCCCCCACGCCTTCCACACCATGAAGCGAGAGTACCCGGTCCTGAAGGATAAGCTGAAGCTGAGGGATGCCCCTGATCTTCAGGTGCGCCACCACACCCAACTGCTGGCCGGCCTGCTTCAGAAAGGAGCCCTTCGGTTGAACGGGCGAGTAGAGAAACGGGTTGCTTTCCACGACCCCTGCTACCTGGGACGGCACAACAGGGTGTTCGACGACCCGCGGCAGGTGTTGAAGGCCATCCCCGGCGTGCAGTTGGTGGAGATGGCCCGGACACGGGAGAACAGCTTCTGCTGTGGAGGCGGTGGCGGCAGGATGTGGCTGGAGTCCACTTCGGAGCATCGGATCCCGGAGTTGCGGGCCCAGGACGCGGCCCAGGCTGAGGTGGACGTCCTGGTCACCGCCTGCCCTTACTGCATGAGCAATCTGACCGACGGCATCAAGGTGGCCGGCTATGGGGATCAGATCGAGGTGAAGGACATTGTGGAACTGGTCGCGGAGGCCCTCTGATGAAGGGAAACCTGACCACCAAGACACAAAGACACTAAGGCCTTCTTGGCGGCGCTTCGTGGCTTCGTGTCTTAGTGGTTGGCCGTTACATGAGCGGTAAGGAGAGTAGTGCTTGGACATAGTTGTTATCGTGAAACGCGTTCCCGACATGGCGGAGACAGAGATATCCATCGACAGGACGGGCAAGGATATCGAGAAGGGCGATCTGGTCTTCGACATCAACGAGTGGGACAGCTACGCCATAGAGGAGGCGGTGCAGCTCAAGGAGAGTCTGGGGGGCACCGTCACCGCCGTGGCGGTCGGGCCGGAGGCGGCGGACGACGTTCTCCGCCGCTGCCTTGCCCTGGGGGCCGACGAGGCGGTGCGGCTGGACGATCCAGCCCTTGCTGGTGGGGACTCCTACACTACAGCGGTCGTCCTGACGGCCGCCATCAAGCAGTTGCCCCACGATCTGATCCTCACAGGGGTGATGGCCAGCGATGACGGCGACGCACAGGTGGGTGGTACGGTAGCCCATCTTCTGGGGGTAGCTCAGGCTACCCTGGTGACCAGCCTGGAGGTGCAGGATGGGACTGCCCGGGTCCGGCGGGAGCTGGAAGGGGGGCTGGAGGAAGTGGTCGAGTTGCCACTGCCGGCGCTGCTGACCGTTCAAACTGGGATCAACGAGCCCAGGTACGTTCCCATCGCAGGCATCCGGCGGGCTGCCCGCCGGGAAATCCGGGTGCTGGGGCTGGCCGACCTGGGTCTCAAGCCCGAAGAGGTGGGGGCGGCGGGGGCCCGGGTTGAGGTCGAAGCGATGTTCCTGCCCGAGATCGGAAAGAAGGGTGAGATCCTGCAGGGCAGCCCCGAGGCTATCGTCGAGGAGTTGGCCGGCATCTTTGCCCGAAAGGGGTGGCTGGGATGACCGACGAGATTCTGGTCCTGGTGGAGCACCGCAAGGGAGAGATCCGGGACATCACCTTCGAGATGCTCTCCAAAGCTCGGGAGCTGGCCAGGGCGCACGGCGCCAGGGTGACGGCCCTTCTATTGGGCGATGGCCTGGGGGAGATGGCCCAACTCGTGGCTGGCCAGGCCGACGTGGTGGAGGTGTTGGAGGATCCCTCGCTGGCCCAGTTCAACTCCGAGCTGTACCAGCAGCTGCTCTCCCCGCGGATTCGGTCGGGGCGGCCGCGCCTCGTGCTGATCGGGCATACGGCCTACGGTCTCGATCTGGCCCCAGGCCTGGCTACCGACGCGGGACTCCCCCTGATCATGGACGTCACCGACATCGACCTGAAGGACGGCTCTGTGGTGGCGACCAGGCCCGTCTATGGGGGGAAGGCCCGGACGAGGGTGCGCTCCCGCGGGGTCGGGACGGTGCTCACAGTCCAGTCCGGCGCTTTTACTGCCGCTGCCCCCGGCGCCGCGGCGGGTGGAGTAGTGCGCTCGGACCTGTCGCTGCCCCGCGGTGCGGCCCGGAAGAAGTTTCTCGGCTTCGTCGAAGCGCCCGCCGGTGACGTCGACATAACTCAGAGCGACATCCTGGTTTCCGTCGGTCGCGGGATAGGGGGCCCCCAGAACCTGCCGCTGGTGGAGGAACTTGCGGCTGCTCTGGGCGGGGCACTGGCCTGCTCCCGGCCCGTCGTCGACAAGAAGTGGTTGCCCAGGTCGCGGCAGGTGGGGATATCGGGCAAGACGGTGCAGCCGAAGCTGTACCTGGCGGTGGGCATCAGCGGCGCCTTCCAGCACCTGGCAGGAATGAAGCGGGCAGGGACCATCGTTGCCATCAACAAGGATCCCAATGCCCCGATCTTTCGGGTCGCCGACTACGGTATCGTCGGCGATCTCTTCGCCGTGGTGCCGGCCTTGACCGACCGGATAGCGAAGGCGAAGAAGATGGCATAGCGAAACCTGCTCAGGACTGGATGGCAGCCAACAGTCAGAAGAAGTCAGAGGAGGAGTCATGGAAGAGGTAGTCATAGTGGGGGCCGCTCGCACCCCCGTCGGCAAGTTCCTGGGGTCGCTCTCCGCGATCCCAGCGACGAAGCTGGGGGCGATGGCCATTCGGGCTGCCCTAGATCGATCCGGGATCGACCCTGCCGATGTGGAAGAGGTGGTGATGGGCCATGTCCTGACGGCGGGGGTAGGCCAGGGACCGGCCAGACAGGCGGCTATCGCGGCAGGAGTACCTGCCTCAGCTTCGGCTCTCACCGTGAACAAGGTATGCGCTTCAGGGCTCACGGCCGTGGTGGTGGGCGCCCAGGAGGTTGCCGTTGGCGCAGCCAGCCTGGTGGTTGCTGGCGGGATGGAGAGCATGAGCCAGGCTCCTCATTTGCTGAGGGGCAGCCGGACTGGCCTTCGGCTGGGGCCCGGCGAGTTGGTGGACACGGCGGTCCACGACGGGCTGTGGTGCGCCTGGGAGGACCACCACATGGGGAACTCCGCCGAGGCGATAGCCCGCAAGTACGACCTGACCCGAGAGGAGCAGGATGCCTTGACTCTGGAGAGCCACCGCAGGGCCGTGGCGGCCATCGACGCCGGACGGTTTCGGGCGGAGATTGTGCCGGTGGAGGTGAAGCAGAAAACGGGCACTGTGCTGGTGGACACCGACGAGGGCCCCCGGCGCGACACCTCTATGGAAGCCCTGTCCAGGCTGACCCCCGCCTTCCAACCGGGGGGAACGGTGACGGCCGGCAACGCCCCCGGCCTTTCCGATGGAGCAGCGGCGCTGCTGGTGACCTCGGGCAGGCAGGCCCGGGAGCGGGGATGGCCGGTTCGGGCCCGGATCGCCGGCTACGTGAGTGCCAACCTGGAGCCCCTCTGGTTGTTCGACGCCCCGGCGGAGGCCGTGCGCAAGCTGTTGGAGCGGACGGGGCAGAGACTGGCCGACTTCGATCTGATCGAGATCAACGAGGCATTCGCGGCGACGGTCCTTGCGGCGGATCGGGTTCTGAAGTGGGACTGGAGCCGGGTGAACGTGAATGGCGGCGCCCTGGCCCTGGGTCACCCCATCGGTTGCAGCGGCGCCCGCATCCTGGTCACCTTGATCCACGCCCTTGAGGAGAGGGACCTGCACCGGGGAATGGCCGTGCTCTGCCACGGCGGTGGCGGCGCCGTGGCTGTGAGCGTGGAGCGATAGATGGAATTCGACTTTAGTAGGGTGGCTCGTCTTCCTACCAGTACTTGGAGAGGGCCGTCTCCTCCGCGGTCATCATCTCCAGGAGGGCGGGCCGGCCGGTCTGGTTGGACTGCAGGGCGCGCTTCACCGCTGGAATGATCTCGTCGGGCTTCTCGACCCGCTCGGCGCATGCACCCAGCCCTTCTGCTATCTTGGTGTAGTCACCGCTGATGTAGCGGGCGCCGTACAGCCGGGTGGCGTTGGGTAGGTGCTTCTCGTAGTCGCCCATCAACCCGTTATTGAAGATGATGGTCAAAGTGCCCAGATGGTTGCGGGCAGCGGTCTCGATCTCCAGACCACTCATGCCGAAGGCCAGATCGCCCATGATGTTCAAGACGGTCTTCTCGGGCTTGGCCACCTTGGCGCCAAGGATCAGGGGGATGCCGTAGCCCAGGTGCGTCGACTTGCCCCAGCCGATGTAGCTGTTGGGCTCCAGCGCCTTCCAGAAGGGGACCATCATGTCCCGTGGGGTGCCAGCGTCGTGGGTGGCGATGGTGTTCCTCAGGTCGACGGCCTGCTGGACGTCCCAGATGACCCGATAGGGGTTCATCGGGGTGGCGTTAGAAGTCAGCTTGGGCATCCATTCCTTGAGCCACTCCTCTCGGATGGCCGCGATACCCTGGGCGACACGGCCGTCTCCCTTGCGGCCCTCGGGACCGAGCTGGCGCTGCACCTCCTCGATCATCTGCTGCAGGACAAGCTTGGCATCTCCCTGTACCAGATACTCGGTATTGTAGTCCCGGTTGAAGTCGCGCTCGTCCACCGTCAGTTGCACTGCCACCTTGCCTCTGGGGATGGGGGCGTCGTAGCTGGAGACGGCGAGGCCGCTGCCCGCGCCGAAGATCACATCGGCTTCGGCCAGGTAGCGAGCTAGTTGCCGGGGTGCTGCTGCAGCGGAGGCGCCCAGGGAGAGGGGATGATCCTCAGGGAAGGCGCTCTTGCCCTGGAGGGTGGTCATCACAGGCGCCTGGAGCAGCTCTGCCAGCTCTCGCAGCTCCTCCCATGCCTCGGCGTAGAGGATGCCGACCCCAGCGTGGATGATCGGGCTCTTGGCGGCGACCAGGACTTTGACGGCCTCGCGAACGGCGGCCGGATCGGCCATGGTCCTGGCACCCTTCACCGGGTTGAAGGCGAGGGCAGCCTCGTCCAACTCGGCCGACAGGACGTCCGAGGGCATCTCTACCAGAACGGGGCCGGGTCTGCCCGCTCGCAACAGGGTAAAGGCACGCCGGAAGAACTCAGGGATGCGATCGGCATAGTTGATCCGGCCCGCCCATTTGGTGACATGCTGGAAGTTCTTGACCGCCTCGAAGGTGGGCTCGGAGTCCAGCCTTTTCTGGTTGAAGCCTGCGGGCAGGTAGAGGATCGGGCTGGAGTCTGAGTAGGCCTGGGCGATACCGCCGAAGGCGTTTTCGGTACCGGGTCCCCATTGGGTGGCGCATACCCCGATGCGCCGGCCGTTGGTGACCCGGGTGTAAGCGTCGGCCATGCCGACGACGGTTCGCTCAGTGCGGGCGATGATGGGCCGGATGCCCAACTCGGCGCCGGTGTCGATGACTGGATTGATGGGGAAGGAGAAGAGGTTGTCCACACCCTCGCGCTTGAGGATCGTGGCAACCGCAGCTGCGCCTTTCACGCTGTGCCTCCACAAAAAAGAGATACTCATCGTGTTAACCGCGCTATTATACAACAGAACCGAAGTCGGTTTCACCCATGCCATTCCGCCCCCGCTTGACCATAGTGGCATAGGGCTGCTTTGAAGTTGGTGGTTGGATCCCTACTCTTCGGGTGGGGCTTGCGCAGCGGATGAAGGGGGATAGGACCAACCCCAGGAAGTGAAGAGGGCCAACCCCATGCATGAGGAGGCTGCTGCCGAAGGGTAGCAGCCTTTTGGCGTGGCGGGCACGGAAAACGATG
>JAJZQR010000358.1 GCA_021806765.1 Chloroflexota bacterium | reverse complement strand
GGCTCGCAGGAACCCCCGGTTGGTGTCGTTGCCGATGACCGACTCCGTCCCGAAACGCTCTCGCAGGTAGCCGGCGCTGCCATCCATGGAGGCGTTGTCGACGAAGATCAGCTGATAGGGTTCGGGGGTGTGGGAGACGATGCTATCCACACACCGCCTGGTGTCCTCCAGCCGGTTGTAGGTAACGATGACTATGGAGGTGAGGGTGTTGGTCGATGGAGAGTGAGTCAAGCTGTTCCTGGTTGAACGGCGAGGTCTCGGGGACGCAGCGATCGTCCTGCCCCCCCGACGACATTATCTGCCGGTGTTGTGTCGAGCACCCACATGGGTGCTCGGTCGATGAGCACGGGTATTATAGAGGGGCCCGTCGCGAGTCACAAACAAGGATCTCTCTACGAGTGCTTGACAGGGAGGAACTGCCTGCGCAGAATGCGGTGTCATTGATCTTGGTTCTGGTTCCCAGTTGCAGCCGGAAGGGATCTTACGTCTCGTTCTCTGCATCGTTTCCTGGTATTGGAGTGTTGTTGTGGGTGGTACTTCCCCTTCTGGCGCTTCTAGCACAGTAGATCGTGATGGCGTGTCCGGGAAAGCGGTCCTCGTGACAGTGTTGAGCCACCTGCTGTTCATCCTCTCTGCTCTCGCGTTCCCGCTCTTCGTACGGGTGACGCTGTACAATCGGGTGGCCCTGATGGATGCCGGGCCCAAGGGTGTGCTGATACCTGCCGCTTGTCTGGTGATTCTGCTGGCATGGAACCTGGTCGCGGCTCAACTGATAGCCGGGCGTAGAATGCCGCTGAATGCGACCGTGCACAAGTTGGTTCGCTTCAGCTTCACTCCACTGCTTGCCACCATCCCTATCAGCCTTTCTGTTCTCCAGTCAGAAGCCTTTGCTCGGGAGTACTGGATCGACAGAAGCCTCAAGGTTGAGTTGCTGTTGGGGCTGCCGGCGTTGGTGTTCTCGCTGCAGGCCGGACTGTGGATATGGGCTCGCTACCGGTTGACCTGGCGTCGAGCCGGACCGGTGCTGGCCATCCTCCTGGTGGGGCTTGGTCTGCGGTGGGCGGGCATGGGCTGGGGGCTCCCCTTTGCCTACCAGCCGGAGGAGACCAGCATCTACGTGCGCTGGGCCATGGAGTTTGCCCTGCACCATCAGTGGGACCCCCACTACTTCGAGAACCCGTCTCTGCTGATCTACCTGCTGGGCATGGAGTTCACCGGCATCTTCGCCGTGGGCCGGCTGCTGCAGTTCGGGCAGGACCCCGGCGATCTGTACATGGTATTTCGAGGGGAACAGGACCTATTCTACGGCCTGGCGCGTCTGAACAGCGTCCTCCTCGCCACGGCTACCCTGTTCGTCGTCTACCTGATAGGGCGCCGCCTCTGGAGCGAGCGGGCAGGCCTGATAGCTGCGGCTCTGCTCGCTGTGAACTTCCTCCACGTGCGCAACTCCCAGTACGCGGTGAACGACGTCCCCTCGACCTTCTTCCTCGTCCTCTCGTTCTACTTTGCCCTTCGTCTCGCCGAGGGGGGGCAGTGGCGTTACTACCTTCTCGCCGGTTTGATGGCGGGATTGGCTGCCTCGACCAAGTACAACGCCGGAATGGTGGTGGTATCCATAGCGATCGCTCACCGGGTGGGTCACGGAAAGCTGAGCTACGCCCTGAAACCGACTCCCCTGGCAAAGCTGGCGGGCTCGGGTGGGGCAGCCCTGCTCGGCTTCGTTCTGGGCACGCCCTTCTCGCTCCTCGATTTCCGCGAGTTCCGCGGGGGCTTTCTGGCGCAACTGGGCATGGGCCAGGCTCCCTGGTCCGGACAAGCCCTGGATCCCACGGCGTGGCAGTTCCTGACCGGGATCGCGCAGGGGAGCGGCCTGGTAGCCTCAGGGCTTGCTCTTGTGGGGATCGCCCTATTGCTGCGCTACCATCGCCGGGGTGCTGCCCTCCTGCTGTCGTTTCTGCTCCCCTACTTCGTCTTCATGTCCGCCATGGACCTGTTCTTCGTCCGGTGGGTGGTGCCGGCGATGCCCTTCGTCGCGTTGCTGGCCGCCCACGGTCTGGAGGAGATACTCAGTGCGGTGCCTGGTCGCAAGCTCTATTGGGTGGCCACGGCCCTCATGGTCTTGGCTCTACTACAGCCCGCCGTTTTCTCTCTGAGGCTGGACTGGCTGGTCAACCAGACGGATACCCGCCAGCAGGCCAACGAGTGGGCCGAGCGGGTGATACCCCCTGGAAGCAAGGTGGCGGTTGAGGCATTCTCCCTGCTGGACCAGGAGTCGCTGGCCTTCAGGGCTACGCTTCAGCAGCGGGACATAGAGCTGGACTGGCGGGCAACCATGCACGACCTGGACTACTACCGAAGCAACGGTTTCGACTACCTGGCCGTCAGCAGCTTCCTCTACGACAGGGCTTTCGAACAGCCGGACAAGTATGCCGATCGGGTAGAGTTCTACCAGCAGCTGGACCGGGAACTGCCCCTGGTGGCTGTTTTCTCCCCCCGGTTGGACGGGCAACCCACACCGTTTGCCCTGGACGACCTGGATACCCCCTTCTGGCACCTCTTCGCCTACGACCGTCCCGGACCGACTGTGAAGGTGTACCGGATAAGCCCTCGCTGACACAGGTTCCACTGTCAGAGGCAGCACTCAGTCACTGCCCAGTTGGATCCTGACATTTCTGGCGCTAGTCCCTTGTCGGTCCGGCATTCACACCTTCATCTTGGGGCCAATGTTCTGTGGCGCGGCCGGCCTGCGGGGATACGCCGTCGGCTAGCAACGCAAAGGCGAGCGCCAAGATGACCGCTACCACGGAAGCGTACCCGAAAGGGCGTGCGCGGCTATCGAAGGCCATGTCCAGGGGTTTGAAGAAGGCTAGTGCGTCATCGGGCCATTCGATAGAGGTGGGCTTGGCGACGGTCACATTGCCATCCTGATAGTAGGTCATGGTTGGCAAGGTGAGTGGATGCTCGAAAATGGCTTCCATCGAAAGATGGGTGTCGATTGTGAGGACCTGGTTCGTCCCGGTGCGGTGCGTCGCGGTGGGATTAGCCAGCTTGTCCCCTTCACGGATCACCGCTGCTATCAGCAGTAGAAGGCACAGGTAGCCGATTGGCTTGAGCCGTGGTCGGGAGACCAGGTAACGCCAGACCAGGTGAAAACCATACGCCGAGGTAGCCACCAGGAAGGGGATCCCAAAGGAGTCGTGCCGGAAGAAATCGGCAAAGTGAAAGGTGTTCGGGATGTAGGGGTTGGCGAAGAAGATGGTGACTGTGTTGCCAATCCCGGGTATAGCGAAGGCCAGGAGGCGGCGATCTTTGACCAGCATGACCAGGGTACCGAACAGGACGGAAGCCAAGAACAACGCGAAGAGCAGTAGAACCCATTGGGGATCCAGGTCGAACCCCCGACGATAGAAGCCGAGGGCATCCGTCTTGTAGAGGATGGCGTAGTTCTGCGCCGGGTACTCCAATCCCAGGGTATGATTGTAGTTCTGGGGCCAGAGGAAACCGAAGTTGACCCACCAGACAGCCACCATAGGTACTAAGAAGAGCCCCAGACACAGCAGGTACAGGCCGAACTGCCTCAGCCTGGGGCGGGAGAGCAGCATTCCGATGGTGAGGAAGCCGGCGTAGAGAATGCCCTCGGGACGCGCCAGGCTAAGGATGCCTCCAGCTATCCCAGCTATGATCCATGTGGCGGAGGATCGAGGGGCATCCAACGCCCGCAGGTAGAGATAGGCTGCGAAACAGGCGCTGGTCAACAGCAGGGGGTCCGGATCGGGAAGATTGAGCACCCAGAACCGAAAATAGGGGAACAGGGAGGCCAGGGCGCTGAACAGTACGGCGATCATTCGTGATCCGGTGGCTCGTCCGATCAGCAGGTACAGAGACAGCGGGAACAGGGCGTTGGCGATAGCAGCCGGCAAGTGGCCCGCCGTGGAGTTGTGCCCGAGGATGGAGAAGGCCGCTTTCAACATCAAGGGAAACAGCGGCAGGTCGTAGACGTAAGGAGGGCTTCCGGCCGCGATTGAGTTCGGCTCCGTGAGGGTAACGGGATAAGGGATGCCGGAACCCAGGGCATCGGCGATGGCCCAGAAGCGCAGGAAAGCATTTCCGATGGGGAACAGATACACGCTTGCCTGGAGGACGCCGAGGAGCAGCAAGGCTATGGGTATGGCGGTATCCGCCGAGAGTTTCCAGACTCGGAGGGAAGCGCGGTCCCGGGGACTGAGGGGAGAGAGTATGAGCAGCTTCAGCAGCCAAACGAGCAGGAGGCCGATGGCCATGGCGAGGGTCGGGAAGGGTTGAATCGTGGAGATGTACTGCGACAGCCAACTGCTCAGGTTGGACCCGACGAGCAACAGATTGGCGAGCAGGAACAGCAGTAGGAAGGGGAGGGTCGATGCCCAGAGACGTGATGGCGAGGATGCTCTCTTAGATGCCTTTCGTGAGAGGCCGAAGAGACACCACAGGGAGATGCCCAGATAGAGGACCAGCCAGATCCCAAACCCCAGGAACCACAGCGATGGCTGCGGGGATACCGATATGGGTCCGAAGGCCACGCGAGCCATGAGGAAGGCAGCGCAGGCCGCCTCCAGGAACGTTGTGGCTACCAGGAAACGGCTGCCGCGATGTGCCTCCAGGGTAGCGCGCAACCCTGCTATCGACATGGTCTGTCAGTGTCCATTAGAGCTGAGTCTTGCGGGGTGTTCGGATCGTGTGAAGTTGCCTGATCTGTGACGTCCCGTATCTACATGCAGGAGGGATCAGGCCCGGATATGGCGAGGCCGTATTGTAGCATGTTGCCGTCTTGGCTGCTGTCCCTGGACGTGCATGCTCTGGGCTACTGCCGTGCGGCAGATACCCCCTTCGCGCCAAGTTCCACCCCTTGCCGCGACGGCCTTGCTCCTGAGCGGACATGCGCAACGTGTCAACTCAAATGAAAATGTTACCGAGAGGGCTGATTTTGGAGTAGTTCCCTCAAATGATAATGTTACCGAGGCCGGCCACCTCCTCTTTAGATTTGCAGGGTCTTGGACCAGGTGCTTAGGGG